>JAQVKF010000017.1 GCA_028694795.1 Thermoguttaceae bacterium | reverse complement strand
TCGTTATTCGAGTCGTCGAGGGATGAAGTTGAATTTTTTAGGTCCTCGTGGTTCGGCGAAATCGACGCTTAATACATTAGCGTATGTGTTGCGTAGTGCGTTGGAGGGCCTTGAGCCTTACATATGGATTCTTTCGGATACGAGGCAACAGGTACGATCACATTTAGACTGTATACGTGTTCAAATGGTATCGAATCCGGAGTTATGTAAGGTGTATCCGGAGAGTTTCGGTCGAGGTCCCGTGTGGCGAGATCAGATATTGCGTTTACGTAATGGGGTGGTGATCGAGGCGTTTGGCAGTGGACAACGGCTTCGAGGTAAGCGGAGTGGAGCGAACCGTCCGACGCTGATCGTGTGCGATGACTTGCAGAGTGAAATGCACATTTATTCAGCGGATTTGCGGGAGAGTTCACGTAATTGGTTTACGGGAACGGTATTAAAGGCGGGTGATGAGCGAACGAATCTGATTCACATTGGAACGGCGTTGCATCGGGAGTGTCTTTCGATTCAGTTGACGCACACGCCAGGTTGGCGTTCACGGGCATTTTCGTCGATTATCCGTTGGCCGGACGCGATGTCGTTATGGAAGGAATGGGAGTCTTTATATTCGGACGCAGAGCGTGCGGACTCAGCACAGCGGGCGCTATCGTTTTACGAGGATCACCGTTCCCAAATGGATGTCGGAGCGGAGTTGTTGTGGCCAGAACGTGAAAGTTTATACACGTTAATGCGAATGCGATGCGAGGGTGGTGCATCGACATTTGAGCGAGAGAAGCAGAATCATCCGATTCATCCGGACCAATGCGAGTGGTCGGAGGAACTATTTGATGAAACGATTTGGTTTAACGAATGGCCGACGGATCTTCGGTTGAAGACGCTAACGCTAGATCCGAGTAAGGGGAATGATTCTCGTTGCGGCGATTATTCAGCGTTTGTGATGTTGGGGATGGATACAAGTGGGATTTTATATATTGATGCAGACATGAAGAGGCGACCAACGCATCAGATCATATCGGAGGGTGTGGAGTTGGTGCGAAGTTTTGGGCCAGACGCATTTGGCGTGGAGTCGAACCAATTTCAGCAGTTATTGGCAGAGTTGTTTACGGAAGAGTTTGGTCGTCGGGGGATGTCAACCAATCCGTGGATGATCGAGAATCGAGTGAACAAAATGATTCGTATTCGTCGATTAAGTCCATTTTTATCAGGTCGTCGGATTCGTTTCCGCCGCGGTTCTCCAGGTTCGCAATTGTTGGTGGAGCAGTTACGTACATTTCCGTTAGGCGATCATGACGATGGTCCGGACGCATTAGAGATGGCAATACGTTTAGCGACGGAGCTTCAGTGTCCAGTCTCTCGGTTAGACGATGGTTTGGGCACACGCCTTCCCCTTTAGTCTTGGATCGCCCGGTGGCGGGTTTCTGTTACCGCCCGGTCTGTGATCCGTTGGGGTGGTTACATCGTTTCAGGCTCCACTTGTCGAATATTCATTCAATATTCCACTCCAATCTGACCGCGAACAAAGTGATCCGGGATGGCAAACGAATGAAATGGCAGTACCACTGACAGGTAAAATGTCCGTTTTTGTACACGTATACATAATATCATTGATGGGGGAGATTCCATGTTGAATCAAGGGATGCGGGAGATCGTAGAGGAGTTTTTCCGGAATTTATTACCACCGAGTGAGTTTTACGACGACGCACCGGGACACTGGCGAGCGTGCATGTCGGGGACGCTTCGAGACGGTTGTATCCCATGGCAAACGGAGGGTGAGTTAGACGAGGTGCGTTTAGCGTGTCGTGAGTTAGCGATGACGAACGAGTTTGCGATCAACGGTCATGAGAATCGGATCAGTTACATTGTAGGTTCTGGTTATTCGTGTAAAGTGATTCCGCGAAGCGAATCGGACTGTGAGTTATCGTCACGAGTTCAGAGCGTGTTGGACGAATTTATGAGTGAGAATCACTGGTATCGACGTCAGCAGGAGATCGTGCGGCGCATGGACCGAGATGGCGAGGCGTTTTTGCGTTTTTTCGAGGAGCCTGATGGGATCGTTCGAGTGCGATTTGTGGAGCCATCACAAGTGCGTACACCGCCGGAGCGGGCGTCAGATCCGGACAGTAGTTTTGGGGTCTGGACAGCGAGTCACGATCCGGAGCTAGTCCGCGGTTATTTTGTGAAGGGTGAGTTAGTGTCATCGACGTCGATACAGCATCGAAAGGCGAACGTAGACGAGTCAATGAAGCGAGGCGTGCCGTTATTTTATCCGGTGATGAAGAATTTGCAGCGTGCGGAGAAGATTCTAAGGAACATGAGCGTGGTAGCCGGCGTTCAGTCGGCGATAGCGATTATTCGGAAACACACGCAGGGAAATCCGAGTACGGTGCGCCAATTTGTGCAAAATGAGGCAAATGCCAACATGGTGGACGCAAGTGGTCAGGTACATTCGTATCGTCGTTATTCACCCGGCACGATATTGGATGCGTCTTCCGGTGTGGAGTACGAGTTTCCGGCCTCCACGATTGACGCGAGCAGTTTTGTATCGATTTTGCAAGCGGAGCTTCGAGCGGTAGCGTCCCGTTTAGTGATGCCGGAGTTTATGCTGACGAGTGATGCGTCGAATGCGAATTATTCCTCAACGATGGTGGCGGAGGGGCCGTGTGTTCGGACATTCCAGCGATTGCAGCAGGAAATGGTGGAGGAGGACACGCGGATATTCCGTCGTGTGATTTCGCATGCGGTACGAGCGGGTCGTCTTCCGCGAGAGGCATTATCGCGGATACGTTTATTGTGTGTTCCACCGAACTTAGTAGTACGTAATCGTTTGCAGGAAGCCCAGGCGGATGAGATTTTGTTGCGTTGCGGGGTACTTTCACCGCAGACGATGGCATTGCGACATGGTATTGATCCGGAGAAGGAGTCTTGAGAACATTCGGTCATATCGTGACCGAAAATAGATAAGATATATTTGTATATGCATGTACAAATAAAACATTTTTAAAAAATCCTTTTAATTGAACCATGTGATTGGATACAACGATGAGCGTAAAACTGAGGGAAACAAATACGAATCAGGAGAAAATAGAGCGGATCGAGTCAATGCTTCGCAAAATTTACGAGGAGACATTGGAACGAGGTTTCTTTGGTTCGGTACAGATTGAGTTTGCGGTGCAGGACGGTACGATCCAAAGTTACCGTCGTCGAATTGAGCAAACTTGTAAATAGAGGTATCGTGGAAGAATTTCAAACCTTTTCGAGCGTTTCGAGACAGTGGAAGCGAGGCGACGATTCTTTTTGGGGAATGATAGCGTACATAGCCTTTGCATTTCGAGGGTGAGACATTCGAAAAACGGATGGAGTCGATAAGATTCCCGAAACATCAACATGAAAGAGGTCAAAATGGAGAATATGTACGAATATGCCTTTTCGCGAGCGGGAGAGTTTCGGATAGATCGTTCGCGAGGGATATTACATGGCGTAAAGGTACTGGGTTTTTATTCGCGTAATGGACGTCGATATACGGAAAATTGTTTATCGGAATCTGTATCGCTTTATGAGAATGCGAAGGTGAACATCAACCACGTGGAATCAGGCGAACATCCGCGAGACTACCGAGATCGGATTGGCGTACTTCACGGGGTCCAATACCGTCCAGACATGGGGCTTTTTGCGGATTTCCATTACAATCCCAAACATCCGTTGGCGGAGCAATTGTTGTGGGACGCGGAACATGCACCTGAAAACGTAGGTTTTTCGCATCATGTGGAGGCGGAAACCTCGCACGATGAGCAGGGTGTGGTAGTACAAAAGATCATGAAGGTGTTGGGTGTGGATTTGGTGGCGGATCCTGCGACGACGCGAGGTCTGTTCGAGTCTCAAAATGAAACTTTGGTGCAATCTGTGTCTACACAGTCCGATTCAACACCCTTGGCTTCAACGCAACTGCGGCTGGCGGCTTCGGAACTGGACGTCGAAGAACGTGAACCGGAATCCTTTGAGTGGGCAACTACTCATTGCGGCCCCTATGAGCGGCGTGGTTTGTTGGAATGTGCGGATTTGCGATTGGATGGCGAAACCAATTTATTGGAAGGTGATGAGCACGGGGAAGAGACCGTTCTTCCGATGACGGATGGAGCTTTGGCGAAGTCTTGTTCTTTGAAGTCGTTGAGTGACGAAGAAAATTCGCGAGGTAAGCGTTCGTATCGTAGTTTACGTCAGCGTTTTGAGGAGAGCGAGGCATCGCGTAAGCGAGTGGAGGGGGAGCTTCATTTGCTTCGAAAGGAGATATGCCGAAAAGATCGTGAGCTTTGCATTCGCGAGTTATTACAGGAACAAGGACTTTCGATTCCGTTGTCGGATGATGCATATGGCCAGTTGATGGTGTCGGAGATATTTTTGAAAACGCTTTATGAGGCGGAGGATGAATACACGATTCGTGCGTTGATATTGGATCGTGTTCGGCTGATGGAACAGAGGCGTTTATCGTTGCGTGAGGAGCCGGGTGAGCTGGAGAGTGTAAGCCATTTTATTGAAGAGATCAAGAAGAACTGAGTGGAATTTTTCCGAAGCTGACAATCGAGGAAGTGAACAGATAATCTATAGGAAGAGTGAGACGAAATTTCAAGAGAGGAAGAGCGAAGATGAGTGATCGAATGCGATGGCGTTATGGGGATACGAATCCAGTGATTGCACCGGTGGACTCTGCGACGGAAATTGAGATTGGCGATTTATTGTGGTTGGATACGGACGATGCGAAACCGGCGTCTTCTTATGCTTGGACGACGGACGCCTCGACGACACAGAGTGGATTTCAAGGAAAATTTTTAGGAATTGCGATGCAGAAGAGCCGCGTGGGCGATACGACGCCGATTCGAGTGGCGACGCGAGGGGTATTTGAGTACGAGTGTGTGGATAACACGTTTACGATTGGTAGTTACATTGCGCCGAATACGTCAAGTAATTTACTGGAAGACCAGAAATTGGTGAAATTGTCGGGCAGTACAGGAGCGATTGGTCGCGCGGTGCGACATTACAGCAGTACGACGACGAGTGTGCTGTGCGACGTTTGGTCGAAGGTGGTCCAGGGTGGTGTTTAGTCGGATCGTGGTCGAAGATGTTTTTTACGACAGGGCATGAGACCGATTCTGATTGGAATGTTTGCCAATGGAGTTCAATTTGGGGCCGTTGAGTGACTTAGTCCCCGGATGAAAAAGTGGATTCCACGATGGAAGTTAATGTGGTGGGTACCCATTTTGCTGAAGTATTTTATCGATTTTGTATACCTATCTGAAGATTTATATACTTATCAGAAGATGGGGCATTGATGCATAAGTATGATCGAGGAGAGAACTATTGTCAACGATTAAATATCGAGAATTGCGTCGTCGTTATGAGTTGGATGGAGCGGAACGTACGGTTTCGCATTTGAGCGAGGCGTTGGATCGGCGTGAGCTTCGTCCCGAGGATTTTAGTTTTCGAGATTTAGCCGAGTCGTTGATTCCAGACGGGCGTGAATGGGTTCGGACCTTGAATCCTCGAGGCGGCTCAATGTTGTTGGAATCAAGCGATGGCGTGGATTTGACGGCGTTTTTGAACGTGAGCAACCAGGTCATTTATTCGAAGATTTTGGATTCGTACACACAGGAGACGTTTGTGGCGTCGAAGTTGGTTGAGACGATTCCAACGCGATTTGATGGAGAAAAGATTCCCGGAGTGGGCCGTATTCCGGATGACGCGGCGGAAGTTGCTCCAGGGATGCCGTACCACAATGTGGGTTTTGGCGAGGATTACATTGAGACGCCGAAGACGACGAAGCGAGGGCTGATTGTACCAGTGACGCGAGAGGCGGTATTTTTTGACCAGACGAATTTGGTTTTGTCTCGAGCGGCGGAGGTCGGCGAGATTCTGGGGTTGAATAAAGAGAAGCGGCTGATTGACATACTATTTGGCATTACGAACAGTTACAAATGGAACGGAACATCGTACAACACCTATTATAGTTCGAGTGAATCGGGGCCGTGGGCGAATAAATTGGGGTCGAATGCGTTTTCGGACTGGACGAGCGTGGACGCGGCAGAGCAGGTATTTTCGAATATTTTGGATCCCACGACGCAGGAACCTGTGTTGATTCAACCCAATACGCTGTTTGTGCTACCGTCAGTTTACCACACAGCGAAACGCACGATGAGTGCGACTGAGGTTCATTCGACATCGGGTGGTCAGACGACGATTACCTCGAATCCGCTTTCGAGTTATCAAGTGGTGAGCAGTCGTATCGCGTTGAGTCGATTATCTGTGGCGAATAACACATCACATCCGTGGCTTTTGGGTAATTTCCGGAAGGCGTTTTGTTATATGGAGAACTGGCCGATTACGGTGACGCATTCGGTCGCGCCGAGCGAGGCGGACTTCAATCAGGATATTTTGGTTCGATTCAAGGCGAGTGAGCGCGGGGCGGCGGCGGTTTTGAATCCGCGTTACGTAGTGATGAGTACAGACTGATGGTCGGAAATACCGGGCAGCGAGTTCACTGGTATCCTAGACGCATTGGCGTTTCCGCGACGCTGCCCATACCCTTTCTGAGAGCGTTTACAGCTTTGGGTTCTTATCAAATTACAAGGTTCCTCCCATTTTGATCATCGATAGATGAAATAAGAAATACATCGTTAGAAAATATTTTTGTTCATTTGAAATTGGTTATTTTCAGCTGAAATTTGTGCGGAGCATTTAGTCAGGCATGCGATAGCTGTTTGATTGATATTGAAAAAAACAAAAAAAGTAGAGGAGATCAGACGTGGCATTATCTTCAGCGCACGACATATTAGGGACCGTATTCAAACAAGCATCGGCGGTGTTTATGGCGAGAATTGCGGACGAGAAAGAAATGGTCCTCGTGTCGTCTCAAATTGCTTCGATTCGGTACAGTGTTTACGAATTAGATGCACAGCGTCCAGATTTCCGAGCGGTGGTATCCGGTCACGCTTCGAATATGGTGGACATTTCATCAACGTTTTTTGATACGTTGCAAACGGATGGAGCGTGGAAGAGTGATGCGGTGGGTTACAATTTCCGTCACACGTTACCGACGAGCGAGAGCGAACCGTTTTCGGCGGCGGGTCGGAATTATTTAGTGGAGTACCAAATACGTTCGCAGATGGGTATTTTATTTATGGTGCGTTTTCGAGTAAACGCGATTTAGATGGCGTGTTCACATATAATTACATGGTAAAAACCATGGCCAAGAATGAATGACCGCAATCGGGGTGGTTTACGTTGGTTGATATTGAAGTTTGCGCGTCTAGTAAAAAGTTTCCTCCCATGGGTTTTTCGCCCCAAAAAAGTTTTACGAAAAAACATTTTCGTAGAAAATGCGCAACTTTTTACCTGACGCTGGTACAGACATTGCTTTGATTGGGGTGGCAACTTGTGTGAACACGCACTAGATATTTTTTCATCTTTTGGATGGAATGGGACAACGTTTCGGATCACAACGAAGCGACGTTTGATTCGAGTTGGTCTTTTTTGAAGAAAAATTTGGGGATATTTTGAACGTGAGGAGGATACGATGGACGACGTTTTGCAGATCCGTCAGATTCGTTTACAGGCGATGAACAATATGGAGGAGATCACGCTTAGTCCGAAGCCGAGTTACACGCTAGAGGGTCAGAGTGTTTCGTGGACGGACTATTTGGGACAGCTTCAAAAGATCATTGATTGGTGCGATACGAAGCTGTCTCAATCGCAGCCATATGAGATTCATTCGTATGGTTCGACATGATACGGAATAGATTCATAGCGTTCCTTTCCAACGAAGCGAATGGGAATTACCTTTGTGCTATGTGTTCGCGAGCATGTTATTTGTACAATCATCTAGTGCGTGTTCACACAAGTTGCCACCCCAATCGAAGCAATGTCTGTACCAGCGTCAGGTAAAAAGTTGCGCATTTTCTACGAAAATGTTTTTTCGTAAAACTTTTTTGGGGCGAAAAACCCATGAGAGGAAACTTTTTACTAGACGCGCAAACTTCAATATCAACCAACGTAAACCACTCCGATTGCGGTCATTCATTCTTGGCCATGGTTTTTACCATGTGATTATATGTGAACACGCCCTAGTAAAACCCGCTATGCGTACGGGCTAGATCGGAGTATTGGGATATAATATTTGACAAGCGATGGAGTGTGAGGCTTAAAGATGTCAGAGACGGCGATTTTTTCAGGCGACTTTTCGCGGATAGTGGACGGTTTTATTCCGGTGACCTGGCATCGCGGAGGTGGCGATTCAGTGCCGATCACGCGGGCCATTCGGACCTCTTATGCGAATGATTACCTTTCGAATGAGAAGAATGCGTATCGATTGACGGGGATGATGCAGTGGCAGATCCCGCTAAGCGAGAGCGGTGATCCCCCTCGTGTGGGTGATCTGTTGGAAGATGGCGAGCGTGGCGTTTGGACGGTGCTGTATGTGAAGCAGCGTTTAGACCGCTGGCTCTTGACGACGCGGAATGAAAAGATGTCCACGTTGTTTGAGGAGATTTTTACGTTAGAAGTGCCGAGTTTCACGAAAGACGCGTCTGGAGCACAATTGATCGCTTGGCAGGCGTTTTTGACAGGAGTACGTGGTACTGTGATTCCGCGAGTGACCAGCTCGGATGACAAAATGCAGGGAAATATCAGTGTACAAATACTTCTTCTTTGCGAGAATTTTTCGCCGAAAGTGCATCGTCTTCGCAATGCGACAGAGAATATTTTTACAGTATGTTCATTCCAATTGCCATCGCATTTTCCAGGTTTAGTGGAACTGGATGCGGAGTGCGAGCGTTCGCTGTGATCAAGTTTTGAGCAACGAGGAAATAAGGAAAATCACCGGTTTAGAGGAATTTTTTATGTCGGATCAAGATAGAGCGAGCGTGGTGGAATCGGCAGTTCATGCGCGATGTGCGGCGAGTAGCGAGTTGCTCCGTTTGTTGAGTCCGGAATTGATTTTTACCGGTTATCCGATTCATCGTCATCCGCCATACATATCGGTATTACGAAAGAATGCGCGTCCGTATTTGGTGACGAATACGGGTGTTAATATAGAAGATGTCTATTTTGTATTGGAGATTTACCATCGACATTACCTTAGCTCTTCAGAACTCGTTACCACGTTGTGTGAACTGTTTGATGCGGCGATGTGGCAAGTGACGGACTCCGCGGGCAGATTGCAAGGGACACTATGGCTTCGAAGTGAGATACTGGAAAACGATTCGAATCAACAGAGTGATGGCACTTGGGTCTGGTGTATGACGATGCGAGTCCGTGTCTTGAAATTTCCTGGCATCTAGGGTGTGTTCACACAAGTTGCCACCTTAATCGGAGCGACCATCTGTACCAGCGTCAGGTAAAAAGTTTCCCCTCAAATTCCCCTTCCAAAACTTTTTACCAGACGCATAAACCTCAATATCAACCGACATAAACCGCACCGATTGCGGTCATTTCATTCTTAGCTATCGGTTTTTACTATGTGATTCTATGTGAACACGCCCTAGACGCTTGGAGTGGTTTATACGACCGGATTTTTCCTGACGATGTTCCCCGTCGATCAGTGATATTGATCCAAAATTAAGATTTTCAATTGGGCAAAAGCGGGATTCAAAAGTCGAACTATGGACCCTGATTAGACACGACCAAGCATGGTTTGGTCATGGAAAAGATCGCAAATATACGGCGTAAATTCAAAGGGAAGCATATAAAGGAAATATTTTATGGCGACACGATTAGATATTTTAACACGTATGGAGTGTGGTTGGACGTGGATGGACACTAGTATATCTCGTCGTGTGACAGATTCGACGAAACTTAGTTTTCGACGTGACAGTTTGGCTCCATCAACATTACCGGATGTTGATATTGCGTGGTATTTAGAATCTCAAACGCTTTGTAAAGATGCGAGCGTGACGTATGATCTAACCTCGTTGGCCCAATTGATTTTCGGTCGTAATGTGACGTTTACATTGGGGGCGGTAAAACTTTTATATCTGTACAATCGTTCAAATACAGGTGTTTTGAACATTAGTAGTGAAGTTTTGACACCATGGACAGGTCCATTCGCGTTAGCTGGTGATGCGTTGAATATTGAGCCTGGCACACCGCTGTTGTTGGCGAATTTCGGAACCGGGTGGAGTGTCGATTCGACGGCGAAAAAAATTAAATTAACGGCGAATGGCAACGACGTCTTATTTGATATCGCCATTCTGGGAACCTCACCCGGTTGGAATGCGGATTCGGGCGATTCGACAGGTGGTACGACCTCGAATGAAGCGACTTCTTCCACCGATGAGGGTGGAACGACAAGTTCTGGAGAAACGATTTCGAGTTTTGTGCAGTGATCCCAGAAACCATTTCCTTTGATTGAGTACGGACCATCGCGATTTTATTGTACATGGCTTTTTGCCAAGGACAAAAATGTCGTATTTTTAGGGCGTGTTCACATATAATCACATGATAAAACCGATAGCCAAGAACGAAATAATAGCAATCGGGGTGGTTTATGTCGGTTGATATTGAAGTTTGTGCGTCTAGTAAAAAGTTTTGGAAAAGGAGCTTGAGGGGAAACTTTTTACCTGACGCTGGTACAGACGGTCGCTCCGATTAAGGTGCAACTTATGTGAACACGCCCTGGTCGGAATTCGCGTTGGTACGAGCGGTTAAGGCTAGATAAATATCTGAACATAAAATCTATAGAGGAGTATGATATGAGTGTCATGTTCGCGGAACTATCTGGTTCTCCGATAGAAAATTATGGTCCGGACGGTTTTTATGCGGAGCGGACGTTTGTGATTCCGTGGAGTGATCGAGATGCCTTTGCGTGTGAAGTTTTAGGCTTAGCGAGTAGGAATCAGGAGAACGGTCCCGCGATTTATCCTGGAAAATCGTCGATTGTGGCGACGCAACTTCGATTGGAACCGATTAGCGGTGATCGTCCGGAAGTTCGGCGATTTACCGCAATATCACAAGATTTGAACACTTATCCAGGCTCTTTTGCCAAGGCGATTGTGTGTTACGGCGTGTTATCACAAGAGGAATTAACCGATGTCTCCGACGTTGCGGTCACGGAATCTGGGTCGCAAATCACTTATGAGCTGGGATATGATACCGAGACGATCAAAATTCCGACAAGCGGTTGGAGTGGGGCGAATGCTTCGGCAACTCCGAGTGAGCGACCGTATTATATTCGTGTCATTCCGATTACGGAACATCGTGTGACATGGAGTAATGTAATAAATCCGCCGTGGAATACGATCCAGCGATTGCAAGGAACGGAGAATGAGACTTCGTTTTTGGGAGCCGCGGCGGAAACGTTGTTGTTTGTCGGCATACAGAGCAATAAATTGTACCGAGCGGATCTTGCGACCGGTCCGAGTGCATTTACGTGGAAGATTCGTTACATATTCCGTCAGCGAGGGCTAAGACATCGGGATACGTCATTTGGTTGGAATCATTTTTGGTCTCCTTCGATTGGGAGTTGGGAACGTGTGACTTGTGAAGGACATGGACTTTACGATATATCCGATTTTTCGGCTCTATTTCAATCCGCCGTGAGTTAGGGAGCGTTCACATAAGTTGTCCTCAATCCGGGATCGACCGACTGGAATAGGGAAGGTAAACCAGCGATGTGGCGGTAACAACGTCAGGTAAAATCACCACAACCCGACCGCCCGAAGGGCCGGGAGTGTTTCTTGTTAGATGTTGGCAGTACCAACGTCGGGTAAAAAGTACCATGTGGTCTGACCAATTGATGTCGGTTAGTTGGTATCGGTTCCTTCTATTTCACGGGTTAGCTCCATGGAAAATTCTTTCGATTCGCCTGCCGGGAGTATCATGGAATCACATTCAAAACGAATTTCATGATTGACGATGGAATTGAGACGCATCGGAAGGCCTTCGAGTGTCCATTGGAAATCGTTACCAATGGTATATCGGTTAGGACGTTCACGAACGACACTAGCAGAATCGTTGGTTTCAATGGAAAAAATCGGAGCGATGGTCAGATCATGCGACTTCGGTGCCTCCACGGTCAGAGTCATTTGTACACGGAGAGGATTCTGCGAACGTGTCGAGGCATTGTGATGGATGATTGCTCCATCCACTTTTCCAGCAAGCAGCGATTCCCGCGAAATCGTCTTATTCGCTTCCTGCGGCAATAGCCATAATACATTGAGAATACTATTGCGATCAATGCTTTCCTGGATCGTTCCCACTTCGAGGCGGATGATGCCGTCACCGTCTGCATCTTCCACATCGAACGTTTCATAAATGGGAACATTGCGTCCGTCACGCATTGTGTCGAGTGTTCGGATTTTTTGGCCGTCGATGCTGAATTGAAGTATTCGCTGTGCAGGCTGCTGATGATGTCCTTCACAAACACCAAGAATCAGTTGGTATTTTCCATGCTTTTCGACTTTAATCTCATAGACGATCGGTTTCCCGCCAAATCCCACGTCAATCGAAGTCAATGCCGGATCACTTCCTTCTACAGGTGATGCCCATTGGATCATGGGTGTATTTCCGAATACTTGTATATTTGTTACTTGCTTTTTTTCATGGTCCAAAAGCGGTACCGTTTGGATGTTCCAATGGGTACTGGCCGCTCCGGGAATTTGGTACGATATCCGATAACGGTATGCGGGTGAGGCCGAGTCGGCATTGGGAATCGGATCCAAACCGAAAATCCCATCGGGCAAGATGGACCATGCCGCCGATGATTCACTCGTTGCCGGAGCTTCTTGAGCGTACGTGATGGTTGGATGAACCCAATTCGCTGAAATGAAGGCGACAATCAAGCCCAACATAGCTAAATATTTGTACATATTTTTTCTCCTTTTAGTGTGATTACGCTTCTTCACAGACTGTCCAACCAAGAGCGTCGGCAATCGCAAAGACTTCGGCCTTCAGATCGCCATAATAGGTCACGCGATGCCAGCCGTAATGGTCCCATTGTGTGTAAAGTTTTTCGATATTTCCGAGCGGTACCGCGCCGATTTTGGTACGACACGCACGATCGTCCGGATCATTTTCGACGGCGATGGCCTGATGGAATAGGAGTTCTTTTCGATCGGGAGAAAATTCGACCGTTGTGGTCAGCATGCCATTGACCGGCACAATCGAACGTACCGACGCACCCGCACGATCTTCTGAGTGAGTGAGAATTTCCATTGGATTCGATGGACCATTCGGACCAAAAACTTTGTTGGACGAAACGCAATGGGCGTAGACGATCTGATTTTTCGCCGTATCGATAATCGGATCGCTGATATAGCCCGGACGACCTTGCGTGAGCGCGGACATGACGAGCATCGTTATGGAAGAACGTATATCGCATTCACACGCTCCGACCTTCCCAGTGTTCAAAATTTCATGAAAACCGAGACATGGATAGGCTTGAATCTGTTTACCGTAGAAGCCGCCCAGACAGTTCATTGTAATGCCCTGCGCGCCATATTTTTCGAGCATTTGCCGCATCGCGATGGCCATGCGAGCGGAGCGTTCAAGTGTTTCATCCGAAACATCATCGCTGATTACGGTGTTCGGACTTTTCCATTTTTGAACGATTTCCGCCGCCTCGTTGCGATCCGCCTTTTCCCATAGGGCGTTGATTTCCTGATAATCCATCGCTAGCACATCAATACCGAGTTCCGATTTTGTGGATTCGACGAGGTTTCCACCCATCATTCCACCGATGGCGATCAGTTTAAGCCCTCTGATTTTTTCGAGTAGTTCCGGGATCGGCAAGCAATCCACAGGATCTTCCTTGACCGCGAGTTTGAATAAAGGGGTACGTTCTTTTCGAACTTTTGCGACGGCCTCGGCGAATTCATTTGGCGCCGTAATAGTCTTAAAACATTGGGCGGCGAGGATCACATCTTCAAATTTGGATGAACCGATAAATCCGAAGTTTTTGGCCTCCGCACGTAAGAGTCCAGCGGTATAGACGAGAAAACCACCGCTACCCGCGAATTGAAAATCGACATATAAAACAGGTTTTTGTGTCGCGACACACGATTGTACACATTGATTCCAGCAGTTCAGCTGCATCACGAAATATCCTTGGATCGCATGGTCGGTTCCGTCGAGCTCGGCATCTTCCGTGAGAATCTGCTCGGTCGCTTGGGCCCCGTTGACCATGCTGGGGATGAATTCGATATCGTTACACGCCGCATTGAGTTGTTCGACAACACGGGAGATGACCGGTCGAAAATCGAATCCTAGGTTCGGCCAATCGGGTTGTTCCTGCACTGGGGAGTGCAACGCGAAGAAAATACGGATCCTCATCGCATTCGTTTTTTGGGAAGCGGCATTGGCCGAGACGGTGGGTGTGTTTTGGCATAAGGTGGCCAAAAGCCCACCTGTTGCGCACACGGCGCAACCCGTTGTGAGGAAATGACGACGTGGCATAGCATTACAAATGCAGCCAGAATGAAGGATTTCGTGTTCTTGCATCGTATGACTCCTTGTTTTAATATGGCAACACGGATGGCTCGTAAATCATTTTATGCGCCGGTGAATACGGACGGCTTCGGTATTGGCTCACGAATGCGACACCTCTAGGTGGTGGACAGCCGGGAAATGCAGCGGCAAATTTATACTACCGAATGGTTTCGTCCATTGTCTCTCGGGGTGGGCGAATGAGGTACAAAATCACCGAAACGCCCACTTCACCACCAAGTGAAATCAAGCGAAAGAGGACGGCGGACAATGCGGCAATCGAACGCGCAATCTCCGGTTCCGTCGTTCCCGCGAAAAAGACCGTCGTCATTAAAGCGTAAATGACCGTTTCTCGTAATCCTAATCCGCCTGGAAGCGGCAAAATCAGGAAACTAATCGAAATGGCTAACGAGATGGTCATCATACAAAATGGCAAGGTCGATATGGGGAAATAATCAATCCCAACGTTCATTGATCGCAATACTAACCAATACGCGGCCCCCATTCCCCACCAAACGACCGAGCTGCAAATCCATCCGAGTCCGAGCGTTCGAAAATTAAGCCGCTTCAAACTCGATAGCGATTCCGCTTTTCGTGGAAAACATTTTTGCAATAGGGTCAGTGCGAATCGAAATACCGGCGGTAGCGTGGGTAGAGCCGCTCCGACCACCACGCCCACCGCCGCGAAAAGAAGCCATGGCTGCGTTTGCCAGGCACTGCGATAGGCGATAATCAGGTAAGCAACACCCCAAAACGCCCCAGACGCAATCCAGGTGAGCGTTTCGAGAAAGACCGCCGCGACCGCCGCTGCCGTCGTTACCCGTGGACCGCAAACCAGTGCCGCCCGCAGTACTGGAACCATCGCCTTGCCCGGCACATATTTGCCCAAATGACCAATGTAATAGGAACGAACTGACCGATAAAGTGATGGATGTTGGCCTAAACCTCGCATACCGAGCCAATAAAACAGACCCGATGGAAAAAGAGATAACGTATAAACAAACGTCGCGCTTATGAGCCACCACGGTTGAAAATTCCAACCGTGGTCGTTCTCGTCGAGCAAATGCAGCGATTTACGCACCGCTAAGTACAAACCGCCCGCAATCAACAACATGATCGCCAGTTTCATCCACATCATCCAGCGAGTTCGTCGTGAGCGTCTCTTCGGTATCACCGCCTCATTCGAAGATTGTACCGTGGGCGCCGTGGCCGATGGAACCGCCGCTGATGGTTCAACGGTTATGGTGGCCTCTACCGAGCATGGCGACGGTTGGGCGGAGGTGGATACGACGTGGAAATTTGTTTGAATATTGGATTTTTCGGAATCAGCGGGAGCGGTGGTCATTGGTATCGCCTTATCATCGCGGGTGGGAAATCAACGCAATATCACGGGGCTCGAAAGGATTCTCTTTCCTGAAAAAAGAATACAACCCCATTATGTCTGATTCTAATCTCCGTAGCAATTCCCCCGGACAAATAACGAACGGATCAAGGTTCGAGGTGCGATAAACGTGGGAGCGTCCACGGTGGCGGTGATGATTGCCGCTCGTGGCGGCTCGCACCGTTTGATCAATGTGTTTACAGGATGGTGATTTTCACAAAAATCGGAACTCGCTACTGCCAATTTCTCAGGGAATCGGTATACTTTATAATGAGTGCGGCATCGAAATATTTTTGGTATAAGGAAAGAGGATCATGGAAACCGCGAAAATCGCGCTGCTGGGGTTTGGAACGATTGGTTCCGGAGTAGCGAAACTTCTGATCGAACAAAACGCTCGGATTGCCCAACGTGTCGGGCGACCGGTCACGCTTGCTAAGATCGTCGATATGGACTTGACTCGTGATCGTGGCGTTGCTGTGCCGGATGGTGTCTTAACCAGCGATATCGAAACGGTTTTTAATGATCCTTCCATTTCCATCGTGATTGAATTGTTCGGCGGCACAGAACCCGCTCGCACCTTTGTGTTACGCGCCTTAGCGAGTGGTAAAAGTGTCGTGACCGCCAATAAAGCACTTTTGGCCACCCATGGACCGGAACTATTCGCCGCGGCTCGGAAATATGGGCAGACGATCGCCTTTGAGGCCTCCGTCGGTGGCGGAATCCCCATCATCGCGGGAATCGGACAGAACTTGGCCGCGAATCAGATTCTGTCGATTCGCGGAATCTTGAACGGTACGTGTAATTATATTCTCTCCGCGATGGAAGAGCGTGACGCGGCGTATGCCGACGCATTGGCCGACGCTCAGCGTTTGGGATATGCCGAAGCGAATCCCTCCATGGATGTCAGTGCCTCGGACGCGGCACAAAAACTGGCGATTCTCGCTCAATTGGCGTTTGGTGCGAAAATTGATTGGCAAACGATTCCTCGCGTCGGAATCAATACAGTTGATGTTGCCGATATTCGATGTGCTCGAGAATTGGGTTACACGATTCGGCTGATCGCCTCGGCGCGATTGTACGACAACGGATTGGAACTCCTCGTCGCTCCGACGCTACTGCGTCGTGGAATGCCTCTGGCTCATATTTCAGAAGCGTTCAATGCGGTCCATGTGATCGGGGATGCCGTCGGTCCCGTCCTGTTCTACGGCAAAGGTGCTGGACAGATGCCCACCGCTTCCGCCGTGACCGCCGACGTGATCGATACGATTCTTGGACGTGCTCGAATTACATTCGATGCGCTGAATCTGTGGCCCGATGGGGTGACCGGTGCGGTACCGTTGCGAGATCCAACGCTTTCAAGTGGGCGTTTTTACCTGCATTTCCAGGTAGAGGATCAACCGGGCGTGTTGTCGCAAATTACCTCCGTATTGGGTGCTCGCGGCATTTCGGTGGCCTCGGTGCTACAACGTGAAGAAACGGCGGCTGGCGAGACGGATCGAACGGTGCCGCTGATCGTAATGACTCACGAGGCGAATGTCGCCGCGGTTTCGGACGCGATTGCCACGATTAACGCTTTCCACTGCGTACGTGGCGAATGTGTCTCCTTGCGTGTATTGGATGCGTGATCGGGAATGAACTGGAAGTGAGACGCAACGCCTTACTTCCGTGTGCAAAATTGAGAGATTTAAAGGTCTATAGTGACAAAATGAAATACGTAATTATTGTGCCGGATGGATGTGCGGATGAACCGATTCCATCGCTCTCTGGACAAACCCCACTGGCGGTCGCTCGCACGCCGGCAATGGACCAGATCGCTCGACTCGGAGTAGTCGGTCGCGCGAATCATGCGCCAGAATCGCTGCCCGTTGGCTCCGATTCGGCAAACATGAGCGTCTTGGGCTATAATCCGGTCGAATTTTATCGTGGTCGCGCTCCGCTTGAGGCCGCCGCTCAGGGAATCTCGCTCGGTTCTGATGATTGGGCTTTACGCTGCAATCTTGTCTGCATTCAAAATGGTGCCATGCGAGACTTCACCGCCGGACATATTTCCACGGAGGAAGCTCGGCTGATCATCGAAACACTTAACGCCGAGTTGCCGAAACGCTGCCATTTAGACGACAGTAAACTAACCTTTTATCCTGGTGTGAGCTATCGTAATTTGCTTGTGTTGCGAACGGACGCCTCTTCGCCGTATTCGTTCACGATGGCGTTTCAAGCGACACCGCCGCATGATCGGATGGACCAAACCATTCTTGATTCCTATCCACGCGGCGCGGGGTGCGACATGGTTTGTCAGATGATGGAAGCGAGTGGTGAAATCCTGGCGAACCATCCGGTGAATGTAAAACGGCTCGCGGAAGGCAAACTACCCGCGACGCACATTTGGCTCTGGGGACTCGGATGTTCGCCGATTTTGAAACCGTTCGCACAATTGCATGGGTTGACGGGGGCGATGATCACGGCGGTTGATCTACTGCGAGGGATTGCCGAATTGATCGGATGGCGACGGGTCGAGGTGCCAAACGTCACTGGATATTTGGACACAAATTTCGTGGGTAAGGGGCAGGCTGCGATCGACGCGCTGCGTGAAGTTGATGTCGTTTGCATCCATGTTGAAGCTCCTGACGAAACATCTCATCAGGGTAATTTACATGGAAAAATCGAATCGTTGGAGAAAATTGACGAATTGATCGTCCGACCCGTCCACGACGCTTTACGCCAGAAATATGCCGACAGTTATCGGATCCTGGTCCAACCAGACCATCTGACTCCGATTCGGACTAAAACGCACGCTCATGGTGATATTCCGTTCACTATGTGCGGTACCGGTATTCAATCGGACAGCTCAATCGCCTATAGCGAGGCGACTGCGGCGAACTCCACGCTGCAATTTCCTGAAGGGTGGCGATTGCTTTATCACTTTTTACTGCACTCTTAGTTCGCGGCGTTGCCAGCGGATCGTATGGTTTTTTACCTGACGTTGGCACAGCCAACTCGGTGAAGTACTTCCGACGATGCGGTCACTCCGTTTCCGGCATTCGTCGGTTCACCCTTTTCACCTGACGCTGGTACAGCCGGTCGCTCCGATGGAGGTGCAATTTATGTGAACACGCCCTAGTGAGGACCGGGAACGAAGTGACCGTGGCGGACCATGAGTAACCGTGCGGTAACATGAACACGCAGCGGCGCATTACCGCCAGATGCGATGTACATGTGTTTACTATATTCGTTCGAAGTCTCATGCCAAATTCGATGATAGGAGAAATTTAATGAGTCGTCGTATTCTCGTGACCAGCGCGCTACCTTACGCGAATGGACATATTCACCTCGGACACTTGGTCGAGTATTTGCAAACGGATATGTGGGTTCGCTTTCAAAAATTACGCGGTAATGAATGTGTGTACATCTGTGCGGATGACACACATGGTACGGCGATCATGATCCGCGCTCGCAAGGAAAATTGCGATGAATCCGATGTAATCGCCCGGATGCGTAAGTCGCACCTCTCTGATTTTAACCGGTTTCAAATCGCTTTTGATGAGTATGGAAGTACAAACAGCGACGAAAATCGTGAGATTTGTCACGATATCTGGAAGTTCGCACGAGCGGCGAACCTTATCGCTGAAAAGGAAGTCGAGCAACTTTTCGATCCGATCGCGGGTACGTTTTTGGCCGATCGCTTCGTCAAAGGAACCTGTCCGTTTTGTAAAGCGGAAGATCAATACGGCGATTCCTGCGAAAAATGTGGAAAAACGTATACTCCAAAAGATTTAGTGAATCCACATAGTACGCTCTCCGGCGCAACGCCTGAACTTCGTACCGAAAAACATCTCTTCTTCCAACTCGAAAAATTACACGGATTTTTGAACGAGTGGACACAGGCGGGAACGCATTTGCAGCCGTCCGTTGCTGAATATCTCAAAAATTTCTTCCTCAACGAACCGCTTCGGGATTGGGATATTTCACGCCCTGCGCCATATTTCGGCTTCGAAATCCCCGACTTTCCGGGGCACTATTGGTATGTCTGGTACGACGCGCCGATCGGTTACGTCGGTACCACACTTGCTTGGTGCAAACGTACCAGACAGAGCTTTGAATCTTGGTGGAAAAATTCCGATACAGAAATACACCACTTTATCGGAAAGGATATTACCTACTTCCATACGCTGTTTTGGCCCGCGATGCTCCACACCGCTCAATATACCCTCCCGTCCCGGGTCCATATTCATGGGTTCCTGACCGTCGATGGCGAGAAAATGTCGAAAAGTCGTGGTACATTTGTTCAGGCATCCACCTATCTCGATCACCTTGATCCGGCCTATTTGCGTTACTATTACGCCTCAAAACTTGGAAATAATACAAATGACTTAGACCTGAACTTGGATGAATTTGTCGCGAAAGTCAATTCGGACCTCGTCGGAAAAGTGGTCAATTTGGCTAGCCGTACCGCTCGTTTCGTTCAAACATGTGGTCTTTCATCCACTTATCCAGAGGATGGAGGTCTGTTCGCCGAAGCCGCGAAAGATAGTGAACAAATAGCCAATACCATGGAAGATGGTGATTTCAATCGCGCGATGCGGTTGGTGATGACAGCGGCCGATCGTGCCAATCTGTACATTGATCAACAAGCTCCATGGACACTGGTGAAAGATCCAGCGAATGCCAAAAAAGTACAGGATATTTGCACCGTAGGTCTCAATCTCTTTCGTCAGATCGTGATTTATCTCGCTCCGGTACTTCCCGAACTGGCGACGAAGGTTGGCGAGTTGTTGGGCGAACCGATTCATGCGTGGGAACAAGCCCAAACGCCGTTGATCGGCACCCCCGTCAACACTTTTGAACATTTAATGGTACGTGTAAAGAAAGAACAGGTAGAAGCCATGATCGAAGCTGGTAAAGAAGAAAACGTAGTTCCACAGACCTCTGGCACGTCGACGGACGAAGCCGCGAAAACCACTGCAAACACCGTCTCTGAAGCGTTGACCGCAGAACCTTTTGTGGAAGAACGGATCAATATCGACCAATTTGGGGCCGTTGATCTGCGAGTGGCGGAAGTACTGCGGGTGGAAGAAATCCCCGAAGCCCGTAAACTGTTGAAATTGACGCTCGGTTTTGGCGGTGACGTCCAAAAGACTGTCTTTGCCGGAATTAAAGCCGCCTATACGCCAGAACGTCTGACCGGCCGATTGGTCTTATGTGTTGTCAATTTGGAACCGCGTAAGATGAAATTCGGAACGAGTGAAGGCATGGTCTTATGTGCAGGCACAGGCGGCTCCGATTTGTTCGTGCTCTCGCCAGACTCCGGCGCAAAACCTGGTCAGCGTATCCACTAATAGTGGTATTTCGTGCGGTAGTAGTCATGGTTCTCGATTTTCTACTCCAACCTGGCCGGCAACGGAAAGGCTGCCGGCTAGGGGAAATATGGCGTGAAAAGGTCAAATGCCAATACCGTTGTCGGCGGATGTGCCGTCGAAAACGTGAGCAAGCGGCATCGCGGTTTTGCGTCCCCGTACGGTTGTCGTTGGATTGTTTAAGCGAGCGATGCGTGTCAGCCTCGTTTTGGATGTGTCCATTTCATAGTTCTAGGCGATGAATAGCCCAATTCACTCGGGTATTGTCTTGCGATTTTCAAAAATCATTAGGGAAAATTCCACCTGTTTTATCATCATATGAAATGGATGAATGGTCGTCTTAGATGGATATTTCCAAGTTATCATACCAGTGGATATGCGCGAACGGGAGACGAAGCTTCGTTTTGACCGAAAAAACTAAAAATTTTTGGTTCCCATGTATAAAATTCCCTTGTCAATTTTGGGGTGTTGTGGTATTGTAACCACATTGTATGAAAGTGTTGATAAAACGCTTCGTATACACTTATTTGCTCCGAATCACGTGGGCTTCCAGTGGATGCTCGCCCTCCGAAGCAATATTTATCCCTCTTTTTCTGGTGGGTATAGATACTGTATATCATATCATCACAAAAGCATCTTTATGATCCATGGTTAAACATGAGATGCTGACAAAACATTCCTTTGAGGAGTTAGAGTATGGCAAAGAAAACAGCAGCACCAGCGACGGCCGCGACGAAAAAAGTTTGCAAAAGAGCCTGCAAAAAGGCCGTAAAGAAGGTGTGCGAAGAGGCTGCAGACCAAGCGACGACCGTTGAAAAAAACGATGCGGTCGCGCCGGAAAAAGCCGTCAAAAAAGCGGCTGTTAAAAAAACCGCTAAGAAAGCCGCCGTTGCAAAGATTGATACGGCGAAGCCCGTAGCCGTCAAAAAAACCGCCGTCAAGAAAGTTGCTGTCAAGAAAGCCGCCAAAAAAGTTTGTAAAAAAGCGTGCAAAAAAACCACCAAGAAAACCGTTAAAAAGGCCGCTGAGTAAGTTTTCGATTTCTGTTGTTTTTTACTCTGGATGCATATTCAGAGAATATGGCAAGGTGTCGATTTTGACACAGGGGTTGTATCAGGATGATATCGTCCGGTCGATATCGAAATCGTATCGATCGGATGACCACAGAAGTTCTCGTGGTAGGCTGTAGAACGACCGACTGTAGAAGAAGAGTGCCGGTCGTAAAAGAAGTGCCGACTGTGAAAGAGTCGCGTTAAATCTCTGTGTTTGGGATCATTGTGACTGGTAACGGATAATAATGGGTCGCGGTCGAGATCCCCGCCGCCGCGTTTTGCGAAATTTCTTCCGAGTTCGCTACCCCGATTAAACCTTGCAGCATTAAATATTCCAAACGTGCGACTACGTCTGTTACCGCCAAAAATCCAAAGAACCCATTGCGATGCGTATAAATACGATCTGATAACTCGGATGCCGTTACCGGATGATCCGCATGTTGAACCATCTGTAATAACCGACGGTTCCGACGATGATGTGTCTCCAATACCGCGCGTGTGCGCTCCGGAATGTTAGTGATCACTTCCTCATGTCCCGTTAGCATGGTTTGCATTCTCGGTAACGTCAGCAAACGATTGATCGACGCAAGTGCGTGAGCCACGCCCGTAAACGGCTGCATTCGCTCCGGCCAAAGTTGGCTCACCGTACGCGAAAGCAGGTGGTCGCCACCAATCACCCAACCGTCCAGCTCAAACAGCAAATGCCCAGGCGAATGGCCTGGAACGTGGTAAATCGTGAACGGACCCATCTGATCACCATCCCGTAAAAACTCGTCCACGCGCGGAGCGGAACCGATCATATGTGGACGCATTGCAAACGCTTCGACCAGTTCACGTTGACGCGACGGTTCTACTCCCGCCTCTGAGATAATGGACGTTGTGACACGTCTGGTCAAGTGCGCATTCTCGTCCCAAACCACCACTAAACGCGAATCATATGGATGAACCCCAACCCTCGCTCCGCTTTTTGCCACCAATTCCGCTGTCGCACCAATATGATCGTGATGCGTATGTGTTAGCCAAATACGCTGGAGATTTTCCACCTGAAACGATTCACCATAACGTGACGAAACCAATTCCAAACCTTCGTAAAGATCGCGACGTGACGCTGAATCTCCACTGCCCGTGTCGAAAAGCGTTGATGGAAAATCGCCTAGCGCAAGATGTACAAAACCTTGGTAATGTGGGATGACCTCACAGCAAATGCGGTAAATTCTCGCTCCGGAAGATGTTTCAAAACGTTGGATATGCTCCGGTGGAGCCGGTTTTTCGCTAGGTTGATGAGAGGACGGTAATGTTTGATCCATGGAAGCCCACTTCTTTATCGAGGAAACAGGTGAAGATACAATATCGTTTTTGGAGTTTGAATCTTTACAGCCACGAAAGTTTCGTTGGACGCAATACCTCGCTGGAAAATCGCTTGACTCAATTCGAATCGATCACATTTTTTCAAATGGCCCCATTTCCAACCGAGATCTGAATCGTCCAAAACTCGATCCATCCAGCATCAGATGTCCGCAACACGTCAGCCGCGATGTTGCGTGCAATGGATGATCCTCGGAAGCAGATGTGGCAAAACTCCTTCGCGTGGAGGACTTGTTGCGATTCATTCGGAAAACGAAACGCCCTTTCCTCCAAACATTACAAAGATTATAGCCATTCCCTCCAAAAATAAAACCTACGCTTTGGCCCCTCATTGTGTCGATTTGTCGATACGGGTAAAATGACGTAAACGCTTTTCCTACCTTCGCAATATCGCGGTTTGGGCGGGATGTAATCGTTATCGAATGGGAGGAAATGGAGGCCTGTTCTGATGTCGTGACAGGTTCTATATCTGTATCCTTCCCTTTTTTTATTTCCGATGAACCCTCAGAGCGGTCGATAGCAATGGATCAACAGCCTAGTCATCATTTGACACCGTGCCATGAAGCCAAATTTCCCTGCTATGTCGGAGTGGATCTCGGTGGCACCAACACCAAGCTCGGTATCGTTGACGATATGGGACGTACGCTCTATTTTGAGCTGATCTCTACTCGTGTCGAGCAAGGGCCGGACGCGGTAATGGATCGTATCGCGGAACGTGTTTCCTCAGCCATCCAACAGATCGGGCTGCAGTCGCCAGAATTGGCGGCTTTGGGGATCGGCGCACCAGGGATTCTCGATTTTCGTGAAGGTACGATGCGTGTACCGGTCAATTTTCCCGGGTGGGAAAATTTTCCTATTCGTCAACAAATCCGTGAACGTGTCAATATGCCGGTCGTGCTGGCGAACGATGCTTCGGCAGCTGCGTATGGTGAATTTTGGGTCGGTAACGGAACTCAATTCGATAGTCTCGTGTTACTCACACTCGGTACGGGCATTGGCGCGGGAATTATTATTGGCGATCTGATCATCGAAGGAAACAGCGGGCACGGTGCGGAATGTGGTCATATGATCATTGATACTTCGCCCAGCGCGCGACGGTGTGGCTGTGGTATGTATGGGCATTTGGAGGCGTATTGCGGCGCGAGAGCCACGCTGACTATTACACGTGAACGGTTGGATGAGGGGGCGGAAACCTCGTTACGCACGCGGTTGGAGGCTGGAGAAACCCTTTCGCCGCGGCTCATTTCGGAGGAAGCGGAAGCGGGTGATGCTCTGTGTAATGAATTGATTGATAATATGGCCAAACGGCTTGCGCAGGGAATCGTCAGCTTGCTTCACACAATTGATCCCGCTTGTGTGTTGCTCGGTGGAGCGATGACCTTCGGAATGACCTCGACCGCAACAGGACGCCGCTTCCTGTCCATCATACGCAGTGAAGCTAAACGTCAGACGTTCCGGACGCTCGCGAATCAATTGATCATTGATTATGCGCAGCTTGGGAGTGACGCGGGATATATTGGTTCCGCCGGGATCGCGCGGATCAGCCATTTTGCGCGTTCCAAAGTACGCAATGAGATGCAAGTGGCCTCGCTGCGACGAAATACAACCAGTGAATAATCGAATATCCGAGAATGACCGAAGTCGATGGATGTTGGGAGATATCAACGTTGCGAGGAATATCCGCAATTCGATGAGTAGAACCTGAGGAAGGGCCCTGCGGGACGGGTGAAGTCCGTTGGCAAAGGCTGCAGAGGAAATGCCTGCGTGGGGATGGGGATGAGTAGAAACCACAGTTATCTTCTGGATGACTTTTTCCGCAATATTAACGAGCTTAGCATATAGAGAAGAACCATGCCGAATTTGAATCCGAATCGTTCACCTAAAAAGACGCCTATGCCGGAACAACTTCCACAGGAGCGTATTCATAATTTTCTGGAAGTTCCGAAAGGGTATACCGAGGAGATGGCTGTCGAGGAATCGCGTCGATGTTTGCAATGCAAAAAACCGATGTGTCGTACCGGCTGTCCCGTGGCGGTGAAAATTCCGGAGTTTATCGCGCTGATTGCGGAAGGGAAATTCGCAGAGGCGGCTCAGAAAATTAAGGAAACGAACTGTCTGCCCGCTGTCTGCGGGCGTGTGTGTCCGCAAGAAAAACAGTGCGAAAGCATGTGTGTGTTGGGCAAAAAAAATGAACCCGTCGGTATCGGACGTTTGGAACGTTTTGCGGCGGATTACGAACGGGAACACCAACTCATCCATCTTCCAACCAAAGCGGCTCCTAATGGTAAACGGGTCGCGGTCATCGGTGCGGGACCGTCGGGATTGACTGTGGCGGGCGACCTCTCGCTACTCGGGTACGAAGTGACGATTTTTGAGGCGTTCCATCGTCCGGGCGGCGTGCTCATGTATGGGATTCCGGAGTTTCGACTTCCGAAAGCGATCGTCGAGAAAGAAGTCGATTACCTTCAGCAGTTGGGCGTTCGATTGGAACTGAACCAGGCGGTTGGTACGTCAATCATGGTGGACGAGATTCTCAATGGCGAGAATGGTGAACCTAAATATGACGCCGTGTATATCGGTGTTGGAGCGGGATTTCCGTCGTTTATGCACATTCCTGGCGAACATCTGGGTGGAGTCTATTCAGCAAATGAATATCTAACACGCTCGAATTTAATGAAAGCGTACCGTTTTCCGGAGTACGATACACCGGTATTGCTGGGGAAAAACGTGGCGGTCGTCGGTGGTGGCAACGTGGCGATGGATGCCGCACGTACGGCGAAACGATTGGGCGGCGAAAATGTCTACATTATTTATCGCCGTTCGCAAGAAGAACTGCCCGCCCGTGGAGAAGAGGTACACCATGCCATGGAAGAAGGAATTATCTTCAAATTCCTCTCCGCACCAGTGGAATATTTGGGTGATGAAAAAGGACGTTTGAAAGCCGCTCGATGTCAAGAAATGGTGTTGGGTGAACCGGACGCTTCTGGACGGCGTCGCCCGGTTCCTAAAACCAATGCCGATGGGGCGCCCGCCGAATTTACCATTGATATCGATTTAGCAATCGTGGCCATCGGTGGGAACGCGAACCCGGTTCTCGCTCAATCGACGCCAGGTTTGGAACTGAATCAGCGTGGATATATTCGGACGTTCACCGAAACCGGACGGACAAGTCGTCCCGCCGTGTGGGCAGGTGGCGATATCGTAACCGGTGCCGCAACGGTCATTTTGGCGATGGGCGCGGGGAAGGCCGCTGCCGCGGATATCGACTCGTTCCTGCATTCTCATGATACCAAGTGGTTGTAATGGGCTTTTTACCGGACGTTGGCGCTACGGCTTTACACGGCGTACTTCGACGCCGCGCAACCCTTTTTACTTCCCATCCGGCTTGCTGCGGAAGCGGTCGGGCCGTATGGTGTGGTTGTCATTTTATCTGACATTGGTAACGCCAACGTCAATAAGAAACCTTTCCGGCCTTCGCGTTGCCGCAGCCGAACCATCCCGTGTTGTCGTGCGTAGCAATCCTTAGGTTGATCGCCCCATGGGAGAGTGTCATCGCGAATGGCGGGAATCTCGCGTATTCGCGTAGATCAATTCAAGGGGGCCCCCGTCACTTTCGTATCCATGGTGCGTCAGTTCCATGGACTTCACGCAATCGGTTTATGATTAAAACTTGGGATGCAGCGATGAGTTTTTCGGAAAAGTTCAAATACAAAGAGAGCAGTGTCACGATGTCGGATGCGACGGGTGACGAGGTTAACGCTTACCGCTCGGTCTCGTCGCTGGCGATTGCGGCGTTGGTCTTCGGGTTGTTGAGCGGCGTTTGCGTTGTTTATCGTGAATTTTTTATGTTCGCATTGCCCATTCTTGCGGTCATTTGCGGTTGGTTGGCAGCGAAACAGATCCGTCGTAATCCGGAAGTTTATACGGGCCGTAACCTCATCACGGCGGGGTATCTGTCGGCCATTTTTTTCACCGTCGCGGCAGGTGCGACCTATATCCATGACCAAAATCGGATCCCGAGCGATTACCAACCGATCGAATTCGCCCAACTTCAACCGACAGATAAGGATGCTGGATCCATCGTGCCTCAAGATTCGAAAATTCTCAGCGACCGTAAGGTGTTCGTGCGCGGTTACATGTCACCCGGCAAAGGTAGCGTGGTCAAAAGTTTTACGCTCAATTCCGCTCAGCCGGACGGTTGCGGACATTGCGCGGTCGATACGAAAGATACACACCATGTTTTCGTCAAAATGACGCCTGGTCGCACTGTCAATTTTACCACACGTCAACTCGGTGTGGGGGGACGATTTACCGTGAAAGATCCGCCCGAAACTAATCCGGACGGCTCACTGAGAATTTACGAATTAGAGGCCGATTTCGTCCGCTAACGGCTGTATCGATCACAACACATCGGTATGTGGCACTCCGCCTTTGGGTGCCACTTGATTCACTCGTTTGATTCCTCTGACTCCGCTGTGTGACCCTATTGTCTTATTCCGCTGCCGCTTGGGTACGTACTTGTAGCTGGACGCCATCGGCCCGATTCAAAAAGCGAATTCGCAAAAGATGGTTCTCTTCGCAATAGCAGTAGCTCGCAACCACGCGGGACGTGTCGATTGGTGGTTCCTGTTCGAAAACGGTCGTATCGCACTCTGGAATCGTCGTATCACCCACACAGACTTCCCACGGTTTTTCCGGACAGGCGACACATAACATGCCAACCGACCCCTCAATGCCATCGGTCTTGAATCGCATCTCTGTCGCGTTCAGATCGGATGAACGCACTCGGCAGGCCGCTACCAATACGCCAGCGTAATCGGCGGGAATCGCGGTCAAATCGAGCAGTAACGCGCGGCTTCCTGGCCCGCTTACCCAATCTTGCTGAATCCGAAATTGCGGATCGAAAAGGGAAATCCATCGCCCTGGGAATCGTTGCGACGCGGGTTGATTGTCGGCGTTCTGGATGGATTCGTCCATTGTCGCGACCACGAGGTAGGGACCACGACGCAGTGCGAGCGTGTGGGTTTCGGACCACGGAATCCCCGCCAGCTGAGCGGTTTCCGCCGTGAGTCGACGCACTTGATCCGCACCATCTTCTTGCCGACTCAACGCGGCGGGCGAGCGTTTCTCATAACGCACATAACCGTCTCCCACTCGCTGGAGGCCTGTCACTTCGGCATCTAACCCAAGCTGTTCAAACAGATGATGCCGCGGTGTGGCATAGGCCCGTTCATCCGCAAAATCGCCCATATTCCACCATTCGTGAACCTGATTAAATGGATCGCTGTCATCGTCGAGCATCACCAATACGCCACCACGTCGAACCCAATCGGCTAACGCCGCGTGGAACTCTGGCTTCGGTGGTTTCTGCCCCTCATACGTTAGCAGTAATATGCGGTATCGATCGAGAAACCGGTTCGACTCGGTCACATTTTCGATCTGTACCAAATCAAGCGGTATCCCATGTTTAATCAGCGGTAAAGCTAGGCCGTATAGGGAACCGAGATGGGCGTCACTCGCGCCAGGTCCGCCACGTTGGAACATCATCGTATCGGAAAAAAGAACACCGATGCCCTGTGTACCGGAAACTTCCCAACGCGTTGCCGAAACCGGTTGCCGCATATCGCCCAACGCTGAAATCACCGCCTGCAGTTCCGTTTCATAAGTCGTCGGGATGGTGATTTTCTCCGCTTGTTTCGCAGCTTCCGCGTTACCCTCAAGCTCCTTCGGTAAGGCGGTGGGATATTGACCATAAAAAATTCGATCCGGCCACGGCATAATCTCATATCGCCAGACCTCCGGTTGGAGCAACGAAGCGGTCAACGTGCATTCCCAATTTTTCTGGTAATCGGCCCACGTGTGGTCGGGATTGTCCTCAATCGGATCGTTCAGATACCATACACGACGCCCACTCGCACGGACCAAATTTTGCATCGCTCCATACTCAATATATGCCGTTTCAAATGTTCGCTCCGCCTCGCGACCTTGGTAAAAATTCGCAGAACGTGCCGTACCTGTCCAGACTTGCGCGATATAACCATCACAACCGACGTCCAATAGCGACGCTTCCGGACTGACGATCCGCCACTGCGCGTAATTCACCTGTGAATGTGTCGGAACGTAGCACGGAATCTGTTTACCTGTTTGTTTCGCGTGTTCTCGCACGGCGTCAAAGATCTGCGCGAGCGTCCGACGATACAGATAATATTTCAGCTTCGAAGCCCGATACTGGGCGTCCGGCGAACTGTCCGGTGCCAGCCATTCGTCACCATAAAAGGCATTCCATTCCTTTCGGAAATTCGGTTCCCAACCGGAATGTACCCAAAACTCAGGCTCTTCCAAATAGACCGCATCGACACCAGCGTCGATTGCTCGCAACACACCAGCGGCCAGATATTTGCCATAACTTTCGCCGGGCGACATGTAGTAAACATCGCTGTTAGGATTGTGTCGCAATGGTTCGCCTTGCCGATCCATTTGCGCCTCGCCCTCGTGGTTTTCTCCATCGAATTTGCCATACAGATAATCTTGGTATCCGCCCCACGAAACGCCTGTCATTAGATGAACGCGATATCCTCGTTCTCGCCACGTTTGGATACGCTCCGGAAGCGAGTCGTCAATTCCATAGACCATCGCGACATCCGCGTTCAATTGGACCCGCGGCTTCCACGCGGTGTGCGTTTGGAACGAAAGTCGCTCTTCCGCCATACGTTCCGGTGTGGCGATCACGTTCGGAAGCGGAATGGATGACTGCGGTTCCGAGGCGTATCCTACGGTCAAAGTCCAACTCAACAAAATGGGAAAAAGGAGCGATTGTTTCATGCTTAAATAACCTTTACGATAATATTGCTTTTATGGGGCTTTGTCCCACTCGCAACAGACTCAGCCGAGGGACGTTGCTACAGATTTTAATGGATTGCAAGTTCAATAGCCATCTCTGAAATGGAAGAGGACAGCCAAAAATCTGTGATGCGTTTTCTGAGGAGAATGGGGCTGGGAACCGTGGGCTGTTGATGACAGACCTGATGGCAGAATGATGGGTTCGCTCCCGCGATTTTATGACTCGCCATTTCATGGCCTTTCATCGTGGTCCGCCTGCGATGGATCGTGCTGAGCCATGGGGCGAATCACGAGGCGTAATCCCACGCTGTCGTATCGATATGCCGGATGACTGTGGCGTCTGCGAGCTGAACGGCAGCCCCACGCGTGACTATTCCAACTGCCACCACGAATGACACGAGACGAACCAGAATCCGGTCCCGTTGGATCGGATACCCCGTCCGACGGATAAGTGTCTCGCCAATCCTGACACCACTCACAGACGTTCCCATGCATATCGTATAGCCCCCACGCGTTGGGTGCTTTTTGCCCGATGGGACGAGAACTCAATGTATTATCTCCATACCATGCCATTGTGTCGAGGTCTCCCGCGTAGGGCCCCGTTGTGCCGGCTCGGCACGCATATTCCCACTGCGCTTCCGTCGGTAAGGCAAATTCCCAACCCGGTCCAAACTGACTGTCTAGTTTCGATCGATAGCGAGTATTTAGTGCCTTGACAAACTCGCGGCAATCATTCCAGCTGACCTGTTCTACAGGATACTTGTCACCAAAAATGGTTGATAAATTTTGATTCATCACCGATTCCCACTCTTTTTGTGTTACCTCATAAAGTCCTATATAAAATGGCTGCGTCAATGTGACATAGTGCGGCGTTTCATCGTCACGATTTTCTTCCGATTCCGGCGAGCCCATGACGAAGGATCCGACGGGAATCCGCCGAAATTCCATTCCTGACGGACATGTCCAGCATTGGGGAAAAGATTCGGATGAACGTATATTGGGGATCATGTCGGGATATACTGTGGAAACCACCGAGAATGTCGCCAAGATCATGATACTGATGGCAATACCCCCGACGAACTTTCTGTTCCGATGGAAAATCAGTAAAATAGCTGTAAAAAAGTCTGCGGATGAATCAGCCCATTTTAAGGACAAAACCTTCCGTATCTTTCTTAGATAAGGCGGTGTTTTTTTCCGAACCGCATGTTTGGGGCCGATGGAAAATTTCCCGCTGAATGGAGAGGAAATATCCGGCGACGAATCGCTCCAATGTAATGGACTAGAGGTACGATGGTCTTCTTGTTGCAATGTCAACGAGCATCCACAGACATCACAGCGGAGAATATCCCTTTGTTCCGTACCGCATTGTGGACAAATAGACATCATAATGTTCTCCGATACATGGAAAGGCGTTGTAACGGATATGCATACTCATGAAAAATCAGGTAAAACACGATGATTTTCATTGTAAAAACAGTTATAAAAGTGTCAAAAAGTGTATTTTTATATCCGAGTGAATAAAGAGACACTATTGATTGTACGAAATGGAATAAATGAATACAAGAGCCGCAGAATGCACCTTTTTTGGAAACGTTTGGGTGTGAAAGAATGTAGACGATAAGAATGCAATGTTGGTTGGAAATACGCCTATTGGAACGTCAAGAGACGAAGAGGTAACGAAACATCGGTAGCCGAAAATATGACACCTCGCGGCATCCACGCGCCCTGTTGGGGATAACTTTTGGATGGCATGCCGTATTCACCGTGTTGTGCGATTGGGTGTCTTCCTATTGTAAAAAAATTTTAATAAAAAATACAAGATTTATGGAGACAGAGGGGCCTCTTCTGCGTACAATAAAAGCGAATTATGCTGCGTCCGTATGTGTCTTTCTTAAAGTTGCGGTCGTGAACCCCACGTCAAGTGGTACCAAGATAATATTCGGGTAAAACGATGGTAAAATTAACATTTCGCATCCTGAGTGGAACTGATCGTGGCCAGGTCCATGTACGTCGTACGCCCTTGACCATCGGCCGTGAGTCAGGAAACGGAATCCAACTGAACGATCTGCTGGTGAGCCGTTGTCACTTGAAGATACAGGAAGACGAAGGGGTTGTTTTATTAGCCGATTGCGACAGCACGAATGGTACGCGGGTCAATGGCGAGCCAGTGCGGCAATGGATTTTACGCCCTGGCGATCTCGTCACGCTGGGCAATACCACGATGTTGGTCGGTACACGCGTCGAAATTATGTCTCGGCTCCTCGGAATCACTAGGAAACATGACGCGTTGGAAAAATTTATTGCCGATGGTTCCGAACAGTCCACACAAAATGTGTTGAACCATCCTCACAAGCAATTGGAAGCGGAATTACAACAGTGTGATTCCGGTGAATTTCCTCCGGACGAGATTCTGGCGGCGGAATCGCTTGGCGAAAACCCGTTGCTGCAATCGGGTTTGTCCGATCAGCAATTCTTTTCTGCTTTACTCACGAACGAAGCCCGCCATCGAGAATTGTTTCAGAATCGTCCGCCTTGTTTGCCGACTGGTTTGTCTCCGTGTCAGATGGCACAAATGAGTGAATTGCTCCAATATCTTTATCTAAAGCTGCGAAAATTTCAGGATACTATGCTCGGTGAGCGGCAGATCACGTCGTTGATGGGCCAGACGAAGGCGACCATGCCGAAGATGGCGTTCGGAAGAGATCATGCCGCTTTGGAGATGCGCGAGTGCGAACATGCACGAGAAGCCTCCATCGCGTCTGAAAAAAGAGTGTCTTCGCCGAGTGTTTCACCGCTTGCCGCATCCGTGGCCTCTGTCGTACCGCCATTACCGTCCGTACCGCTTCCACCTGCCAACGGGCGATCTGTCCAAAACGTTGTCGCGGCCCCATATGAGCCGAATGACGTCCAACCGTTGTCCGTTTCGACCGAATCTTCGGTGCTTATGGCCGCGGTGCCACCTCATCCTTATTTCGCTTTTCAGTGGCAAAATATCTTGGATGTAGAGGCACAGTTGGCGGCCTATCTTCACCAAATGGAACAGCCGAGCGAATCGGAGTAATCCGTTCCATTGATCATTCGGCTATTGGACTTTTTACTAGGGTGTGTTCACGCAAGTTGGCACCCCCATCGGAGCGACGGCAGCACCAATGTCAGGTAAAAAGGGTGAGCATTTTCGTAGAAAATGCTTTTTCGTCAAACTCTTTTGAGACGAAGAACCCATGAGAGGAACCTTTTTGCAAAAAGTTTCCCCTCAGATTCCCCTTCCAAAACTTTTTACTAGACGCACAAACTTCAATATCAACCGACATCAACCACTCCAATTGCGGTCATTTCGTTCTTTGCTATCGGTTTTTATTATGTGATTATATGTGACACCCTAGTCGTTGGTACTATCACTTCACATAGCGAGTTTACGTGTGCTACTTCTGCTATAGTCATTTAATTTAAGTTTATCCTTTGAACATCCGATACTAGTTCTATGAAATACGACAAGAAATTTAGAAAACGGGCCATCGCTTTCAAAGAGGGTGGTGCTACATTCAAACAGCTCAAGGCGGTGTTCGGGATTGATCGCAAGACCCACAACGCGTGGGTGAAATTGTTGTGTGAAACCGGTTCCGTTACACCTGAATATG
>JAQVKF010000176.1 GCA_028694795.1 Thermoguttaceae bacterium | reverse complement strand
CATCCTGACTACCCGCTCGCCTGGGGATTGACCAATATTCTCAGCGGCGGGATGAGTTCGCGGCTTTTCACGGCATTGCGTGAACGTCAGGGTTTGTGTTATTCGGTCTGGGCAACGCAAATCCACACACGGCAAGATGGGCGTGTGTTTTGCCAACTCGGCACATCCCCCGAACGATTAAACGAAGCGTTGCCGACGCTGCTGGACCAGATTCGGAGCTTGGCAGGCGACCAACCGTCTGGTGATTTACAGAAGGTAGAGAATTTACAGACGGTAGGCGGCCCGGTGACGGCGGAAGAGGTTCAACGGTTAAAGACGCGTTCGAAAGCCACGTTGATCATGCAGCAGGAGTCGAGCGCATCGCATGCCGCGGCACTGGTGGCCGATTGGTATCATTTCGGTCGAGTACGGCCCCAAGCGGAGATTCTCGCGACGGTCGAATCGCTCACAGCGGAACGTTTGAACGCATACGCACCGCAATATGTTCCCCCACAAAAATCAGATGTGCTGACGATTACCCTCGGCCCGACCACTTAAACCACCAGACAATCCATGAGTTACGATTCACACGAATTGATCGAGACACTTGCAGAAACCGGTTGGCTTGTCGACGCGGAGTTGGAGCTTGCGTGCCAAGCGGCGGAGCAGGCGTATGATCGCGAATCGTTGATCAAGCTGTGGTTGGAATATGGTATTTTGAATGTGTGGCAAACGCAGCAACTTTTCGCCGGCCTGAAACATTTTACGGTGGGTAATTATTTACTACTCGATTTTCTAGGCGAAGGAGCGACCGGACGTGTGTTTCTCGCACGACACCAATATATGGACCGGCTCGCGTCGCTCAAACTGATCCGACGTGAGTGTTCCGACGACCCAGTCCTATTGCGTCGTTTACTCCACGAGGCCAAACTTCTGATACAGATTCAGCATCCGAATCTTGCGGAAATGTACGATCTGATCCAAGTGGGAAATCGCTACTCGTTGGTACTGGAGTACGTCGATGGATGTGATTTGCAGCAATACATTGAGGCAAAAGGGCCACTTTCGACGCATGATTTTCTCGATTTCACAAGGCAAATTACTTGCGGTTTGAATGGTCTACATTCCATGGGATTGGTCCATGGTGATCTCAAACCGGCAAATATCATGGTGCGAGGAGAACAGGATGAACTCCATAATCGATTGAAGATCATTGATTTGGGCGTTTCACGGTTTCGTGTTCCAGCTGAAGAAGCGGAATCGCCGCGCTACGGCTACGCGGAAACGGGCGATATGTTTCGCGACGATTCGCTCGACTCGCAGATTTTGCCCGATATGGACGGAAGCCAACCCGATCCGCCGCTCACCCCGACTTTTTTTACGCAGATTGGCTCATTTGACTATCTTGCGCCAGAACGGGCAAGATTACCCAAAGAACGCTCTCTTTACGAAAAAAAGAACACCGCGTCCGAATCGGCAGAAGCGTTAGAATTGCTGCCCGCAGCGGATCTTTATGCGTTAGGAGCGTTGTTCTATTTTATGCTGTGTGGTCATCCTCCCTTTTCGGGTGGTTCGTGGCAGGAAAAATTGTTGCGACGTCAAACGGAGACGGCGAGTCCCGTTTCGCAGTGGCGTCCAGAGATGCCACCACTATTGGAACAGCTCATCGCGCGACTGCTCGAACGCGATCCGCTCAAACGCGGTACACTGGAAGAAGTCGAGACGGAACTCCATACGCTTGCATTGCGATACGATTCGGAAATGTTCGATACGGAAGAATTTTTCGGAAGCAGTTTCGAAACAATGCTTCGTGAGTCGAGTTCGGAGGACTCATCAATGGCGTCCATCGAGATTGCCGTCCCCTTAAATCCGACGGCGGAAGACGGTTCGCTCGTCCCAACGCAAGAAATACGTGACAATTTCGCCGATACGGAACGTTCCGCGGTCCCTTCGAAGTCTCCTCAGAGTGTTACTTCCGTGACACCAGCTACCGAAGCCCCAGAAGCCGCCACATCAGTCCCCCAAACCATCGCATCCGGCATGACGATCGGACCGGACACTTCCGGTACAGTGCCTGTGACGGTCAGGTCAGGCTCCTCGGATTCCACTTCGACGGGTACCCATTCCGCGTCGCAATCGTCAGACACAACGTTTGAATCGTTCGCGTTTCTACTTCCGCCGCCGCTTCCACCGCAGATGGTCGGGAAAAAACAGGTGAGCCAGATTTTAACGGATCTTTTGCATCAGGAGACCGCTACGCCACCGATAGACCCGACACTGGTCGAACCGGGCAGGTGGCAACGAATCGTCGATTGGTGGAAAAAACGCCATCCACCGCAATCGTAAGGAAAATCTCCATGGATGTGACATTTTGTGCCCCGGCAAAGCTGAATCTTTTTTTCGAAGTGTGTCACCATCGCGCAGATGGCTACCACGAAATTGACTCGCTCGTCGTACCCATTTCCCTAGAGGACGAGCTGGCGTTTCACGCCCACGTTCCGGCCGCCCACCGGAGTGTGGACGAAACGGCAGCAAGGCAGGAAACCACCGAAAAGCTGGGAACGGTAGAAAGTTTTGGGACCAATGCGACGCGGCCGAGTGCGGAACTACCACCGATTCGATTGGAATCATCCGAAGCGACGCTTCCCTGTGATGAGCGAAATTTGATCGTGCGAGCCATTCGCCGATATGGTCAACATGTGGGATGGAATGCGGCGTGGACGATCCATCTGACGAAACGGATTCCAATGGAAGCGGGTTTGGGCGGCGGCTCGAGTGACGCGGCGGCGGCACTGCTTGCCGCAGAACGCTGTTCGCGTTGGTTCCATCCGGAATTTCCTGCTCTTTCGGACACAGAATTGGCCGCCATGGGAGCGGAGCTTGGTAGCGACGTTCCCCTGTTTTTTGCAGGGGGAGCGGTTCGATGCCGTGGTCGCGGGGAAATACTCGAAAAAATTGCGGATCCACCCGAACCGCTTCATATGGTACTGATCAAACCACCGGAAGGCTTGTCCACCGCCATGGTCTATCGGCATTGTACGCCGGGAGATCAATCTGGCGATTTGCGCAGCATCACCCCTTTTTTATCGGCATTTGCGACGGGCGACCCCGAACAGATTGGTCGATTTCTGTTCAATCGCCTCGCCATAGTAGCTCAAAGCGAGTCGGCGGCTGTCCGATTAATTTTTGAGCGTTTATCGCGGGAAACAACTTGCGGTTTTGGGATGAGCGGTAGCGGAACATGCTGCTTCGCGCTGTGTCGTAACGCGAATCATGCCGCGGATTTGGCGGTACGTTTGGAAAAAACGCCGTGGTTCGTTCAAACCGTCCAAACAAAAAATTCAAAAATTTTAGAAAAAAAAGTATAGAATTGTTGTTTGTGTCCGGCATTTATTGTAACTTCAATATTATGGTGAGTGTTTTTTCGTTGTGGAGTCGCTTTTGGTAGGTCTTCATCCGTCACATTTTCGGCCGAAATGAGTCGATGACGGCAAAAATCGTTTGATAACCATGTTCGGATCGGTCCCATTTTCAATTAGATTCATATTATTTTCGATAATAGTGAGTATAAAACAAACATAAGGGATACACGATGGCACACGATACACTGGTCTTAGGCGTCATAGGTGGGGGATCCCGTAGTGAAGCGTGGTTAGCTCCGCTCACCGATCAAGGCAAAATCGAGCCACTCGGTCGAGGTTTGTCCGCGGGAGCTAATCCGACGTTTCTGGGGTTAGATGCGACGCTTCAACATCTGGACGAAGCGATCGAACGAGCATTCGCCGATGCGAAAATACCGCGTGATCGTGTGGCAAGCGTTGTTTTCTCGGTGGCAGGAACGGAAGTTGAGGGTGCGTTAAAAGCGTATCACGATTGGATCAATTGGCGTCAAGTGGCTAAGCGCTTCGATGTGGTTCACGACGCGCTTTCGACCCTAGCCGCAGGTTGTCCGGAAGGTTGGGGAATGGCGTTGGTTTCGGCAACCGGTTCGGTTGCTTACGCGCGAAACGTGACAGGATTTACCGGTTGTTCCGGTGGTTGGGGTTGGCTGCTCGGTGACGATGGTAGCGGTTTTCGCGTGGCGGTCGAAGGTGTTCGGGCGGCGATTCACGCTTATGATGGTCGTGGACCACAGACCATGCTGATGGACGCGATGCTCAAAGCGTTCGAGGTTCAATCCCCCGCGGCACTAGTTCGTGAAGTATACAATTTTCCGGGCAATTTGTCGAAATTGGCGGCACAGGCTCCAGTGGTCACCCGTGTAGCGGCGGCGGGTGATGCGGCGGCGTTGGAAATTATCCGTTCTGCGGCACGGCAACTTGCCTCAATGGTGCTAACACTTGTGCGGCGTCCGGAATTTGGTTGGGACGAGTTCCCGTTGGCCTATTCGGGCGGCGTTTTTAACGATCCGCTCATGCGAAGTATGGTGGAAGAATCGTTACACGCGGTCGGTTTGATGCCGGAAATGGTGCCCGTTCACGAGGTGACGGCGGGAGCGGTGCGACTTGCCCGCGAATTATGGAACACTTAACGGGCTAAGAATGAATGCGTTTTACCATACAGAATGAAAACAGGTTGTGAAAGTGGTTGTTTCGTATAAACCGGCGTGATGGCCGGTTTTTGTTTTGGATGCGATATCAGCAATCAATAGAGAACGCCTTCTTTTGGCTTCCAATCGCTTTTTCCAAGTCATCTTTGCCCTTCTGGGGTAATATATTCCGTCGTAAATGGAGGAAATTCTTCGGGTTCTCTTATAGCGTTGAAAACTCCATCAAAAGCCCCCTCCCATCGTGGTGGATCGTATTCATAAGGGGTCATTCCAAAGCAGTGATGGTCTCCAACACTATTATTCAGAAGAAAAGTTGAAAAATATAAACTCTTACAAAACTCTTCTAGTTCGAGTGTTTTTTCTTCGGGAAAAAACACATTGTCGCCATTTCTATCAGATCCAACCAAGATAGTAAATTTTCCAAGTTTTTCATCGTTGAAAAACATTTTGTAATAAAATGTTGTTCCTTCCATGTTTGCACCTCTACTTTAACACTTTCATGATCAAGTCGAAAAAATCCGGAAATTCCGCGAGGTATTCAGGATGAGTTGCCATATGTCCTAAAAATTTTGATAATAATTCATGGCCGTTACTGCCGCAATCCTTTGTGACGTATTGTGAGTATTTAGGGTGTGTTCACATATAATCACATGGTAAAACCCCATAGCCAAGAATGAAATAACAGCAATCGGGGCGTTGAGTTGATTGATATTGAAGTTTGTACGTCTTGTAAAAAGTTTTGGAAGGGGAGTTTGATGGGAAACTTTTTGCAAAAAGTTTCCTCTCATTGATTTTACTTCACCTCAAAAAAGTTTTACGAAAAAAGCATTTTCGCGGAAAATGCGTAAACTTTTTTGAACTTTTTACCTGACGCTTGTACAGCTGGTCGCTCCGATTAGGGTGGTAACTTGTGTGAACACGCCCTAGTATCTAATGGAAATAGTGAACTGCCAGGCATCGGAATGTTTGCTTCCCTGTAGTATTCTCCTTTATGCCGATATATCGGCTTTAAAGGGTTCCGTTTTCCGTGTTGCGGTTGATTTTGTGTTTGCGCCCGCGATTTTTCGTCGCGGAATCGCTTTTGGCCAAGTTCCTAGGTATCCCATTTTTGATCAAAATAGTGTATCATTTCCGAAAAAGATTCATCTGAAGGCAACCGACAGCATCAAGAGGTATTACCGATGGAAATTTGGCCCGCCATAGATCTTCGAGGTGGCAAGTGTGTCCGCTTACGTCAGGGCGATTACGGTCAGGAAACAGTGTTCGGCGATTATCCCGCGAAGATGGCGCAGCACTGGTACGCATTGGGAGCGAGACGCTTGCATTTGGTGGATTTGGATGGTGCCAAGGATGGACGTCCAACGAATTTGGAAGCTGTTCGCGCGATTTTGGCCGAAGTTTGCCCCACGACCAAGTCGAAACCGTCTGAATCGTCCGCGTCGAAAGCGAGTAGCGTCCCAATGATCTGCGAATTGGGCGGTGGTATTCGCTCTGGAGAAACGATCCGAGCACTGTTGGAAATCGGATTACAACGCTTAGTCGTCGGAACACTCGCATTGAAACAGCCGGAATGGTTCTGCTCGATGTGTGAGAAATTTCCACAGAAAATGGTGCTTGGCATTGACGCGAAAGACGGATTCGTGGCCACGGATGGCTGGCTGGAAGTGAGCGTGACCCCAGCGATTGAACTCGCCAAACAGTTTGATGGCCTGCCGCTTGCCGCCATTGTCTACACCGACATTGCGACAGATGGCATGATGCAAGGCCCCAATGTGATCGAGATGGCCAAAATGCAGCAATCGGTAAATGTTCCCGTCGTGGCCTCCGGAGGCGTGACGACACTCGACGATGTTCGACGTCTCAAAGACGCAGGGCTTGCCGCCGCGATCATCGGACGCGCCCTTTATGAAGGGACAATCCGGTTGCCGGACGCATTACGCATCGCCGAATAACGTCGAATCACATAACCGTTGCGGTACAATCTTTACATATCGCGGAATCACACGGAAACGAAAACGGTATGCTTCGTCGTGGGTACCCTCCGCGCGTCGCTGCATATCGAATATCCGATATATCCGAATGTTCAATACCCGGTCAACGCAAAATGCCCGATTGGAGAAGATGGGGTGGAATCAAACGTCGAGCGGCCTGTTCACGAGCTTGCCTCACCTCTTCCGCGGTTTCCACGTTAGATCGTAAAAAACCGGGCTGAACCTCCAATTGTTGCATCGCGGTCTCTCGCGCGGCGGCCAGTTCAGAAGGCGTAAGCGAATCGGAGATTTCCGGTAGCGTGATCACCGCCACAGAGGGTCTTGCACTACGAACAACCGCCCCCGGATTGACCAAACGGACCTGATGATCAATCAGACTATTTTCCGCGACGTGTGTGTGACCTTGCAGTACCAAATCGAAGTTTCCACTATACAGCGCGAATCGTAAGCTCGAACGATCATCTCCATGCAAAAACGCGATGCGAATGTTTCCCAGCGTCAAACGTCCAAATCGATTTTGGTAATTCAGCCCGCACGCCATCGCAAACCGCTGTGCCACCCAACTGTCGTCGGTGTTTCCAGAGACACAATAGGTGCGCCCCGCGGGTAACGCCGGATAGACATCCTCGCCAATGTCGCCACAATGGATCAACGTCTTCGCCTGGTAGCAGTCGAATATTTCGAGAGCTTCCAACGTTGCGTTGAGATCACCGTGCGTATCGCTCAAAACTCCAATACGTATCATTTGATCATTCCGTAATAGTCATGCCTCTTGGACGTATGATGCCCATTCCGTTTGATTTTTGCGTTTCCACGCACTCCACACGAAACGGAAGAAACTCACACGCTCAAGGGAATGAAAAAACCGCGTTTCGAGACTCCCTGAATCACTTTAGGTCCTGTATACTATATCCTATTCAGTTTGCCTAGAGAGAATGGGATGGATTTTTTAAAAATTAGATATAATAATAGAAAGATTTAGAGGATTTATTAAAAATCATGGAAACAATTTATACATTAGACCACGAATGGTTTCGATGTGTTTCGGATATCGATGGAGAAAATCCATGCAAAACAGATGATCATTCGAATAAAAATGATTCAAAAATGGATGCAACGGATCTGAAAGTAGTGATTATCCGTTATGGTTTGACATCGGCATATTTTCGAGGGGCGTCTGAACTTGTGGCGATTGAACTTCCGAAGATCGGATGTTCGTTGACAGCGGGCGAGGTTTATGGAACGCTGGAATTCTCGAAAGCGGTTTTTGAGTTAGAGACACCACTGGCGGGTCGTGTTTGCCGGGTAAACGCGGCTGTTTTGAACGATTTTCAGTGTTTGCTCACGGATCCAGAAGGAGCGGGTTGGCTTCTGGAGATAGAGTGTTCACTTAAGGATTGGAAACAATGGGTAGCGACAACAACATAGGCGACGAGTTCGTGTTCCCGCGCCGTTGCTCATGGCCGCCGATGACCGCTATGATTCAATCCCTCTCTTGTCGAAGTATTTATTCAGCATTCCACCTCAACCTGACCGCCGATATCGATCACACGCTTCCCGGCAAAATTTAGATACATATCCGCACTTGCCAGCCGTTTGATAGCAGACATCACCT
>JAQVKF010000016.1 GCA_028694795.1 Thermoguttaceae bacterium | reverse complement strand
CGCCACGCTTCATCTCGCCACGCGGGCCACGTCCTTCGCCACGGTTCATCTCGCCACGCGGGCCACGTCCTTCACCACGGTTCATCTCACCACGCGGGCCACGTCCTTCGCCACGGTTCATCTCGCCACGCGGGCCACACTGGCACTCTGCGCCACAGCGGCATTCCGGACCACAAGGGCACCAACCTTTATCATCCATCTTGGGAGCAAATCCATGGGCACCGCGAGCGTTTTTCCCCCAGCCCATTGGACTTTTACCACCCATTCCGAATTTCGGTCCGTTCATCGGGCACATTCCACCTTTCACACACGGCATTCCCTGTGGGCCACCGAACTGCGGACCCATACCAGGCATTCCCTGTGGGCCACCGAACTGCGGACCCATACCAGGCATTCCCTGTGGGCCACCGAACTGCGGACCCATCCCTGGCATACCCTGCGGGCCACCAAACTGTGGTCCCATCCCAGGCATTCCCTGCGGGCCGCCGAACTGTGGACCCATCCCAGGCATTCCCTGCGGGCCACCGAACTGTGGTCCAACACCAGGCATACCCTGCGGGCCGCCAAACTGCGAGCCCATACCAGGCGTCGGAAAATCTTTTTTCAGCTCTTCGAGTTTGGCTTTTTGCTCTTCCGTGAAAACACCTTCCGTTTTCGCCTTCATCTCTTCAGCTAAAGCCTTCATCTCGGCGGCATATTTCTCCTGCAATTCCTTCATCTTCGGCTGGAATTCTTCCCGCACCGTACGCAACTGCTCACGCTGCTCCGCCGTCAGCTCAAGCCCCGCCGCAGAAGCGGCAAATCGCTGTCCACGACCGCCCATTCCTCTGGCAAATCCCTTGCCTTGTTCCCCTTCCGGAGCTTTCATTCCACCCCAAGGTCCGCGTCCTCCCGCGAATTGCAACCCCATCCCCGGCATCCCCTGCGGACCGCCAAGTTGCGGACCACGCATCCACTCGCCCGCCGGCCCATCCTTCTGCGGTTCCACTTGCGGCGCTGGTCCCTCAGGACGAGCCTCCGGTCCTTGGCCTTCCGGTCCCTGCGCAAACGCCAGTGTTCCGGCAAGACATACTGCGGCAAATGCCGTCGCGCCCCACGGGGCTTTCTTAAGAATCTGCATCATGGTTCATTCTCCTGTGTGGTCCATTCTCATTGGATGATAATCGGTTCTCATTTTTATTCCAAATCCGTGGAAATCCATCCATCGGAGCAATCTCCGTTCGATCGCAACCTCCGAACACTGTCCGTACCACGAAATTTTTCTTTCAGATGAAAATAATCATCCAAAAATGGAGGAATGTTCTCTTGTTTACACCGTTTTATACCAGACATGCTGCTTTTGATCATTCACCACATATCTATGACAATTGTATTATTTCCGATCCTCACCATCTTTTTGTCTGACACGAACATAGTTTCCCTGTCCCCAAATATCCCGCCACTTTTCTCCTTCATTTTTCAAAATATTTTTCTCCCTGTTTTCCACTTTCGATTCTCGAAGCCACCGTGCAACGCATTCGCTCGGTACAGATCGTACCTCCATGGAATAGAATGGACTGTTTTATCTAACCGATATAACCAGAATAATCGTTTAAGTTTTACACGTCGTTTTGCCGAAAAAGACCGACGGAAGAAAGATGAGAGCGATTCCTTATGTCTCGTCTTTTATGGTCCACAAGATTCTGTAAGAAAAAGAAAGGTAAATGATGAAATTATCCCATACACACAAAAGACACTTACGATTCGAACCTCTTTCAAGACCATTTTGGCTTGGCATGGGGGGACTTCTCGGTGTGGGATTGCTATGCGGTACGGGGATTTGTCGAGAGGCCTCTTTTTTGAGTGATTATCGTCAGACCTGGATCGCGATGGTTCGTCTGTGCGAGCAGACTCCTGTACCAGTCGCACCAGTGGGCACGTTCCCCCCGGCGCCCGCATTCGCGCCTACAGAGGTCGTATTCGGCCGGGCCGAATCATTCGCACCGCAGGCTATTCCGGAATTTTCTCCAAAAATCGCGTCGAGTTCCACACCGAACGCTGCGCCCACGATACCAGAGCGCAGCCCCAAGGTCACATCAGCAACGATACCGGAGAGCGTACCAGAAATCATACCAGAGGTACCTGAAATCGCGTCATCCGGCGCATTGTCGGCACAGCCACGTTCGATGCCGATTGCGAATAAGCATGAAAATGTATCGCTCACAGCCGCCCTCCCGTTCCATTCGATGGACGTTCCAGAGATTCTGGAGATTCCCGCGACGCCAGCGTTCACAACCGATGGGGCGGTATCTTCTGGACAGATGTTCTCCTCCGATTCGCTTGCCTTCGCATCGGACCGTGCGGTAATGTCCACTTCTCGAGCGACTATGCAAGAGGTTCCGCCACAGCTGACGGATCATCCGGTACCAGTCGTCAAACCACAGGCGATCACCATTACCATGCAGGAGCGAAATGCCATTGAGCCGGTTGCGGTCAGTGTGCCGAAATTGAATGTACAGCCGCCAGCCAACCGTATCGTGACATCGGTCGCACAGAATCCGAAGTCATCCGCCATCGTTCCGACCTCAGCGACACTTTGCGTACCCGCGCAAGCGGTTCCATCGTCGGAATCAGTCCCTTCGAAATCGGAGGTTTTAGCCATGTTTGCGGAACCGGGATGCGTCGAACTTCCTGAATTCGTGGAATTTTCCGAGAACGATCCGTCACTGATTCCTACGGCTCCAGTGGCACCGTTATCGCTATCGGCGTCCGATCGGGCGACGGTTTCCGCTCCGGTCTCGCGAGCTTCGGCAAATCCGACACAGACGCCCGTGGCACCGACGAAAGATGAACTGGAACTTCCAGAGCTTTCGATGGGGGATTGATCCGTGGGTCCGCCGTAGAAAGCGACTGCTTTAACCTCAGGTAGGATGACAGCCATATCTTGCGGCCCGACCGCTTGCGACGCGAACAGGATACATAGTAGAATGGACTTCTGTCGGAATGGGCAATTTCGACCACCTGAATGCCCGCAATCCCTCATGGCAGAAGGAACCGAATGATGAAAAAATGGATTCAACGACTGGTATCCGCCTCTGTCGCGATGTTCATATTATCTCTTCTCGTGGGATATGGCAGCGGATGGTTCGCCAAGCCAAAATCAATCGTTCCGGTTGATTATTTTGCCAAATTCGAGGCCGTCTACCATCAACGGCTAGCGACGAGGGGCGGCGAGGGGGTGGATAATCCAACGCAAAACGGTTTTCGTGACATAATGCTGGCGTTAGGCCCTATGGCGTTTGATGTGTCGCAAACATACGAAGAAGCTTTGCGTGATAATTCGCCGAAGTCGAAACGATGGTGGTTCGAAAATGAATGGATACCGATTTGCGAGCGATTTGGAATAGATCCTTACGTCAAGGCCCCTTATGCCCATTGCAAAGGTGTGTATCGTCGGCTGTCCCAGGCGTCCAAACTGCCCGAATCGCAAACGGCATCCCCGAAATCCTCCTCCGAACGATCGTCTGAAACCCCGGAATCGTCTTCGCCATCCGCTCAAAATCGTGAAAATGAGGCGTCACCCACAGCTTCCGTCGTCCCTTCTGTGGACGATACCAAAACGCAAAAGCGTGACCATGAGATGGATTGGAAGAATCCGACAGATATGGTATATCGCCTACAGGTCACCCTGTGGAGAGGTGAGGATTATCCAGCCGTAGAAGCGTGGCTTGACGCATACTCGCCTGTGTTCGATACACTGGAAAAAGCGGTTCGCAAACCGTTTTACTTCCCCTATTATAGCCCACGTATGCCTATTGGGGGTTTCTATGGTCGTGACATAAGCATGGCCCACGTGATGGCCGAAATGTTCAAAATCCGAATCTGTCGGCGCTTGGCTAACGACGCGGGCAGGGACGTCGATGGTGCTATTCGGGATGTCGAAACGCTATTTTTGCTCATGCGACATTATCAGCAGTGTCCTGAACCTGCCGTGCAAATGTCTGTTCCAACGTTCGCTCCGATTACGTTCGTTCGAGATCCGCTCTTACGTGAAGGTAAGCTCAACGACGCCCAACTTGCGAGACTTCAGCATTTTCTCGCGAACTTACCACTGGCTCCACTTTTCGCCGACCTCATGCAATATGAGGAATACGACATTCGCGATATGGCTCAGACATTAGGCAACCATCCCGATGATTTTGCTGACTGTCCGCAGTGGCTCTTTGATTTTCCGAATCAAGCTCTAGGAGGTAGTCGACTTACCCGGGCATCACTCCGAATGGTGTTTCGATTTCCACCCGATTCGGAAGCGTTGGTCGCCGTGACTCAGCGTGCGATCGACGAAATGCGTCCCATCACCGAGCAATCGGATCCCACCAAGCGGCGACAAATGTACGACCAATGGCTGAAAACGAATCATGTGCGCATGGGGACGAAAGGTTATGGCATAGACTCGGTCTGGCGTATCTTCTCGCCGCAACGACGTGCGGAAGCAACCGCCGCCGCAATGGTAGAACAGCCCATGAATATCTTGTTAGCAACCATCCAAATCGTGGAACGTACCGAGAATGAAATTCGGCTGTGCCAAATCGGAATCGCCCTAGAACGATATCGCCTTGCTCAGGAACAGGTAGCCGCGTCCAAGCCGTCCGAGCCTCACGCCACCGATCTCAAAGCCCACACCACCGAATCGAACACTGCGTATGCGAATGTGATAGAATCGCCTACGGCGGAAGCGAATGGAGCCAAGATTGATTCAGTCCATACCAATCGGGATGGAGCCTCTCCAAGCGGTGTATACCCGAAGACGCTTGCCCAGCTGGTGACATCGGGATGGATGGACGCGGTACCCCTGGATGTGTGTGGAGCCAGACCGTTTGTCTATCGGTTGGATCGTTTCACATTGCCTAAAGTCGTGGATGAACCGAAGGAAACGACCGACTCAATCCAATCGCAGTTCCCCTACATACCCCATTATTCCAAGGTGCGTGCGGAAAAACACCCTTTTTTGCTTTACGCGTTGGGATCCAATGGCGTCGATGATACGGCCGTTTGGATCGAATCGGGAAAAATGGAAGTCCATTCATCCGAATATCGCCAAAATGACGACTGTTACTTTTGACGATCGGAGGGTGTATAAAATGGATGGAAGTCGAAGATCATAATGCGGAATAAACATCCAATCCGTCAGGTGTAATATGAAAATGGTAAAAATGTTTACTCGTAGAATACCTACCCTGACCGAGATAAAGGTGTGTGTATGTATATGGCATTTTGAGGCAATATTGATGGGATTTCATCATTGGAATGCCATGTATACAGTCTTGTACCGGAGATTTTATTTGTCTCGGCATGGTTGTTCATTCTTCCAGAAACAATTGATCCTCAAAAATTGAATCGTTTTTTGAAGCGTGTATCAATGCTACTCTATGTCACGTGGATGATTGTAGGAATGTTCGCGGTCTTTTCATTTGACGTGGCAGTTCGACCTAGTGTTGATTCAACATGGAAAATGAGGGTTCTTCCAGTCGTCCAGGTCGGGTGTGGCGTCCACTCGAAAGTTCGTCGAAGAGAGACAATGAGAACGTCCCAATGAAGATTTTATTATGGATACTGGACAGTTGCCGGTACCTGCTCACGCCCTCGTAATACGGTTTCCGAATATATTTTTGGGCAGGCAAATTTCGGTTCTGACCACCCGATACGCCCTAAATCATCCAAGAAAATTGAGCAGGTGTTCCGTGAAAAGATATCGGATGGAAACTGAATCAAACGCGATATTCGGCGAAACACCGCGAATAAGCGTACAAAATCAAATAAACAGGTATAATTCCGTTAAACCTATACAAAAATGTCTATGAAAACGAAAGGAATGATGATGCGTATTTCAAGACGTGGTTTCACCGGAGCGATCGCTCTGAGCAGCGTGATGATGACAGGTCTTCGCCCTCTTTTCGGGGCGAAAGAAGCGGCGGCCAAACTAGGTGAACGAATCGAAGAACCGCGTTGGATACTCCCGTTCTGGGCCACGCCAACCGCCTTCGAGGAAGAGGTTATGTTCATTTCGCAAGACGGTAAACAGCCCGCTGCGGCAAAGCTGTTTTATCAGGTCAAAAAAATTCTCGAAGTGAAAAGTGCTACCCATCAGCTCGTCTTCGAAGAGGGAAAAGACTACACTTTCGATGCGGCGACCCATGCGCTCGTGTTGACCGCCAATTCGAAAATTCCGTTCATTACCGGCGAACAAATGTATCCTTCGAAAGATGATCCGACGCCGAATAAATATCCGTTCCATCGTGGCGATCCGGAACATTTTATGTTCTTTGGGGAAGGCTCCGTTTTCCATCAGCTTCAGGTGGCCGTCACGTATGAACATGACGATCTGGCGAGTTGGAACGGTCCGAAACAAACATTCGTGGGCGACGCGGCGTTACCCAAAACGTTTGAGAAATTGCGAAGTCACGAGCCATTTGTGCTGGCAATTTCAGGTGACAGCATTTCGACGGGCGCGAACGCTTCCGGGGCGGTCAACGCGGAGCCATTCCAGCCGGATTATCCGCATTTAATCGCGGACGGCCTATCGGATCTTTATCGCACGGACGTCCGTTTGGTCAATTGCGCGGTAGGCGGTTGGACGACACAAGAGGGGGTGAACGATCTGGCGAGACCGGCAAAAGAAAAGCCGCAACTCGTCGTGATTGCGTATGGAATGAACGATTCCGGCGGACGTTCAGTGGAAGATTACATTGCCAATATGCGAAAAATAATCGACGGAATTCGCGCGGAGAATCCGGAAGCGGAATTTGTACTTGTAGCTTCGATGCTGCCAAACGCGGAATGGGCGTACCCACGGCTTGAAATGTTCCCAATCTATCGTGACGCGTTAAAACAGTTGTGCGAAGAGGTGCCCGGCTGCGTTTTCGTGAATGTGACCGACGTTTGGGCCGAATTGCTTACGAAAAAGACGTACTACGATCTCACGGGTAACGGGGTCAATCATCCGAACGACTTCGGACATCGATTGTACGCACAGGCGATTCTCGCGGTACTGACTGACCCGGCTATGGCGGCGGAGTACTACGGAAAAGCGAAAAAATAACATCCCATAACGATTTTCCACGTTCTAGATTTTACCAGACGAGTGTGCCGCGACCTCACACGGCACACCCACGAACCGGAAGTTTTATATCCAGCCCAACGTTTCGAGACTTGCGGCCCTTCCCTCCTATCGAATGGTAGAAACACTATTGATGGATCAAAATCCACCGGGAATTACAAGCCCCTTCCCCTCGGACTACATGCAACGACTGATTTGACGTACGGCCTGTCGCAATCGTTCCTCATTTTCGACTAACGCCATACGCAAATATCCCTCGCCAGCCGGTCCAAAACCACTGCCAGGACTCGCCACCACGTTGCCCTCTTCGAGCAATTTCATGGCAAAATCCATCGTACTCATCTTTTGTGCCCACTGCTCTGGAATCTTCGCCCAGACAAACATACTCGCCTTTGGACGGGTGATCGGCCAACCGATACGTTCCAAACCGTCGCACAGCACATCCCGACGCCGCTGGTAAATCATCGCCTGTTCTTCTACCGCCGCATCCGTTTTACGCAGTGCCAAAATCGCCGCTATCTGAATCGGCGTAAACGAACCGTAATCGTAATACGTTTTAATCGTCGCCAATGCCCGAACCAACTCCGGATTACCCGCGCAAAAACCGACTCGCCAGCCAGCCATGTTATAACCCTTACTCATCGTCGTCATCTCAATGCCGACGTCCATACCACCAGGGGCCGCAAGAAAACTCGGCGTCCGATAACCATCAAACGTCACATCGGCGTATGCCAAATCGCTAACCACAAGGAATCCATATTTTTTAGCCAGCTTCGCCACCTTCGCATAAAATTCGGCGTCAACAACCGTCGCGGAGGGGTTGTGTGGAAAATTCATCACGAGCAATTTGGGCTTGGGATAGCTTTCGATACAGGTGCGTTCGATATCCTCGAGCAGCTTTGCCGGATCGTATACGACTAGCGGAATCGTCTTGCCGCCCGCCAAACCGACCGCGTACATGTGCGCCGGATAGGACGGAGCTGGAACCATCGCCACATCCCCCTGGTCCATCAGTGCGAGCATCAGATGGGAAAAACCTTCTTTCGAGCCGAGCGAAACCACAATTTCACGCTCTGGATCAAGTCGCACACCATAATGACGCAGATATTTCGAGGCCACTTCGCGTCGTAGACCGAGCAGCCCGATCGCGTGGCTATAACCATGATTTTCCGGATCATAAGCGGCTTCCGTCAACTTGTCGATCACGCATTTCTGAGGCGCATCCGTGGGAGAACCCATACCAAGGTCAATGACGTCCACTCCCGAATGTCGCTTCTCATATTTTAATTTGTTCAGACGCGCAAACAGATAGGGTGGTAAATTTTTAATCCTGCTGGAAACAGGAATAGAAAACGAAAGACCGCCTTTGGGGGGTTCTATCCGAGAGGGATCTTGATCGTTTTCCGACGATTCCGCGATATCCGCCGCTTCCATACGATCTGAATTGGGGGTTAAAATGGATGATGGATCACACATTTCATCTTTCTTTTCGCTTGTCATTGTCCCACCCTAGTAAAATCGTCCTGAAAACTCGCCGCATACCAACCTCTATATTATGCCACAAAATGCGAAAATCATAACCCCCCACCCGTCGAACTGATCCAAGTTCTGAGAGCGATTTGGCTCAACGTGTGGACTTAGCCCATCGAAACGGGCATAGCTCGTCCTCCGAGAGCCTTTTTTCACCCCGCATTTTCCTCAGAACCCATTTATTTGGTCAAAATGTCCTCTTTCGGATTGAAGTTCCAATCGAACTGATTATGCTCAATTTGAATATTTTGGACACGTTCAAAAAGGAACGCGTGCGTATTCCAGTGAAACGCTGGAAAATCGTGATTCGTGCGTACCGTATTGTTTCGGAAAGTTAAACCGTCAAGCGATTTCGCGTAGACAAGCGGTTTATCGAACGTTTCAAAAATGTTATCCTCAATGAGAATGGCGTCTTTGTTTCCACCATGGAAGTATTGTTTCTGCGAGCCAAGGTCCGGAATTTCAGGATAAATCGAAATAATCGCGTTGGTAAATTGGAACATCGACGTAAGCGAATTGATGAATTGATTGCGACGAATCACGACCTCCCGGCACGCTCCCGTTTCAAACCAGCCGTTACAATCGCCGCACAGCAAAATCGCCGTCCCGGATGTGTGATCGAACAGATTATCCTCGACGATGGTCTTTCGCGGAGTCGAAAAGAGCGCGCCGCGAGCTCGATTGTTACGCACGATATTTTTTCGGAAAATCACTTCCGGCGTCCAGGTCAGGTTTTCGACACCAAACGCCCCGCTCTCAACGACCTCCGCGGGTACGGGCTTTTCAAATCGAATCCGGAACACACGAACCCCGAATTCCGTCGGCTGATCAACAGGTTCGATAGAGGCGATGACGTTCGATTCGCTGAGAATTTCCATCGTTTTTGATCGAATAAATTGAACCGTATCCCCCGAATCCCCCCAATGGAAACCCCATGACTGATCATGCATATATCGGCATTCGAGCGTTTGATCATCGACTCGTTTCACGACTTTCAGATACGTTCCATGGACATTGATCGCGTCGTCCATCATATTTTCGTACAGCCCATTTTCAGACAAAATTAAACCTTTGCATCCCGAAAAATGGGTCGCGTCGGCTTGTGCTGTAAAATAACGGGAACCCTCCACTCCCGGCTGATCGCTTTCGCGCAGACAGACGGCAAATCCATTGAGATGGATGCCATCGCAAACTTGCGCGAGAAGCCCCATTCCTTCGGCATAATGTACTTTGATACTTTCAAGCGTCGTATTGGTATTTTGGTACAAAAAGAACGCTGGCGCGGGACGATCCCACGGACGCAATGCCACGATAGTACCTGGTACTAACTTGGCATCTTTCCAATTCGGACAGAAAAATACACGCTCTTCCACCGGTTGCACATTCTGTAGATTCACTTGCAGATCTGCGGTATTATAAACGAGATTCCGTTTCCGCGGATCAAACGCGATCCCGCTTCCTGGGGTGTATCGCCAACCGTCCCCATGGAAAAAAAGTTGGTTATTTTCCAACTCGAACTGATGTTCATTCGCAATTTTTATCGTGATTCCGTCGTCCGTGTTTTTCAGAATTTCGACCTGAGCAATGGCCGGATGATCAAAATCAACGCGTAGATTTTTGACGGAACAATCGACACAATTTTTCATCACGATGGGCAACATTTTTCCATGAAAAATAAACAGCGAATTTTGACAATCAAGCGTCACATTTTTTAGATTTTCCATGACAATCCCAATGGATTTTGGATTACTTTGATCGTGATTCGAGATATAATGCGTCTGTCGAATGCCTTGGTCGAAATAAAAATGGTACGTCCCATTCGGAATGGTGATTGTGGTGGGTGCCTTGGTAGAAGTGGCATTTTCAGCCGTTTGTGCGAGCTGATCCAACTGCTGCTGAATCCCCGGCACTCCGTGCGTGGGCCGCGAGGAAGTTCCCTCCGAAATCGCCTGAGGCAAGGCACCGAAAGCCGTCATCCAAAATACGGTAGCGCAAAAAATGAGGGCAAATCGCATGAAAAACTCCTATCAATGGCTCACATTTTGAACAGAAAGGTTATGGAAGGGATGTGTTGCTGCCCCATTGAGGGGAACGAAAACGCCCTATCCATGGGTATCATCGAACACCACGAGTATAGTATAACAAATATCCTACGCGAATCCAACAGACCGAAGAAAGGATGGACGAATGAGCGGCGTGGCCAAAATCACAATTTCCATAGAAGGAAATTTGCTTGAACAGTTTGATCACTGGATTCAAGAGAAGCAATTTCCCACACGCAGCGAGGCTTTTAAGAGTCTGATGCGAGCGGCGTTGGTTCATCACGAATGGATCGCGCCGGCAGAGTCCGCCCCCGAAACACTGGCTGGAGCGATCACGATTGTCTATGATCATCACCGAGCGACGCTACTGCGGAAGATTGTCGATATTCAACACGATTTCGGATATCTCATCATCTGTTCGCAACACGCGCATCTCGATCATCATCATTGCATGGAATGCATTATTGTCCACGGTCCTGGCGAAGATATTCGCAAACTGCACGAACAACTTGCGGCCTGCAAAGGGATGATACACACCTCGTTATCGATGACAACGACCGGTCAATCCATTCCGTAATCGCACGTAACCTGGGCGATTCGGAATCGCACCGCTATCCGATTGATCTTAGTCCAGCTCGCGAATCTATCGCTGAATAGACCACACCAACCTGACCCGCCGCGACGTAGGTCGGGAAGATTCTCTTATCTGACGTTGATGCGGTCTTCTTATTAGACATTGATGCTGCCAACGTCACTGGTTTACCTTCCCTATTTACAGCCGGTCGCTCCCAAATGGGAGTGACCATTTACCCCAATGATTGGGGAAGCACACCCTAAAGAGCGGGGGTGACTCCCGGTACCGCGGTGGCATAATTACCGTTCGCGTCCGGTTTCGATTTCGGTTCCGAGTTCCAATCGGTCCATTCGGGCGAGTAATTCGTCTCCGATTGGATCGCGTCGTTCCACGTCACTTCCGCGCCGCTGTATGTCGCCATGCGGCCCAAAATCGAGGCCATCGTCGATTCCGTCGCCCAGTCAGCATCAAATTGCTGTTTGCCGTTTCGCAACGAATCGAGGAAATATTCCCATTCCAAACGATGTCCGTCCGGCCCACGTTCCACACGCAATGGCGTTTGACCATCCATCGTGACCGTCGCCGCTCCGTGACCCTCGATATCCACACGCCCTTTGGTACCATGTGCATGTTCCGAAAAGCTGTTCCAACAATTCGGAATCTGACGGCAGAAGCTGAATGCGCGTACATCATTCGGATAAACAAATTCGACCGCGTGATAATCAAAAATTTCACTTGTTTTCGGATCACGTCGCATTCGTCCACCCATACCAATCGCACGGACCGGATGCCCCTGAGCCATCCAGTTCGCCACGTCAATATCATGCACATGTTGTTCACAAATATGGTCGCCAGACAACCACACAAAGTGGTACCAGTTCTGAACTTGGAACTCCAATTCCGTCTGGTTCGCTTGACGCGGACGAGTCCAAATGCCGCTATCGTCAAAGTAAATGCGCATATATTTGAGTTCGCCGATACTTCCATCATGAATCCGCGAAATCGCCTCTTTATGTTTTACCTCATGCCGCAGATGGTGTCCGACCGCCACGCTTAGCCCTTTGCTTTTAGCGATTTGATTCGTCGCCATCACACAACGGACGCCCGGCGCATCGGTGGCGACCGGTTTTTCGAGAAAAACGTGCTTACCAGCCGCGACCGCCGCCTCATATTGAATCGGACGAAATCCCGGGGGACCGCATAACGCCACAATATCGCAGTCACACGCGATCGCTTCCTCATAAGCGTGCAATCCCACGAAACGTCGCTCCGCCGGAACATCAAACCAACCAGCCGCACCATCGGTCCCCGAAACCATATCGTTGACATTTTGCCACGCACTGCTCAAACGTCCCTCAAACGCATCGGCCATCACCACAATCTTCAGACCTCGACGCGCGGAAAGAGCGTCCATCATCGCCCCCGTACCGCGACCACCACAACCGACCATCGCCAACCGAAGCATATCGCTGCCCGCAGCGTGTACCGCAGGAGCGGCCACCGCCGTCAATAACGCCGCACTTGCGGATAATTGCCTTTTCATACTCATGGAGCCCCCTTATCATGTAGCTTTTTCCATACGCAACACCTATGGTCACGGATATAATTCATCCACATATCCAAGTCAAGCAATTCGTCCATGCCAACCAAAAAACGCACAATACATACCATCTCGCCGTCGCGAACCCCACATCGTCCGTGAAAAGGGTCCCGCGAGAGCCCTCCAGCATACCACGACGAGCATCTCGTGTACGCCGTGCCCGTCGTTTTGTATTCGTATCCGTGATTTTTGCTGTCAAACCGTCTTCGGCTAGCGTCACCAGTTTCAGAAGTCGCCACATCAGCGTATCCGTTTTGCCATACGCATTCACACCCTCGACGTAAATCGAACTCGGATAATCGACCGTGCCATCTGACAACACCGTCCATTGGTATACATCCTTACTCTTGCCGTTTTCCGTAATTTGTACGGGTAAACTATGGTTCGTACCGTTGATGATAGGCGATTTTTCATCGTCTAACCAGTATTTGAGACCGAAATCACTGCCCGTCGTCACTTTTAACTCGAAAATCCAACCGGCCATACCGCTCAAATCCGCAAAACTACACGAGGGCGGCCCTTTATAAAGAATTGCTGCCCTGTTGATTTCTCCATAAACCGCTACGGCGTACCCAGCTTTCCGGTCAGCGTTCGATTCGGAAGACGAGGGACTTCCAAAGGAATCTTGATAGGCTTTTCGAGAATACTCCAAAAAGCCTCTTGCTCCTCTTGCTTAGACATTTTCTTCCACCCGTAGCGTTCGCATGCGCTCTCCAAATTGCTGGTCTTTTTCCACTCTTGGTACTCTTCCCAGTGCTTGACAGTATCTATCCCTTGGGCAACGAGGGCATCAAGTAATTGCTGCCGACCTTTGCGCCAGTGTTGCGAGGATAAATTGTCCGCAAAAGTCCCGTCTTTCCACAATTCTTCGATAGGCATCGTCACTAAATCTAAAATTCTTCTGCGAACGTACTCATTCACTTTCTCAAGAACAGGAATGAGTTCCTCTGGCGCCTCGCCAAAAACACCTTCAAACGACGATCTGCACTGATTGATATCCGCCCCCGCCTCTACAAGCAACCAAAAATTATCCATATAACCAGAGTTCGCGGCGATCGTCAGAGCTGCCCCAGGTCTAAAATTGGGATCCCAACCGTTTTCGAGCGCCGCTTTCAGCCAACGACTGTCCGGATGATCTGCAAGAATCTCGACCACCGTACAATTGCGTCGACAATGGTAGATGATCGCATAAAGCATCGGATGTAGTTCGCCATATTTGGTTTCTTCCCTGCAATACTTTTCCTCATAATTCTTCACCGCTTTTGCCATCCTCGAAGGCAAACCAATATAAGCAACATTGGGGTTTGCGCCCAGTTTCAACAGATGTTCAAACGCCTCAAAATTATTGGAGGCGAGAGACCACATTAAGGGTGTCATATTGTCTACGCCTTTAGTATTAACGGCACTAAGAATCAGCCGTTGAAATTCTGGACTTAAAGATGGAGACAAATCGTCGTCCAGGTGGAAACACTTGTCGACGTTGTTTTCCTCGATCGCCCGGCACACCATGCGACCACCGTTAAGATCACCGAAATATTCATCGACGTTCCATTCCAGTGGCTCATAAAGAGACTTAGGTTCTTCGGATGCCTCAGGGGATTCCTCACTCCAGATCAGCCCCGGACTCTGCATCAGGGCAAGCATTACCAGCACATAAAGCCGGAAAAACCTTGTTTTTTTCAACATGTACAGCACCATACATCTCCTTGAAAAAGACTTTATTTTTGCCTCGATTCCATTTACCTTATTTTGGCACAATTCTAGAGATTTGCCGACATCATTTCTATTCCACTTAAAATAGACGCATCCAAGAAAAGCACGCCTCCGAATCGCGAAAATAGCACTTTTTATCTGACACTGGTGTTTTTTACCTAACACTAATAGTACCAACGTCCTAATAAGAAAACCCTCCCGGGTTGGAGTAGAACATTTGCCAGCATTCGGCATATGATTCAGCATATTCGATCAGTGAGGACCGGAAGGGGGAACGCCCGCTACGACTCCGCGACCGTATCGCGGCCTCATGGCAACGTCGCGGTAGCGACAATACGCTACCAGGCGTTCCCGGCCGTTGCCGCGGTAGTGTGGAATATCTTCACGTTAACCCTGAAAACGAGCAATCGCCTCACGAACACTGCCCGCTTCGAGGAGCCGACGTTTCGCCTCATCGTAGTCCAAACCTGTCGCCTCAATCACCATGCGGGTTCCGCGATCTACAAGTTTCGCGTTCGCTATCTTCATATCGACCATTTTATTGCCTTGAACTCGACCGAGCCGAATCATGACCGCGGAACTAATCATATTCAGAATCAACTTTTGGGCCGTCCCCGATTTCATACGTGTACTGCCGGTGACAAATTCCGGACCGACAACCGCAACGAGTGGAATTTCAGCTTCCCGCGTTACCGGCGCGGCAGGATTGCAGGTAATACAGGCGGTTAATATGCCACGCTGACGCGCATCTCGCAAACCGCCAATCACGTAAGGTGTGGTGCCCGACGCTGCAATGCCCACCAGCACATCATCCGCCCCAATCGCGTATTTTTCCAGATCGCGGAATCCCCCGGCAAAATCATCTTCCGCACCCTCAACCGCTTTGCGAATCGCTCCATCACCGCCCGCAATCAAACCGATCACGCGGTCGAACGGCATACCGTACGTCGGCGGAATTTCCGAGGCGTCTAACACGCCCAATCGACCGCTTGTGCCCGCGCCAATATAAAACAGCCGACCACCACGCCGCATCCGTTCAACCGTCGCATCGACGAGCCATTCCATCGCCGGAATACATGCGCGAACCGCTTCCGGAACGCCGTGATCTTCGCGATTAATCCCCTCCAATATCTCATGCGTACTCATCCGTTCGAGATGATCATACCGCGACGCCGACTCCGTAATTTTCGCTACTGGCGCGGCTGACGACGTATCTGACGGGGTCACCGGCATGTCGGCATACACTCTGGACTTCTCTTCCAGTCCCGCCGCGTTCACAGCTGACGCTCGGCCATGGAGCATGGCGTGATGACAACGGATCAAACCGCCAAGCGGACTACGCACGATTTGCCCCACCGTGAAACCATATCGAGCCGCTACCTCTCGGAAAATATCCTGAAATTCAAACGCGATCGAACCGACCGCAGCGACCGAATATCGTGTCGCCTCGGCATAACGACAGATATTTCGCTCAAAAAATTCGCAAAAACCATGACGTACGAGTGCGTGGCAATAGGGTTCGGAAATCTGCTCGTTCAAGAAGCGTGAAAAATTGCCCAAATAGCGATTGGGAAAGGGTTTACGATAAACATGTTCGAGAATCGCGAGAGTGGTAAGTTCATATTTTTTCGCGAAAATGGTACGCAGCGGCTCCGGCATAAGACGCTTGAGAAAGTCGGATAGCAATTGTCGTCCGAGCCACGCACCGCTTCCCTCATCACCGAGGATAAAGCCGCCCGCCGATACATTATCGATCACCGCCTGACCGTCGTACAATCCCGAATTGCCCCCCGTACCGAGAATGCAGGCGATACCGGGGGTTGTGCCAAACAATCCGCGTGCGGCGGCCAACAGATCGGAACAGACCTCCACAACGGCGTTCGGAAGCGATTGACGCAATGCCGATTTTAACGCATCCGCTTTCGCCTCGCCTGTAACGCCGGCTCCGTAAAAGAATACGTGATGAACGTCGGTCGCCACCGCCTGAGCGGGCAGAATTCCTGTGGAAACTTCCGCTCGAATGTCCGATTCCTGTTGATGATACGGATTCAAACCTGGAGAGTTCCACGCTTGAAGAATTTCGCCCGTGACATGATCCACCAATGCCCAATCGACTTTCGTCGAACCCGATTCGATAATGAGAAAATGGGACATGAAAAACACTTCCTATAACGGCTTGATAGGGATTGCAATGAAAACGAAGGAGCGTTTACGAGCAAAAGTATCGCAAAATGGGACGTTTTCACGATTTTCTCGTCGTAGGCCGCCCTCACGAGCAGCCTTTCACGAAACCCGTCCACAGCCCCCCGCCATTCTATCGAATCCCAAAAGCGATGTATATGGAAAATCCGAATTTCCACGAAAAATGATCGAAGTGATTACGCCATGCGTGTTGTCCAATTGACTACCATCGTTCAGGTAACGCACCACGGGCGGACCGTACGACTGATTACGAGTTTGAATCACCACCGTCTGGTCAAAAGAATGAACTCACAGCTGGACGTTCCGAGCGGATTGGAGCTGAATATTAAACGGCAGGCCGTGGATTCGATCCGTGTGGGCTGAAAATTGACCGATAATCTCACGGCCGTTCACCATCCCCCACGGAAAGTGTCGTCACATCCGCAAAAGTTACCCATTGGGTTTGTCCGGCATCCCATCGAAGTGAAACACCTTGCCACTGTGAACGATCTGTGCGTCCCTCAAATCGTGGCATTTTCCATTGCGTCAAACGGGTAATCTGATCATTTTCGATGGTCAATATCCATTGATCTAGTCCAAAAATATTCTCCAAAATAACCAGTGTAGGTAAAAGTTCTCCGGACGCGGATCTTACAAAACCTATGTAAAAACGAGACTCTGGCGTCTGACGAAATTGGTTTTCAAACGCTTGAAATTCGTTGATCTGGCCAGGCTCGTTTGGAAATTCTCCATCCACCATGAATCGTTTCTTCGACTCCGCAATATAAATCGGCGTGTAGGAAACGTCATCAGTAAAAGTTACCTTGATCCAACGGAGTTCCGATGCGTTTTTTGGTTCGCCAACGCACGGTTGGTAGTGAAAATGAACCGTCATCGCCACCGGATTCACACCATGTTTGGGGAACGATTGAGCGCTCTGTTTGACGTTCTGACTTGGCACGAAACTTAGAATGTCATTGGTTAAACCCACGACATTCTGAATCACCTCCGATTGGATTTCGGACAGAATTTCAGGTGTATCCGCCGGAATCGGAGTGGGTAACGTAACTCGCGTCGACTCTTGCGCAAAAACAAGCGTGGTCGCTAAACACATCCAAACACAGAACAGACCTCACTTCTGCAATGAAACATTTTCTTCTCCTCGATTAAGATGGCACACCGCTTAGGGAAAACACGTACCCCAGAGGTGTTTGCGGCGGCTTATGGAAAACGGCTGTGGAAATCGAACCGTTTACCATTGAAATCAGCCCGATTGTCCCTCATTCCATTTTTGTCCTTTTGATTTTGGCAAGATTCTATTATGATATATGATACGTGGTGTCGATACCGCCATCCCATGGAACGTATAATCCCTTGTATTGTGCTTGCAAAAACCTGGTCAACCGAAAAAACGGAAAGATTTCGGTAAAAACGGGTTAAAATTCCATTTTTAGGGAACTTTGGGAGTCTTTTCGAAGTCTACAGGGTGGAGAACGACTCCGAACGGCAATTTTCCCAACTGAAAAATTGAGGGAATGGTATGTGCGATCCCACGATATCGACACCTCATTCCGACACGGATGGAACAAATCGAACATGGATAGATTAATTTCTGGGGTATATTCCTCCATTTGAGAACGGAAAACCGTGAAGAGCGACTCGCAATGGATTCAGGAAACACTCGCGGGTAATTCGGCAGCGTTTGGTGAATTGATTCGGAAGTACGAAGGCCGACTTTACCAAACTGCACTGCATATCACCGGCGACTCGTCGAACGCCCTGGACGCAGTTCAGGAGGCGTTTATCTGTGCGTACCTGAAACTATCGGCGTTCCGTGCGGAATCGTCGTTTTATACGTGGCTTTATCGAATTGCGGTGCGAGCGGCTCTCGATCTACGTCGGCGAAGAACGGAACAACTCGAACCGATGGGGAGTGACGAGGAGTGGGAACTGATCGCACCGACAAGCAATCCGCAGATGCCCCTGCTGCAGAAAGAGCGAGACGAGCTGGTCCAACGCGCGATTTCACGCCTGCCCACCGAGCAGCGAGTGGTGTTGGTAATGCGTGAGATGGACGGTTTATGTTACGAAACGATTGCAGAGATGCTCGAATTGCCCGTCGGAACTGTCCGAAGCCGTTTGCACCGCGCGAGATTGCAATTGCGCGAGCTATTGATCCCCATTCTCGAACTCGAAGACGAACATTTTCGTTCGTCCTGACGAACCTATAGTGGGTGAGATTTGAAATAGGAATAGCGAATTAAAAGCCTCGACCGATCACGAAATTCCACAGCGGGTGACAAACCGCGTGACAATACCACCATATGACAATGCAGGAAGAAAGGAGCTCCACACGTTTGCGATGAAACCTGTACCAGAAAATGAGCTATTCAGTGCCTACCTTGATGGAGAACTGATGCCCGATGAGCAGGCGCGGATTGAAAGCCTGGTCGATACCAATGCAGAAGCGGCGGCTCTGGTACAGTCATTGCGCGCGGTGAGCGAATCCATTCAAGCGTTGCCGCTCGTGCCGATGCCGATAGACCTCACGGCGACAATTTTGGCGAATGCGGCCCGACGAATGCGCGAGACTGCACAGTCTCCTCATGGGACAGACGCATCAAACAGTGGAGATGCCGTAAATAGCGAACACAATGAAAATGAGCCGGATGAAGTAAACGAGTTCGATTTGGAAGATTTAGCAGATGGAAAAAAATCGGCGAATGGTACTGTCGATTCTGTCCCAGTGCAACCGGTCCAAACCACAGCAGAGTCTGCTTCGGTTTCGCGAAAATTCGGTTGGAGCCGCCAATTTGCGGATCGTTCCTGGTTTCGAACGGTACGTTTGACCAGTATGTTGCTTCTTGCGTGCACCGTGTTGGCGGGAATCAGCTGGGTGATGTTTTCAAACGAGATGGGACAGTCACAACCAAGAATCATCGCCCACTCAAACTCGGTCAGCACGGCGGACTCGGTAGTCGCCACTGCCCATGAACAAGCGGCCAACACCCCCCTTCGTTCATCCCGAGACCAAATGGATACGGCCGCCTTGACCTCGACACCACAGAGCCGCCTCGCTCCAAGTGAGTCAGTCTCTGCGGGATTGCCTGCGGCGGATGTAAAAGGTACAACAGAATCGCAAAACGTGGCTGATATGATGAGCACGGCGGATGACACAGAGGCGATAGATAAAGGTGCTGCGAGAGTCATGAATATGGCGGAAACGACTGCTACCATAGGAGAAATAGATACGACGCCCAGCATGGCCGCCGCTCCGATGCCTTGCCCGCAGCCCGCCATGTCCAGTGCGATGCCGCTACAGTTGGGGGCCTCGCGCGGCACGATGGATGCGTCGGATAGCTCACATTTTGATGTGCAAGCCCAGTCGGTGCCACCTCCACGCACGTTGGCCGCAACGCCGGTCGAAGCCAAGTCTCTCGATTCTACCTCTGAAGCTCCCGAGAAACGCTCGGCGGCTCCTCAGGAGTTATCGAAGCAGGCGGTCGATTTTTCCGGTTCACGAGCCGTATCAAATGGAATAATGTATAGTGTACGAAATGCGATTCCATCACCGGATCTGGGAGTGGATTCTCCACGCAATAAACCACTTTCGCTCGAGACAGCGACAAATACCGCAATGGACGAGAGCGAAGAATCGGATAAGAATCAATCGGATAAAAAGGAATATATGCCGGGCGGAAGCGGAAGTGAACAACTACCGGATGATTCGATTGCCGGCACGTCCGATATGGGCCGCGGCATGAGTGGTATGGGGATGATGAGATCTACACCAAGACGCCGTGATGAAATGCAGGAGCCTATGACATTTTCCAGTAGAATGGCAAATCGCGGCAGTGAAGTTCCCCAATGTGAAATTCCCCAAACGGAAACGATGACGCACGATATGGATACCGCACAGGTTCCACTCGGCGATTCACCGTGCACGACAACCCCCGCCCCCAAAGAGGAAACGAACGAGGCTCCGGCTCTGTACCGGGAATCCGGACTCGCACGCTCGAAGATCGCCCAAGCCGTCGCCAACGGAGATGTTACCGCCAATGAAAACGCCGCCGGAAAACCTTACACACTCACCAAAGACCTCACGGCAACCGTACTTGAAACGTTCGTCCTGTCCACCGGAGCGATCATGTCGCCACCAGCCACCATTTTGTATATCCATGTAGTTTCGATCATACATACGCCATGTTGGTCCGCCGATGGAGATTTTCCATTCATTACGAGTGTGATTTGGCGAATTCGATAAGTGAGTGAACATTTGCGGCAGGCGTATCTCGCGGAATTTCGCATCCCGCGGCAACGATGTACCCTTTGCGTCCAGCTTCTTCAAAACAGTTTTTGAGAGCCACGTAAATACCCTCCGGCGTTCCATTGCGGACGACTTGTACGGGATCGATATTTCCCGCGTAAATTTGCGGACAATTCGCGGCGTTTGCGGCGGCGCGTGCGGTCGCCAATGGAACCATAAAATCGAGATCGACCACTTCGCAACCGAGCGTCGCCATTTCCGGCTGAATTTTATTTGTATTGCCACAAATGTGCAAACGTACACGTCCTCCCATTGCATGAATCGCTTCGACAAGACGTTTTTCATATGGGTATACAAATTTACGATAGAGTCTTGGTCCGACAAGCGACGCGGCAGCGTCGCCCAGCCCAAGAATATCCGCTCCTGCTTCTATTTGCACTTTGGCGAAGGATATGGCCATCTGGAGCACAAATTCAAACAGATCGTTTACAAACGTGGGATCATCACCAAAATCGAGCATCAACCGATTGATACCGCGTAAATCAGCCGCCTCCGCACAGGGGCCTTCCACCCAACCTTCGATCCATTTCTCACCCTTGGCACGTTCGCTCAGCAGACGTACCGCCTGAACACGATCGTACATCCGTCCACCACCCATCGGATCGGGCGCACGCAATTGGAGCAGCGTCGATTTATCCGCAAGCAGTGAATGTTCTTCATCGAGAGCGGGCGGCTGGTCATCATAAAAATGAACCGCGGCACCACAATCGGCAGCCTCACGCGCGGGGTCAGAAATCGCCGAAACGTGGTCAAAATCGTAACGGTTCGCCACGACTAACTGGGCTTCCACCAAAGTGCGATAGTCAGACGCGTATTGACCATAGGACACACCCAACGTCTGTGCGGCAAACATCATCGTAATCGGCATCGCTGGAAGTCGATCGGTGGGTTCGCCACACAGACAGTGCATCACTCGCTGATAACCATTCATCGGATAAATCCTCTTTTATACCTTTTTGTCATCGGATACGCTTACCTCGTCCCGTGAACCGCGGCCAATGGGACAACATGCCGACTTTTCATCCGTCGTATCCATATCGGTTTTTAATCGTCTTTTCTTAAACTGCGTTGGACATAATCGGGCCACAATGGACAGGATAAATCGGTCCAACAGCGGATCGCTCGCTTTTCTTCTTCGGTCAGCGGGGTCTCCCGATGGTTCGCGTCTTCCAGAATCGGCCACAACCGGCTTTTCACCGTGCCGAACGAGAGCGGTTCCGCTTTGGTGGGAACGCCGCCCTGCCATTGCCAATCAAAATGATGGATATATCCACCTCGAATAAGCGTTTTGTACGAAGCTGGAATATGATCCGCGTCACGCACTCCGCTGAGGTCAATCGGCGAACCGGTCGCATGACACGACACACATCGACGATCCAGCACCGGCTGTACCACTTTTTGATAATCGAACGCGCCGACTCCCCACGGTTCCGCGACAAGCGATTCCGGTTCGCGTTGCATCGCCATCGGGGCCGCCAGTTTAGGAATCGGCGACTCACGACGGTCTTCATGACAACCGACACATCCCCGTGTTTCGCCCGGTTGAAGCTGAACCACACTACGCATCCGTTGAATTTCATTAAAATCTTCGTCCAACAGCTCAAAATAAAGCACTTTACCCGCCGGAGCGGTGAATCGAGCCGAACCATCCGATTCAACCGTCGCCAATCCCCACGACGCTTTCGCTACATAAGAGGTCCAACCATATGGTCCCGAAACGAGATCCACCGGCGAGGCGTAAAATTCCATGAATGGATCATGGTCCGAACGATACGTTCCATCCGCATTTTGATCCAACGTGTGACGCACTTCCTGGCAAATTCGCAGATATTTCGCCGTCGGTCCCCCCTGCGACGGCAATGGCAATCCCAGACCCGCATAGACATTTTCCACAAAAAATTCACCCACATCCGCTTTCGCCATCTCGCCATCCATCGCACCAGTCATCACCGGCGGCACAGACACCGCTCGAAACGGAATCGGACACATGGAACCAATTGGCTCATCCGAATCTGTATACAAAAGTTCACGGTTTCCTGAACGGTCGATCAGAAAAATACCAAATCGATCACGTGAGGAATGGCTTACAAGGATCAAATTTTTCGAGATAGGATAGGGTTCGCGGAACGTTTCGCACCGTGCCCATTGACCGGGCCATGGCACTTCGGGCGTCACAGTCGAAATCGCCTCAGGATCATAACGACCGCGATCGAGATCGAGAATCGCCACCGGTCCGTTGAGGTCGCCGAAGTGGGAAATCATCGTTGCCGCCAACAGATTGGAATCGGGAATTTCACGCCCATTCGCAAACCCTTGCGGCAACGGGATCGTGTTACCAAACGTCAACTCCGGCATCGTGCCATCCGGACGCATCGTCCAAAGCGTATGTCCGTAATCGGCCCCTTTGTCTTGGTATTCGCTTCGCGTCCAAAGGATCCGTCCATCATGTGTTACCGAGGGTGCCCATTCGGTCAGATTGGCAAATGAAAGCGGTTTCATGGAATCGAGATTCATCGGATCGTTCGGATCCATTCGATACAACACGGAGGCCTGAGGTCGCCAACACAAAAATTTTTGGCGGCATCGCGTCGAGATCATGGCCAACCCCCCGTCGGGCAAGGGTGTGGGCCAGAGATCGTGGAATGGCCCATCGGTCAATTGCCGCACTTCGCTTCCGTCGGCGTTCATCTCCATCACGTGCCAAAAATCATCATACGCGCGTCGATTTGTAAAGTAGATTTTCGTTGCGTCGAAACTGAGCGACGGATGCCGCGACATTCCCGTTGTGGCAAAAAGCTCGGTCAACGCGGCTTTTTGCGGCACAAACGTCCCCTCCAATTGAGGAATTGTCAGCGTGTAAATTCCACCACCGCTCCGCCAAGTCGAATCAAAATAGTCGCTGTAATTGTGCGTCGGTTCAAGTGGATATCGTTTTTCGAATAGGATTTTTCCAATCGGTGCCGCTTCCGAAAGCGAAAGGAAAACTCGCCGCTTTAATTCCCGAACTTCCCGAAATCGCTCACGATCATTACCCGCGACGTCGTATTTCTGCCGCCACACTGCCCGTTCGCCCTCGGAAATGGGCAACTCATGCCGCGGAATGAGCGAGTCGAGAAGTGTCCACGTTCGTCGTACCGGAGAATAACAGAACGGATGGAGCGTCACCTGTGTCGCATCGCTTAGATGGAACGTCAACCCATCGAAAAATTCCGGACCAATCGGACCATTTTGCGGCGTGACACTCAGTTTATGTACCACCTCCGGGAATAATCGTACCTCTTCGAAAAACGAATCATTTCGGTAGGAAATCACGATGGGGTGCTCGGATAAATTGGTCAACCGATATACAAATGCTCCATTTCGTTGATCAAATCCATCGCGCACCTTCGTGACGGCGACATTACCTGGCCAAAATGTCACCGGATGGCCGGTGTGAGTCGTATATCGACCACCGATTCCCAAACCGAGTCGAACACCATGTTCCGCTCCGCTCACATTCGGTTGTTGGAGCGGAATCCGGAACTCAAACGCTGTTTTGTCCGCATTGATTGATGAATCGAGTGGAGTTTCCCGCAGCGGGTCCGCTTCCGCGCGTCCGTAATCCCGCAAAACGAGTTTCGTTCCATCGGCATTCAGACAGAGGACTCCTCCGTGTCGATCCTGTTCCGCCGGTGTTTGGAGCGTGGCAATATGTACACTAAGAAGTCGATTTGTCTGGATTGCGCCATATAAAAAAGAACCGTCCGCTGTATCGCAAAGCGTTAAACGTCCGGTATATTCGACCAACGCCCCCGTTTCAAAATCGTCCGACGGGCTTGCAACGGTCACGACGCCTGTGGACGTGGTCGCCCATTCCTCCTCGTCAATAACCCCATCAAGCACGGGGACCAACTTTGATCGTACCAGAGTAGTCACATCGTCATCGACGTGGCAAGGAAATTTACGTTTGGGGTAAGGCGTATTCACCAAGCCGGGATCAAGATCCGCGCGTCCGAACGCCTTGAGCCAAGCGTATTCCTCATCGACCACCGCTCGCAACCACTCACGATTCATCGCGTTTTCATCCAGCGTGATCGAATGCACAGGCTGTTTCAGGAGATTCTCTTCGGTTTGGATCCCGATTTCTTCCGCCGTAATCGGCTCTGAACGTCCATACACTTCGATTTCATCAATTCGGGCGGCCCCGCCGATATTCCCGCCGATAGCAACACGTACATATCTTGCTTGTACTGGTTCAAATCGAAAGAGCGTACGATGCGACACGGGCGATGGTTTCGGATCACGCGGCGCGACCCGCCTCCACGACGCGGGGTTTTCCACCGATTGCGTAGCCACCTGAATCGACCAATCGGTCATGCTACGATCGCTATACTGTCCGGAAGTGTCGTTTCCCAGAGCGACTTCGCAAATCCAATAAACGTCACCCAAATCAATCTGCGCCCAAGACGGTTCGCCGCCGCTGACCCAACTCGCGTCATTTCCGAGCTGTCCGTCATTCAAATGGGCGACCTGATGAATGGGATATCCGTCGAGTGAAGACGACGCTGACGCAACCGCTTTTTCACCTAAAGCCAGATTCCGCATCCCAAACGCGTTGGTTCGCTCCGCTTCTAACGAGGACTTTTGCACACCATCCCCAGAAATCATCGGAGGCGCAGGAACAGAAATGGGAGACCATGAGATATCCGCGAACGTGGGGCTGCAAAAAGTTCCAATGAGTATCCAAAAATACAGTATTCCTGTGCGGATTCCCATCATAATTTCCCCTTCTTAGTTGTGATATAAATGTTATTTCATCCGGTAGTCATGCTGATTTTATTGGACCGAGGCGTTCTCCAAAGCGATCGTTTTTTCGGAATCGCTTTGGCGTTCATGCTGATTTCCTAAAAAAAGAGACAATCTGATTGGTGGCCTTTGTATCATCGGTGAACTTTATACCACTGATGGGATTTATGCCATTGGTGGCCACCGTACATCAATCAATCAATCAATCACCGCACGCGCATCCGCCGAATCCTTCATGTTCCGTTCGTTGGATCATTTCCTCCTGCAGCGCCTCGGAGAGATCGCAAAAATAGTCGCTGTATCCCGCGACACGAACGATCAAATCACGATATTTTTCCGGTTCACACTGTGCCGCACGCAGCTGTTCGGCACGTACCACATTGAATTGTACATGATGCCCGTCCATTAAGAAATAAGTGCGCACCAAATGGCTCCACTGTTCGACGCCACGTTCATCGGCCACAAGCGATGGGGTCAACTTCATATTCAAAAGCGTTCCACCAGCTTTTAATTGATCCATTTTCGAAACGCTGCGAATGACCGCCGTCGGTCCCTCACGATCCGCCCCCTGAACGGGCGAAATACCTTCGGAGAGCGGTACCCCCGCGAACCGTCCATCCGGCGTCGCACCAGTCACGCTGCCAAAATAAACATGGCATGTCGTCGGCAGCATTTCAATCCGATAAGCTCCGCCCTTGCAATTCGGACGACCGTCCAGCAATTCAAAACAGAGTTGAAAACAACGCCGCATCAGCTCGTCCGCTCGGTCATCGTCATTCCCATATTTGGGCATTCGATGCAGCAAACGTTGACGTAGTGGTTCATTTTCCATAAAATTGGCGTCCAATTCACGGATAAGTTCAACAAGCGTGCACTGTTTATCTGTATACACCATTTGGGCGACGGCGGCCAACGAATCGGTAAGCGAACCGATACCGACGAACTGTACATAATTATTATTGTACCTTGCTCCGCCGGCATTGTAATCACGTCCCTTTTGAATACAATCGTCCGTGATGACCGACAGAAAGGGAGCGGGCATCAGTTGTGCGTACATCTGTTCGATCAGACGATTTCCACGCATTTTGATTTCCAGAAAATGAGAAACCTGTTGGTAGAACGCCTTGAATAAATCGTCAAATGTGTTCATCTGTTCAGAATCCCCCGTTTGCGGACCGAGTTGTTTTCCCGTACGGGGATCGCGTCCATTGTGGAGCGTGATTTCCAGAATTTTGACGAGATTAAAATAGCCGGTCAAAATGTAGGCCTCTTTGCCGAAAGCACCCGTTTCGACACAACCACTGCATCCGCCTTCGCGAGCATCTTCGATCGTTTTCCCTTGCCGCAGTTGTTCCTCAATGACGGCATCCGCATTAAAAATCGACGGGAAACCGTAACCATTTCGAAGCACACGTAGCGTATGTTTGAGAACCGTTTCCGGCGTTTTGCGAGAGAGCTGCAAATTACTACTCGGTTGCAGCAGATGCATTTCTTCGATCATATCGAGTAGCATATGCGTCAGCGCGTTCGAGCCGTCACTTCCGTCGCGTTGCAGACCGGCGAGATTCAGATTCGCAAAATCGGTATAAGTACCGCTTTCTTCCGCGGTGACCCCGACCTTCGGCGGCGCGGGATGATTGTTGAATTTAATGAAAAAACATTCGAGCAGTTCGCGAGCCGATTCCGGCGTCAGCGTACCGTCGGCCAACCCTTCTTGATAAAACGGCCATAAATGTTGATCCAAATGTCCAGGACTGAACGAATCCCAACCATTGAGTTCGGTAATGACCGCGAGGTGGCAAAACCAATACATTTGGATCGCTTCGTGGAAATCGCGAGGAGCTTCGGCGGGCACATGTCGGCAAACGTCGGCGATTTTCAGTAATTCCGCACGTCGTTGAGGATTCGTTTCGGACGCCGCGCGTTGTTCGGCCAACTCGGCGTGACGTGCGGCAAACAGGATTAACGCGTCGCACGCAATGCGCATCGCGGTGAGTTGTTCATGGCGTTCATAAGCATGGGGATCACTACACCAATCGAGATTTCGGATCGCAATGTCAATTTCACGTTGGAATTCGTGCAATCCTTTTCGATAGATTTTACCGTCTGCGACGGTATGTCCTGGAGCACGTTGTTCCATAAATTCGGTAAAAATTCCCGCCGCGTAACAGTCAAGCCACGCAGGTTCGAGCCGTTCGAAAATGCGATCACGCATCGTGCGATGACGCCAATATGGAATCACGAGTTTCTCATAGGTTTCGATTTCCGATGGGGTCGTATGGTACCAAGTTTTCGGGCGGCTGTTGAGAATTTGAAGATCGTCCACGCTGTGACACGTCAGCTCTGGAAACGTCGGAGTCACTTTCGGCGCAGGCCCGCGTTCTCCCACAATCAGCTCGTCATCGCCAAGATAAATCGCTTTTTCAGCGCAGATTTCGTAATAACATTTGGCCCGCATCACAGGAATGCTATATAATCCGTCATTCGCTTGATAGAACCCGGTCACAATTCGAGCGCGTTCGGCAGTGAGCGAAGGCAGGGTGTCGAGACTTTTTTGGCGCAATGCAGCGGTACGATGATTCATAGTCGAAAATTCTTCATCACAGTGGGACGAACACGAAAAACTTCCTGTATTATATCACATAGCAGTTTCGGTTGACAATGCGGGAGCTTAGTTTCCCATTCGTGACGCTTTGCTCTATGCTCAAACGTAACGTGTCGGGCGGGTGACCGCAAACGTCTCACCATAGGCCAAATCGGCCTGTAAAATTCTCCATTCCGAGATAGGCCCCGAATTCTCCAGCGTTCGTCCGTGACGCGAGTGAATCGTTCCGAAAAATCGGATCGACACCTAGGATTTATTCCATAGGCTCTGTGTAGGCCTGCGTTTTTTGGTTGCAAAATCATGAACTACAACATAAAATGATGAAAAATCAAGATCAACCCCTTTTCATGAAAACGGTCCAAAGGATCGGTTCAAAGGAGTCAAAATGGATTATCGTCGCATTATTCCGTGTCTGGATACGCGAGATGGCAAATTGGTTAAAGGTGTGAATTTTGTCAATTTGAAGGTATTGGGCGATCCGGCGGAAGTGGGTGCCGCGTATAGTGACGCCGGTGCGGACGAGTTAGTTTTTCTGGATATTACCGCGACTTTGGAAGGGCGTCAGACTTTTTTCGCCGCCGTGGAACGTACTGTTAAACGCCTCTCGATTCCGTTGACTGTGGGTGGTGGCGTTAGTTCGCTCAGCGACATGCGGACGTTGTTCGAATTGGGCGTTTCCAAGGTTTCGATGAATTCCGCCGCGGTGCGAAATCCGGAACTCGTTCGTGAGGCGGCTCAGGAGTTTGGATCTGACCGTATTACGGTGGCAATCGACACACGCAAAAACGCCGATATGCCATCCACGTTTGAAGTGGTGGTACGTGGTGGCACACAAGGAGCAGGGCTTGACGCGGTTGAGTGGACGAAGCGAGTCGTACAACTGGGGGCTGGCGCGATTTTGCCAACGAGTATGGATGCCGACGGAATGCAGACGGGATACGATCTTCCGATGACGCGAGCAATCGTGGATGCGGCTCAGAATATTCCGGTGATTGCCAGTGGTGGCGCGGGAACACTCGAACATCTGTATGAGGCGATTACCCAAGGTGGTGCGGATGCCGTACTTGTCGCTTCAATCGCCCACTATGGGACCTTCACCATTGAACAAATGAAACGCTACCTCGCTGACCGCGGCATTCCGGTACGTCTCTAATTGATTCCATTGGAGCCCCTCTCGGCCCTTTTTACCCATCCCGTTTTTTTATTTCCCCATCCAAGCCATTCGGGCCGTCGGGTGGTTGAGCCGCGTGGTACGGCTCCCATTACCCTTCGGCTTGCTGCACAAGTGGTCGGGGTGAAGTGAAAAACACGGCATCATGTCTGACCAGTGGGGCCCGGAACAAAGCGGCCGTCCGCACGGGGCATTCATGCCTGCTTACCAAGTTTGAACCATCACCGTATAGTAAAAAGCGACCATTCGCGGCAGTACGCTGCCGTCGCCGCTTGGTTGGTGGTAATATCAGCGGGCTAATTGGGGAACGGATATTGCGGGATTTTCAGCAGTTCACCATCTTTCATCGCCGATTGATGAGCGACTATACCCGAGGCACTCAGATTCAATGCCCATTCAACATTCACCAACGGTTCACGCCCTTCGAGAATCGACATCACGAATTCGTTACCTAAGTATCCGTGCGAACCACCGTGATAACCCGCTTCCACGCCTGGCGGCAGTGCCGGTTTCTTGAGATCTAAATTCTTGACAATCGCCTGCGATTCCGCCGTTCCATCATACGAATTATTGTACGAAGCAAATTCTCCGCGCACACGCCCCATTTCGCCGTTGAATCCCGGCGTATCCCAGCTTACTCCCATACGAGCCATACCGCCCTCACTCGTCCGGAAAAGCGCAATCTCCGTGCCAAACGGATTTTTGTACTGGTTATCCGTCGAATAGGCGTCTTTCAATCGACTCGGCATTCCCATGCACGAAACTTCCGTAAATGAACCGCCCGTCACGCAGCAATAATAACCGTTCGAATGCGTCGGATAAAACTGCGGCGGCAAACCGTTACGCCAACCATTGTACGACGGCAACCCTTCGATATTATAATGGAAGTATTCGCCTTCCGAATAAACCATTTTGCCAAATCCGCCCGCATTGTAAATCTGACGCATCGCGTAACAATCGTCATGGAACGTTGAGGTCTCGAAAAGCATGTAATTCAGCCCGGAGTGCTTTTTGACCGCTTCGTAAAGCATATCCGCCTGTTCAAGCGAACCAAAGCAGGCCGGAACGGCTGACGCGACATGTTTGCCATGCTCCAACGCCATGACACAGTGCTTTACGTGACTCGGAGCGTCTGTCGCCACAAAAATCGCCTCAATCCGATCGTCCTTCACCATCTCTTCAAGCGATGGATAAGTCTTTTCACAACCAGCCACCTTCGCCATTTCCGCACAACGTTCCGGAATCAGATCGCTCACGCCGATCAGTTCGACGTTCGGGTGGTTTTGCAAACTGAACTGGACGCCAAATTGGCACAAACCAAATCCGACCAGTCCCATCCGAATCTTACGCTCGAATTTCTGCTCCCACGGTTTCGCCACCGCTTCTCCATCTTTCCTCTCAAATCCGGCAATGTCGGTCGGTGCCGGCGTGTCATCACCAAACACACGGCTACGTCCCAACGCGAACAAACTCGCACCCAACGCCGTGCCACTCAGCACGGAACGACGATTCATTGAAAATGCCATCGATACTCCTTTTTTTAATTCTACGAGGAAACGTCTTCACAAATCTCTCGTAAAGAGGTATATTCTATACACAACCATATTGGTTGTGTTTCAACTTCCACCGAACATGGTCGATGGGGCACACTCTGTACCGTCATGATACTTCGAATGGGACGATGAATTCAACCATTTGGGCGTAAAAATGGAAAAAAATAATTTTATCGGTCAATTTTTCGGGTAAAATGGACGAGGACAACAAGCTTTCCAAATGAGTGAAAACTCATACACTAAGGATCTAAAAGAATAGAGGTTCCATCATGCAGCGCATTTTTTCGGACATCGTGCAAACGACGGGTAACACTCCATTGGTACGACTGAATCGAGTCGTTCCCAATGGTGGAGCGACAGTTTTGGTCAAATTAGAATATTTTAATCCGCTTTCGAGCGTTAAGGACCGTGTTGCGCGTGCAATGGTCGAGACGGCGGAACAGGCCGGAATACTGACGAAAGTGACGCATATCGTTGAACCCACGAGCGGCAATACAGGGATCGGTTTGGCGTTTATCGCGGCGGCTCGCGGTTATCGGTTGACGCTGGTTATGCCCGATTCGATGAGCATCGAACGTCGGATGCTCTTTTCGGCGTTGGGAGCAAATCTTCTATTGACGCCGGCGGTAGAGGGGATGAGCGGTTCGATCCGTAAAGCGAACGAGCTTGCGGAGAACGATCCGAATGTGTGGATTCCACAGCAATTCGAGAACCCAGCCAATCCCGCCGCACATGAGGCGACGACTGGACCAGAAATTTGGCGCGATACAGATGGAAAAATCGACGTTTTTGTCGCGGCGGTCGGTACGGGCGGCACTTTTACCGGCACGACGCGATTCTTACGACGCCAGAATCCGAACCTTGTGGCGGTGGCGGTCGAACCAGCGGCGTCCCCCGTCATTTCTGGTGGCAAACCTGGACCGCATACTCTACAAGGAATCGGTGCGGGATTCATTCCAAAGAATTTCGACATTTCACTAATGAACGCCATCGAAACGGTCACCCATGAGGAAGCGTTCAAGATGACTCGCCGACTCGCGAAAGAAGAAGGATTACTCGTGGGGATCAGTGCCGGCACGAACGCGGTGGTCTGTGCGCGATTGGCATCGAAGCCGGAATATACGGGCAAAACGATTGTCACGGTCGCACCGGATGGCGGTGATCGTTACCTTTCCACACCACTGTTCCAAAATTAGGACGTGTTCACATAAATGTCGTGTCATTTTAACCGACGCTACAGCTCGTGCGTATGGTAAAAAGTTCTGGGGGAGATTTGGAGGGGAACTTTTTCAAAAGTTCTCTCTCCATTACTTTTCGTCTACCCAAAAATGACTTGTGGCGAGTCTAAAATGATAATATACAGCAAATAAATAGTTAAGGACATTTGCGCTGAATTTCATGGCCTGGTATATTCGACCCAAAGATACCAATAACCCTCAAATATTCCATATTAATTACGTGAACACGCCCTAGGGCAAATGCTGGCTACACATGTCCACCCATTGCGGTCGTTGCGCTGCCGGGCCGGGAACGCCCGACGGCGTGTTTGTCACAGCGAATAAAATGGATGGGACTGCTATCGGATGGAATGTTAGAACGGCCAAAAAGTAAGGTTAGAACTGGGGGGCCAATTCCAACCCGCATCGGATCAGCAAGGAATGATCCGACAGAAGATCGGTCGCTTTGCCCTCTGCTTGGACTTTGCCTTTTTGAAGAATAATCACGCGTTCACACAGCCCACGAGCAAAATCGAGATCGTGGGTGGCAATCAGCTGGGTTTGTGGCAACGAAGCCAATGTGCGCACCAAAAGCGACCGTGAACGCGGATCTAAAAACGATGTCGGTTCGTCTAAAAGCAACACTTTCGGTTCCATCGCCAAAACGGCTCCAATCGCCACACTGCGTTTTTCCCCCAACGAAAGTCGAGACGGCATACGATTACGAAGATGGATAATATCCATTCTTTCAAGCGTTTCAGTCACACGACGCTCTACCTCTAACTCGTCTAGCCCCTGATTCCGAAGTCCAAACGCCAGATCGTCCACCACTTTCATCGTGAACAATTGATCATCTGGATTTTGAAACACGAGACCGACCGTTTTCCATAACTCGGAGAATGTTTTTTTGTCCACTACCGCATTCGCGACGCGCAACACCCCAGAAGTGTACGGAACCACACCAACCATCGACAACAGCAACGTCGATTTACCCGCGCCATTGGCTCCAATCAACGCCGTACGACTGCCGGACTCCAGCGAAAAAGACACGTCCGACAATGCCACATATCCATCCTCGCAAACTACCCGCAAACCTTCCGCTTCGATCATGTTCGGAATTGTCATTAACGCAGCCCTCCGGTCAACTGTTCGAGCCAAAGGCTGATATGGACCATACGGAAAAAACAAAGTGTGAGGCCACAAAATCCGGCAAAAAGAAAATCTTTCCAACACCAACGTGTTAGAAATCTCGTATGGTATTTTCCATGAAATCCTCGACATTTCATCGCGTGGTAAATCCGATCCGCCCGATCCATACTCCGCAATAATAAATTGCCTAGGAAAACGCCCATATCACGCATCGCAATCCCTCGTTTACGTGGCGAACGAAGTGTATATGCGATCACCATCGACGACGCCTCTTCAAACAGAACAGCAATATACCGGTAGGTGAGCATCAGTTGAAGAACGAGTATCGACGGGATTTTGAGCCGTGTGAGCTGTTCCGCTAAAACCGAGACCGGGGCGGTCGAAATCAACAGCAGTACCGCGGATACGGTCAGAATGGTTTTAAGGAGTATCGAAACCGACGAAATCATCCCATAGGAAATCGGGATGCGTCCCACAGTGAACGCAAGCTGCCGATCCAGCACCATGTTAGAAATTCCGATAAAAAGTACAAATGGCAGCACGGTCAAAAGGCTGATCATGATCGGTCGAATTTTGGTTTCCGACAGAATCGCCAGCCCCACCGGATACAAAAAAAAAGGGATCAACGGACTGATTTGATAGCGATCAAACGAAATCACAAACACCAAAAAAAGAAGCGTAACGGCCATCTTGACCAGCGGATGAAGATGGTGAATAAATGTATCGCGGTCAGCCTGTAATTCGAGAGTTCGAATACGTGTCGCGGCTCGAAACAGGGACGCGATCATAACGACTCCCCACCCGACGAACAGGCAATATCCATCGAACAATGTTCCAATGTATCGGAACTACTTTTTCCGCGTTTTTTGCGAAAAATAGCAATGCAAAAACCTGTACAAACGGTCAAAATGAGCGTTAAAAAACTACCCGAAACACCAGCGATGCCCGTTCCCGCAACCGACGAAACCGGCC
>JAQVKF010000175.1 GCA_028694795.1 Thermoguttaceae bacterium | reverse complement strand
CACCACCTGCGGTTTTTGGAGACCGTCAAACTGTTCTTCTCCCGGCTTGGCCGAACCTTCCACCGCCGCAAGTGCTTGCTGTTCTTCGAATTGACGCGGTGCTGTCAACGCTGGAAACGATGGTTCATTCAACCCGCCGGCTGCCGACGAACTCACTGGCGCCGGTTCGTCGCCATTCGACGCCGCGTTCCCACTCGACGGTGCACGAGTGTCCGGCTCGACCGCATTCCACGGCGAAAGCGGCGGCAATCCATTTTCATCGACAGCCGTCGCATTGCTGTCACCCTCGGTCGTGCTACCATCCGTATGGGGGGTAAACATCGGATTAGTCGGTGTTTCAAGCGGCGCAGCGTCCGTATCAGCAGCGTTTTGTTCGGGTTCCGGCTCCATTTGGAGCGGAATGATGGGCGTGCCCGCAGGCTGGGGAGAAACCGAAGTCGCTGTCACTGTCTCATCTTGCGGAGGCAATGCGGCGGATGGATCCGCTGGCGGTGGTAATGGTTGCGCACTTGCGCCCGGAGCCGTCGGCACAGGTTGAGCCATCGGCGCCGGCGAAGCGTTCGGCGACGGCGGTTCCGGTAGCATCTCAAGCGATCGCGGTAAGGTCCCGGAGACGGCGAATGGATCGGGTGGTGGTAATGATTCCAAGGGAACCCCACCCGCGTTGATCGGCTGTGCAGGAGCCTCCGGTAGCGATGCCGAAGTCGCCGCAACAGGTCCATCCGGCAACGGTAACGGCGTCGGAACCACTTCCACCGCCGGTATCGAGGAGGCAACGGATGGGGATTGTACCGAAGATTTCCGGACCGACGAGGATTGCCCCAAAAAAGCCGGAGGCGGTGTGGAAACCGGTGGTGTCGGAGTGGGTACCAGCGTCGTGGGAATCGCCAAGGAATAGGATGGAGCGTTTTCCGTGGTTTCGTAAGCCGACGACGACACGGACGTCTGAGGAATCACGTATTCGCCTTCCGCCGCTGTTGCCGAAAAATGACTAAACACCGCATAACCACCGCCAATCGTCAGGATTAATGCGGTGACCGGAATCCAATATCGCTTCATTTTGCCCATGGCTACTTCCTCTGCTTCGTGCAGCCCCCATTTTGATACCCTCGTTTCCACGGGAATCTAAATCGCGGCGGTCGAAAATGTCGTTTATCGCATTTCGAGTCGCGATATTCCGCAAAAATGGGTACAAACTTTATTCCGAGGGTGATGTAGCGAATTTTTCCACTTTTGCAAAGAGCAATTTTGAAAATTTTTGTCTTTTCCCGATGGCTTTTCCGCCATCGGCTGTAATCCATCGGCGGATGCTCCGGCAAAAAAATCGCCGCCGATGGAAACATCAAGGAAAACGAAACAGGATGTCATTCTCGGTCGACGGTACACGTTCTTCTCGACAGCTCGTTCTTCTCAAAGATTTACTCCTGATTCGCGGAGCGTTCAACGATCTCGAAAAAATCGAGTGGAAGACACCACCGCACCATTGACAACCTCTTCGAGATTCCGTTACAACAGAAACGTTTCGTGTCAATAAGTTCAGAACCCTTTCATTCGCACGTTCTGCCATTTAGCGGAGGCAATCATCCCGAATCCAAAGGCTATATTCACCGCCCCCATATTCGTTATATTCATTTCCACAGTCCATTTCCCAACGTGGGAATCCCTGGCATTCTCAAACACTGCATATTCGAGGAATCTCTGCAAACAGAGTCCCTGAAAAACAGGAGAAAATTTCGATGCAACTCTTCTTTACCGTAAAGCAAATCGGACGACGTAAAGATTTTCTCACCTTGTGTCCTTACTCTGTGGATTCGGTACCGCGAACGCTGCGGGAATTGATCACTGAACTCGTTCGTCAGGAGGTCCAAAGGTTCAACGAGGTAAAATCGGAAAGCCCCTCCGTGGAAAACCATGAAACCGCAAAAGTCGAGTCCGGCTGCGTTTTCTCACTGAAACGGAGCTTCAGCAAACAGCGGAACAAACCGGAAAATCGGATTCGCCGCCCGATACGACTCTCGTCAAGCGAACGAATCGGAGTCCATCGCCACTGCGATTCAAGCGTTTGAAGACGGCATTTATCGCGTCTTTCGTGAAGCTAGAGCGTCCGAACCAGGCCCGAGAGAATTGGACCAGCTCGACACCGAATTGGAACTGGCGGAAGGCGATCGGTTCACGTTCATCCGCCTTGTCATGCTCGCGGGCAGAATGTGGTAAATGTTTGGGAACTGGAACGTCACTTTTTCATATCGCATTCTCGTCCGGCCTCATAAAAATCAGAGGACGACAGGGAAAACCATAGAACAGAGGGGAAAACGAATGTCCGCTTGGGAAAACAGGGAAAAAATCGCAGCGTTTTGGAAACAACACGCACTTTCAGCCGCGTTGGAAACGCTCCAGGCGGAACAACTGGATCGGTTGCAAGAGCCGTTTCGTTCGCTCGCCATCTGGTTAGACGCCTGCAATGCGGAAATAATTCACACGAATACGTTATTCCAGGCAAAAATACCATCAACGCGGCCAGCGGAAGACGATGGGACGGTGCTCACCCCCAAGGAGATGTTCCGGATACTGAAGCGAGAGGCGGATCCCTGCGGCGAAAACGTCGACGAGTCCGAAGACTCTGATGAATGGGACGAAGAATACTCTGAGGATGGGGACGATGGAACAGATTGCGAATCGGAAATAGTAGACGCGAGTACCGCAGTCGCCGCCGCGGATGTTTCGGAATCGGCCAACACGGATCGCAAAATTCAAAAGTCCAAATTCCAAACGGCGTATAGCCAGGAAGAGGATTATCTCCGGAAACTAATGTTGTGGACGTATACACAAAAAATGTCCACCGAACAATGGATTCAACATCCCGATCTTATCGCATTTTGCGAAGTGGTTTGGGGAAAAGACGCACCGCTTTTATTGCGAATGCTCTCTTATCGTATGGAAGGGGTCTTTCAGCAGGAGTATAGTCGTCGCGAGCTACGTTGTCGCCAAAGCGTCTTGCCGTATATGAGCAGCTTATTTGAGATACTGCAACAGATGAATAAACTACGATTTCATCATCTGACGCTGGACTCATTACTGCAATTGTGGCAAACGAACTCGGAGGAATACTTTCAACTTAGTGAGTACGATTCGATTTTTGCGATCTACATGCTGAGTGCGGATTTTTTGCCCGTCCTTTTGGCGGTGAGATTAGACGACGGCGATCCGAAGGTTCTTCAAGCGATTCGCCCAGCGATTGAAATCAAAAGAGGTAGAAGCGAAAATTCTCGCCACACGGAACCAAGAATACCTCATGGCTCTCGGAATTCTCCCCGGCGAAGACAAAAATTTTCTCCATCGATATGAGCTGATCCAACGGTTTCTTAAAGAGTCGCGTCAGTTCGGTACCCAGCGTCAGGCATCGGAGAAGAAATCAGCGGAAATCGCGATTGGAAACCTCGCAAGGACCGCCGGATATGATGATGTGAATCGATTCATTTGGGCGATGAAAGTGAAGCAATTTACCAAAATTCAACATCTTCTCGAACCGCGTACCGTCAAAGATACGGTACTGACCATCGTGATTGATTCCGATGGAAAACCGTCACTATCGATCGAAAAAAAAGGCAAAAGACTGAAATCAATACCGACGTCGCTGAAAAAAGAGACGAGAGTCATCGAAATGAACGAGGCGATCTGCTCGCTGCGGGATCAACGCTCCAGAGCGATCCGTTCGTTCGAGCAGGCAATGCTTCGTGAAACCATCTTCGGACACCAAGAAATCGCCACACTCATGCGGAATCCCATTTTTAGCCCTCTCATTCAGCGGCTGCTTTGGCGCACAACTGGAAATAAGATCATCGATGAAGAAAAAAACACGACTGTAAAAAAGAAATCCATATCCAAAAAATCGACCACGAAGGAAAAATCCATAACAGTCGAAAAGAGCGGCAACCAAAAGCCTTTGGCCGCCGAGACCATAACGGGAACGGCAATAGGAACCGAGACGGTGATTGGCTTTTTCGATCAGATGCCGGAGAGCGATTTGGTGATCGCACATCCACTTGACCTGCTTCACAGTGGAAGATGGGTTGAATTTCAACGTATTTTCGTCGAACAGCAAATCGTCCAACCGTTCAAACAGGTGTTTCGTGAGCTGTACACGCTCAACGCGGATGAGAAGACAGATCCCTCGCATACCGATCGGTACGCGGGAAATCAGGTTCAAACACGCATGGCTCTTGCACTGCTCAAAAGTCGCAATTGGGTCGCGGATTACGAAACGGGACTTCAGAAGGTTGACCACCAGCGGAACGTCGTCGTGAGTCTGCACGCCAACGCCGATTGGTTTTCACCATCAGATATCGAACCGCCGACGATCAGTGACGTCGTTTTTCTCGATCGAAAAACGTGGCAGCCCATTCCATTGAATGCACTTCCACCGATTTTCTTCTCGGAAGTGATGCGAGATCTCGACCTGATGGTGAGCGTTGCTCATGCGGGTGGGGTTGATCCGGAAGCGAGTCATTCGACGATTGAAATGCGTGCGGCACTCATTCAGGCGTTTTTGCCGTATTTTAAACTGCAAAATGTACGCATCGAAAAATCTCACGCATTCATTCAGGGAACCTATGGACAGTATGATGTTCATTTGGGAAGCGGCGTCTGCCACCAGACAGCCGTAGGCATGATTGCCATTTTACCGGTACACACACAAACACGGGGTCGGATTTTCCTGCCGTTCGCCGACGACGATCCCAAAACGGCTGAAATCATCACCAAAATTCTGTTTCTCGCCGAAGATCAGAAGATCAAAGATCCGAATATTTTGAGTCAGATTCAAAAATCACCCTGAAACACCGATCATCATCGGCTCGTTGTTTCGCACTCCATTTCGACCTCCACAGAAAGGTGTCAGAAGCATATGACAGAACAATCGTTTCTATTTAAATTGGGAACCATGGTCGCCGTGTTTCTCGGAGCAAGTGTACATGCATGGGCCGCTTCGCCGCTGGACGACGCGGTCGGCGTTTGGCATTTTGCAGACACCGTAAACACCGCGGATACCGCCTCGAATTTGACCGTCCATGGCGGTGTGACACTCGGTGTAAAACTAACGGATGATGAGGCGGCGGAGTCGTTGCGACGTGGTGGCGACGGTCTGGTCGCCGATTTTTCCGCGGGTGGCTGGCTCAACGCGGGGCTTGGAACCGACGCTCGACTGGCCGTTACTGGACGAACTCTGTCGTGTTATCTGCGGCTACGCAGCCCATCGGGCGTCTGGGATTGCCCGATTTTCTCGCGTCACGGCGGTCACGATCAGTTAGCGTACAATATTTTCAGCATTCAGAATTCGCTGGGGGCGGAAGTCGGAACCACCCGAAATCAGAGCGTTTTACAAACACTCGCTCCATGGAGTGAAATGCGGGACCCGGCGACCGCTGCAACACGTTGGCATGATGTCGTTCTGCGTGTGAACGGAGCAAAACTCGAACTATTCGTGGATGGCCGCTGTGCGGATGAAGATTTCATGCTCGGAGATCTGCGAACCAATCCGCTTCCATTGATTTTCGGCGGCGAGGACGACGACGGGTCGGGAAACGTTCGTGACGGTTTTCGCGGATTGCTCGATACCGCCGCCATCTGGAGACGGGCACTCGATCGTGACGAAATTATCCAACTTTCAGGCGGTGCGGATCGTATCGACACACGTGAACGGACGGACCGCGGAAATCACGAATCGCTCCAATATTGGATGCCGCCAAACCGCTACAGCGTCGGCGATTGCATGCCGTTTGAGGCGGATGGTGTCTTCCATTTTATGTATCTGCTCGATAGGGGGCATCATGGCGCCAAAAACGGACTCGGGGCGCATCAGTGGGTTCAGGCAACCTCCACCGATCTGGTCCATTGGACCCATCAACCATTTGTCGTGGAAATTGATCAACAGAACGAAGGCTCTATCTGTACAGGTAGTGTGTTTTATTACGTGGGAAAATACTACGCATTTTACGCGAATCGTTCGGCAACATACCTCACGCCTCAGGCCGAACGTCCGGACATTACGGGGCTTCTCTGTTTGGCGACCTCGACGGATGGTATCCATTTTACCAAAAGCCCCAAGTCGCCGATCATTACGTTGCCGAACGACTACGGGGTCGGTACCCGCGATCCGGTCGTTTTTCAAGACCCCGAAACGAAACAATTCCATATGTACGCGACGACCAGTCACCGTGGCGTCGGTTGTTGGGCGCATCTGAGTTCGGAAAATCTCGACGATTGGACACTGCAAGATCCGATTTATGCGTACCGAGACGGCGAACCAGAATGCCCCGATTGGTTCCAATGGGGGGATCGGTATTACACCATCGCAAACCATCTGAACGGTTACTGGCGCTGGTCCAATACTCCGACCGGACCATGGGAAATTCCAACCGGTTCGAATATTCTGATGCCAGGAATCATCAACGTGCCCAAAACGGCTCCATTCGGTAAAGATCGCCGTCTGATCTGCGGCTGGACCCGTGAACACGGATTCGGTGGTCACGCCATCTTTCATGAACTGACTCGTCGGAGTGACGGTACGCTCGGCGAAAAGTTCGTACCGGAAATGATCCCGGCGACCAGTGACGCGATGGTTTCGGAAACGAATGTGGCAGATGGCGAAACGTCGTGGACCGTTCCGTGCGGTGACGTTCGCGTTCGTATGCGACTCGCGTTTCCGTCCGAAAAGCGGGACAGTCTGCGGGACGTCACTTTTCGATACGATACGGAAAGAATGCTGCGCATCTCTCCCAGAAGCCGTTCCATCTCGCTCGGACAGTTCCGGATTGAGAACGTCGATTTTTCGACCGGCTCGTTCGACGTGGATTTGATCATTCGAGATGATCTGATTGACCTGTGCGTCAACAGTGATCGGACACTCACCGACACGCTCCCGGCGGCAGCGGAACGTACATTCACGCTTTCAACCGATGCCGACGGCTCTTGGAGCGTTTCGTCGATTGAAGTCCGCCCTTTGGAACCACAAACGAGAACTCCATGATAAACAACCCACGAGTCAATTAAATTCGTACTCGTGGTTTGTAAACTTCCGTCGCGGTACCGAGTTGGAGTTCCGCGGCGCAGCCGAGCGTTTCGCTGCGAGTAGGGTGTGGATGGATCAATTCGGCTAGTTCGTGAACATTCACCCCTTTTTCGATCGCTAGGACCGCCTCGCCGATCAGCTCAGAGGCCCCGGTTCCGACGATTCCGCATCCCAATACGCGCTGCGATTTGGGGTCAAAAATCCATTTGGTGGCCCCACAGGGCATTCCTTCCGCATGCGAACGACCATTCGCAACCCATGGAAACGTCGCCGATTCGACCGGTCGCCCGATGGCCGTCGCGTCCTCAACGGTCAGTCCAGTCCACGCGAATTCGGGATCCGTATAGATGACATTCGGAATCGCCAACGGTTCAAAAAACTCATCCTTACCGCCCGCGATCACCGAAACGGCCACTTTTGCCTCGTGCATCGCACGATGAGCGAGCATCGGACCGGGCGTACAATCACCAATCGCAAAAATCGCGGCGTCGACTGTCCGCTGCTGTGAATCGACCTCCAGCCGTCCATCACGTCGCCACACGACGCCGGTTTGTTCCAATCCAATCCCTCGCGTACATGGGGTACGACCAATTGCCGAAATCACGCGATCAAAGCGTTCCACACGACGCTCACCCGTCGGTGTGAGAAACTCCACCTCCACCTCTAACGCGGATGCAGATGCGGGGGATTCCACAGGCTTTTCCAGAAGCGTATCCCTCGAAGAAGACGCGACTCGCGGTACCAAGCGTGCCGCGGAAACACTCGTTTGGCAGTGGATTTTCACCCCGGAGTATTGCGTATAAAATCGTTCGAAGATTTTAACCAGATCGGCGTCGGCAGTCGGCAAGATGCGTGGTAACGTCTCGACCATCGTAACGCGACTTCCGAGCATGGCGTAAATGGTGGCCAATTCGAGACCCACCGCCCCCGCCCCCATCACGAGCAAATGGGCCGGGATTTCACGTAATTCCAACGCCTCCGTCGAACTCCAAACGAAATCCCGCACACATGCCGAATCCACAGGCGACGTATCCATACGTGAACCTGTTTTCGCATCAGATTCGGCAGGTTCAACAAACGACGGCATTTTCACCTGGGAACCTGTCGCCACGACAAGATGATCGAACGCCAATGTTTGCGGC
>JAQVKF010000174.1 GCA_028694795.1 Thermoguttaceae bacterium | reverse complement strand
CACTTCCAGCGTTTTACCATCGCCATTTTCGACCGTAATGAGCAGCGTATACAGATTCGGACATTCCGCCGACCAAAGCTGTGGATTTTCGACCGCGATCTCCGCCACGGTCTCGGCTTTCGTCTCTGCACGCCCCGCATCCATTCCCGCTGGGGCGAGAAGCTCGTATGAAAGTGCGTAGTTGGCTTGATCCGGCCCCACCATCGTCGGTTGAATCCGCACGGTCGCCTTCGTGAAATCGTCACCCTCAAACACCGTGTTGATCTGAACGTCGCTCAGATACGTCGGCGCCACACTCCAGAGCGTCACATCGCGGAAAATACCCGACAATCGGAAAAAGTCCTGACATTCAAGGTACGAACCATCTGAGTATTTGTACACTTCGACCGCGATTCGGTTTTCGCCCTTCCGCAGCGCCTTCGTGATATTGAACTCGTTGACCGTTCGCGAGTCTTTCCCCATACCGATTTTTTCGCCATTGATCCAGAGGTAGAACGCCGACTCGACGCCGTCAAACTTCACGAACACCTCGCGTCCATCCCACGATTCCGGTATCGCGAATGTGCGAACATACGACCCCACCGGATTGCGATATTTGTACGTCGTATAATCTTTCGGCGGTTCTGTCATCACATAGGGCGGATTGGGCACGAACGGATAGGGCTGATTGCAGTAAATCGGCGGATCGTATTTCTCGCAATTGCCTGCGAGCTGCCAATTCATCGGAACCGTCAGATCGTCCCAACCGCTTACATCATAGTCGGTTTTGTAAAAATTGACCGGACGTTCATCCGGCGTTGGAACCCAGTGGAATTTCCACGTCCCATTGAGCGAAACCTCCAGCGGCGTCGTGAGCGTTTCCGGTTTCAGCACGTCCCGCGCAAGAGCTGATTCGCGGTCAGGATACCGTGTCATCGTCGCTCGCGGGGCTTCGTTGTTGATTCCCGTAATCTCCGGCACTTCCCAATCGGGATCGTCCGGTTGACGTTCGTTGATTTTAACTTCCGCCATAGCCTCGCTCGTCGTGACGCACGCCATGGTAACAGCCAGCAACGCCGCGAGGTGTAGCCAGTATTTACTGCTCATCCACATAGTTCAAAACCCCTCTTCAACAAGTGGTATCTATCGATAGGAACGAGAGCCTCATGATCATACAATAGTTGCTATCCCCCCATGGTACAATCAGCTAGGGCGTGTTCACGTAATTTGGCGTAGCCATTCGCTAATGATAGCAAGGTGAACAAAAGCAAGATACATAATATCCAATTTATCATCACGTGTAAAGACACGACGAGGCGTCAGAACCGTCTACGAAAACTTTTTGCCTCGTTGCGGCGTTTGTAAAGGATTTTATCATACTCCAACGGCTTTTTGCGATTCGATTTTGGAGGAACGATCGGCCGCATTCCGAGCGATTCGACCAGTGAACGCGTCGCGTTGCCCTCGTACGCCTTGTCCATAAGTACACTTGACCCATTGAACTGGCCGTCCAGTTTGCGAAGCAAAATTCGCCCCTGCGGACCGTCGTTCAAATGACCCTTCGACAACATCAACGCGACCGGGAGCGTGTCATTCGCGACGATCACCTAGTGTATATTTGAATAATACATTGTATGAATTAAAATAAGCAAAAGCCAGGAAGGTAGTGACTGCTTTTGCGGACCATGACTGGCCGCACGGTAGTGCGAATTCGCAGCCGGGCGTCCCCGGCCGCCACGTGTTTTATCGATCAAGTGTCTTCCGTTTTTTTGAGCCGCCGACCACCATGGTGGACTTTCATACATCTGCTGTCGAGTGACAACGCGGAGGTGTTCACATGGAGTTTCAGCTCATTTTGAAGTGCCTCAAAAAGATGGAATAAGACGCCGTTTTCGGCCCATCGACGCATACGCATGTACACTGTGTGCCAGTTGCCAAATTCCTTCGGCAACGCACGCCATTTGCAGCCGTTTTCCACCATGTAGAGCAGGATTTTTACCTGCCCAAGCCAACATTCGTTTACACTCGCGATTTTTCGTTGCAAAATCGCTCTACTCCAGGGCCTCGATCCGAACCATTGCCGACGTTGATAAACATTTCATCGTAACATGATCAATCTGTACACTTCCACGAGACTTAGGGAAAACGTGTTTGATTTTTTCAAATGGTTGTTTTGCCATTTTCATACCGATACCATCGGCTGGCAGACCGTTTTTCTATAATTATTATGTGAACACGCCCTAGTTCGAATGTCAACTTAAGCCTCCGTAGCGTCGTGATTGCGGTTCCGGGTGGAAAAGAACTCACACGCTCGGTGATAGTACTCATGGTGATACTATCGATTCATCCGGATGTGACAGCGTCGAGCCTGTCGCCGTGATGATGATCCTCCCCACCCTTAAGCTTAAATACTAAAGCCCAATTGAACGAAATGAGCATAAAAGCGTTCTACTCGCACAGGAAACAGCCATTACCGAATGAAGTTCGTCATGACACGTTCTTCCTGTTTCGGAAAATCGACCCCAGCATGGAGTCCCGCTTCTTTACATTTCAGAAACCACGCCATATTCCGACCAAGTGTACGCATAATCAGCAGTCCTTCCTGATCTTGGCGTACTTCTTCCGGCGTGAAGCCATGGACCATATTCCAATACAGCGACGAAATGACTGGCATTTCAGAAATGGTGAAATACTTGTTCATCATGTCGAAGGTCGCCGTGGTTCCCGCGCGGCGCGCGACGCAAACCGCGGCCGCCGGTTTGAGATAAAACGGACGTTTGCCAGAGTTCGACCCTGCGTAAAACACGCGATCCATGAAGGAAACCATCGCCCCACAGGCCGAGGCGTAATGCACTGGTGAACCGAAGATAAAACCGTCGGCGTCTCCCGCAATGGCAAGAAAATCGTTGACGCGATCCGAAAAAACACAATGGCCCAATTCACCGCATTTTCGACAGCCGAAACAGCCGGCAAGCGGTTTGGTACCAATGTGAAAAATTTCCGTTTCGATGGCCTCCGCCTGCAGCGCTGAGGCTACTTCCGTCAACGCGGTATATGTACACCCTTCCACATGTGGACTACCGTTCACAAGTAATACTTTCATCTTTTTCTCCTGCGTTCTTAAGCGATAGAGTTCCAAATACGGACCTCACGATGGATATTCGTTCCACAGGCTTCCGTGTTTCCATCCGAGATTTTTCATTGGACCTGGTTTTGGCGAGTTCAGATGAGCCGCATTCAGATGGAAATCTGTACACATATACAACGACTCCCGCCGATTCTATAAGGCAAAAAACGCGGGAAGTTGTGGAGGGTTCGCCGATGGTAAATCTCCCCAAATTAAATATTTACCCATTCGTACTCGTTATTTCCCATGTCGAGGACCTTCATGTATTCCAACGGCCGCGGTCCGCTACGTGATTCTATCCGTTCGACAAGATCACGTCATTATGAATTGGCAATGCGTACACCATATCAATCGAAGTCAGACCAACCGATTCCTGAATTTTCGGAGTTTTTTATGGTAATTTCTGGGGCGTGTTCACGTAAACGTCGTACCATGTTGACCCACATTGTAGCTCGTATGTATAGTAAAAGTTTTGAATCATTGCCGCTCGTCCAACCCCCGTTGGTCGAGTGGAGGTTTGGAGGAAAAACAGCTTTGCTCGACTTCTGTCGAGCAAACGACAATGCGGTCAAAAGTTTTTCTCTCCATGCCTTTTTCCCCGCCAAAATATTTTATTCGAAGCGTATCCTATCTGTTAATATAGGTTAAACGAGTTGATGTGGTGGATGTTTATACCGAATTTTATCGACAGTATACTCAACGTAAATATACTATGTTACTTAAATGTTTTACATTTTTATGTGAACACGCCCTAGTTTCTTTACGGTAAAGCGTTGATGATGGCATCCAGAATGGTATCGACCGAAGCCATGCGACCGGCTCCGACCTCGCCGCACGCCAGATGCCCTTCTTCTGGTCCGATCAGCTGGCGACCGTCCGCCTGCAGCAGCATCACATTGCGTTGTACGGCGGGTTTTTTCCACATACTGCAATTCATTCCTGGCGCGAAAAGCACTGGACCATCGAATGACAGGCAGAGCGTACTGACCAGATCGTCCGCGATACCGTGTGCCGCTTTCGCCAAAATATTCGCCGTCGCCGGAACGATGCAAAAGACCTCGCCATCTTTAGCAAACGACAAATGCGCAAAAGGAGTGCCATCGGAAAACATGTCATAACCGACCGGACGACCTGAAAGAGCCTCGAAGGTTTTCGGATGGACAAACTCCATCGCCGCCGCCGTCATGACGACCGACACCTTCGCGTCTCGCTGCGTGAGCCGACTCACGAGATCCGCCGCCTTATACGCCGCGATCCCTCCGGTCACTCCAACTAAAACCCCTCGCCCTTGCAATTTATCCAAATGCGACATTTTTCCATCCCTGTTTAAGTCCCTATTTTTCGCTAAACCCCATTCGGACACCGGACGATCCCAATGGCCGCTGAGCTCTGCGGTCTATTTTATCCGTTGGCCCATGGAATTTATATCATGATCCGCGATTTTTTGGAAAAATCCTTGGAAAAATGTTCAGAAAGCTGCAAATTTAACCTGAGACGAGATGGTCGGCGATTATTTTTGAAAAAATGAAAAATCGATATTGGGAATTTTTTCTGTTTGTGCTATTCTTAACACACACGACATGGATGTCGTATTGATTTGCCGCACGGTTTCGATTTTTTCCTTCGGGGATTTCGTAATTTTCGCGGGAGGCCGCATGGATGCGGCTTTTTTTGTTGGAATAACCGAAAAAAATCTCACAAAATGATCGGCGAGGAACGAGGAAGTACGATGAAAAAAGTGGGCATTGTGGTGGGCAGTGAGAGCGATTGGCCCAAAATTAATGGGGTGGCCAAAGCGTTAGCCGAGTTCGAAATCGAATACGAAGTGCGTGTGATGAGTGCGCATCGGACACCGCATCTTGTGGAAGAATATGCCAAAACGGCGGAATCGCGTGAGATTGGAGTGGTCATCGCGGCGGCAGGCGGCGCTGCGCATTTGGCCGGAGTCATCGCCTCGCATACGGTCTTGCCGGTGATTGGAATTCCGGTGAGTACCGACATGGCGGGCGGGCTTGATTCGTTACTGTCGATGGTACAAATGCCGGGCGATATTCCCGTCGCCGTGGTGGGAACGAATGGCGGCGGACCACGCAACGCGGGGTTGCTCGCGGTGCAGATTCTCGCGGTCGCAGAGCCGGAATTGCGGAAGAAATATCACCTATTCAAACAAAAACTGGTCGAAAAAGTGATCGCGAAAAACGAAAAACTTCAAAATTCACTGGCGGATTAGCGGACGAATCGGTAAACTAGCGGATGAACTACTGTTGATGGTTGCCGCGTGCGTCAATTCGGGCACATTCCGGTGAAAAAATTCTACTGGAATGTTGCCCAAAAACCAGACTCACAATAAACCTCAGACCCGCGGTATCACTATACACATTTCCCGTGACGGATTATTCCGCAACGGTACCGGTGGCTGCAAATTCGACGCCTCGCGCGACTAGCGTCGCCACTTCCGGCGTTGCCAGCGCTTTGCCATCGTGACCATAGGTGTTGTAGAACACAATGCCTTTGCCGCGGTTGAACCAGAAAATCAACGGCTCGGTGTTCTTGCTCCAATCCGAATATGCGTCCACCAACACGTTGATATTTTCCTGATCCACGTGCAACTTCGCATACAGTTCGTCATCGGTATCGAAATCGTTCAGACCTTTGGTGACCGGATGATCGGTAACACGAATCGTCGATTTGAACACGCTGCGTGGGCCGTGCCCCGCTTCGCCCCATTTCCACCAACGGCCACAGAACTTGCCGAATTCAGGACAGGTCTTCTGGAACGAGGCACTGGCGATATGCTGAATATAAAAACCTTTACCGCCTTCCACAAATGCCGTCAAATTTGCCATCTGCGTTTCGTTGATATCGTCAAATCGGCCCATATTGCACAGCAAGAAGACCACAACGTCGAACGAATTCAATCGCTCTTTGTCGCCCAGCGTGGCGATACCTTCTTCGACGGTGACGTCGAACTTCTTCGATTCGTACAACGCTTTGAGCGTGCCAAGCGTCATCTCCTGCCAGGGATGTGCCGAAACGTCTTCACCCGTGATCACGAGAGCACGGATCAGTTTAGGTTTCGCGGCCTCATCCGCGGCGAAAACGGTGTTGCAAAGCAGTACCGTAGCGGCAAGGGTCATTAAAATCGTTCGCATGGTTCAACTCCTTGGGATTACTTTTTTCAGCCAAATGTATCCATCTGGATCCATTTTCCGTCCGTTTTCTACCGGAATGAAAACGCGTTCGATTCCGTACACGCCACGTTCCGTTATCCAACGCTCATCGCTCAAGATTGACCGCATTATCCGTTTCGGAACAGGCCGCCGAAATCTGGATAAGCAGCCGTTTCGCGACGCCAAAGTCACACGGCAATCGAATTTCGTACGGGAAAACGCTCTCATTCTCAGACAACAGCCCCATCATAACGAATCCAAAAAAGGAATACAAGCAACTTGTGCCGCATTCCTCTTTATTTTAACCTCAATGGGTCCCGCATCGGCAAACGGCATGACCGAGACCAACAGCGTGATCGGCAAAAATCGCATCGTTGATTAATGTCCAGCCCCGCGAAAGACGAAAAAGACCGCGGCGATCAAACAGAGCGTGGCGTAAAGGTAATTCCACGTCAGTTTCTGTCCCATGCAGAAAAAAGCGAACGCGGCAAACACGCCCATCGCCACTACTTCTTGGATCACTTTCAGCTGAACGAGCGAATATCCCGCACCGAACCCCATCCGATTGGCAGGCACTTGAAGGCAATATTCAAAAAAAGCAACGCCCCAACTAATGAGAATCACCACCCAAAGCGACAGGCCTTTGAAATCCTTGAGATGACCGTACCAAGCATAGGTCATAAAACAGTTGGAACAGACGAGCAACAACAACGGTAACCATCGAGCGATCATGATCGGGCCATTCTAACGAATATTTTCCACACGAAGCGGCATTGCTTCAAAACCGTCATTTTATCTTTTTCACCAATCAACGCAAGCACCACAGCCTGGCACCAAAAGGTGCTTTTTACCCGACGGCGGTAACGCCAACGTCCAGGGCGTGTTTGCATCATTATGATATAGGGCGTGTTCATATATAATCACATAGTAAAAACCGGTAGCCAAGAATGAAATGACCTCAATCGGGGTGGTTTATACCAGTTGATATTGAAGTTTGTGCGTCTAGTAAAATGTTTTGGAAAGGGGGCTTGAGGGGAAACTTTTTGCAAAAAGTTTCCTCTCATTGATTTTTCGCTTCAAAAAAGTTTTACGAAAAAGCATTTTCGTAGAAAATGCGCAAACTTTTTTGAACTTTTTACCTGACATTTGTACAGCCGTCGCACCCAGATTGAGGTAGCAACTTGTGTGAACACGCCCTAGTCTGAATCGCGAATGTTGACACCCTCCAGCCCCTCGCGAGTCACATTTTCCAGAAAAATCGGCTGCTTCCACGTCCCCGCCGCTCGCCGTAAATCTATCTGTAACCCGCGAACGGTCAAGCCGTCTACGTGTGAAGCGTATAGTACATATGGATTAACACCGCCCCAAACGCCGATTCCACTCTCTGCCGCGTCCGCGGGCATCGTACCGGTCGGAATGAGTGTCACGTCGGTCAGCATAATATTCTCTGCGGCACGTTCCGCGTAGCCACCGATATAGGAACCGAAGGTCGATTCCGCAATCACATTTGAAACTCGAATATTACGCATCATCACCTGTGCGGGTTGATCCGGTAACTCATTACCCATCCAAAAATGGATCGCCTGCCGCACGCCTCGCATGGTAATATTACTGAACGCGATATTTTCAATGCGTGAACCTTTCACCACCGAGAAATCTGTTCGACCGGGTAAAATGGCAATCGCGTCCAAACCGATATCGGTGTCACGAATCGTTAAATTGGAAAAAACGCAGTTCCGAATCCATCCATCGCCTTCATAACCGAGCCGCACGCCGCACGCCGGCTTCGAGATTAGTGTACAATTTGTCACCGCGATATCTTCGCAGTTCATCGTCGCGTATTTTTCTGGATCGTCAAAAATTCCAGCGTCGCTTTTCAACGCAATCGCATCGTCACCCCCTTCAATATCGCAATTCGAGATACGAAATCGCTGGCAGCAATCGAGATCAATTCCGTCGGTATTCGGTCCATCCGCCGGATTCCGAATCGTC
>JAQVKF010000173.1 GCA_028694795.1 Thermoguttaceae bacterium | reverse complement strand
CCCATGGAAGATTGTAAGTCTATGGCGGGAGGGACGGAGTTTCACCTCCGAGACTCTACCCTCGGACGGCGGCTGTTAATGTCGCCGTTTCTTTTTGTGTTTTTTCTTCTTTCTGAAACGTGGATTGGTTCCTGAGACTGAATGGAATTCGTCCGAGTTGCTCAAGATGGACGGCGATACGTTCGACGAAAACGGATCGACCGATGGTTCTGGCTCGTTACCGTGGGCATCCGATATCTCGGTGTCCTCATCCCAATCATCCCCTTCGTACTCATCCTCTTCATCGTGTTGTGCCATGGCGTCAATGTCCCATGGTGACGAATCCTCCGGCCTAGTTGTTTCCGACGTACCCAATGCGGTCGTGTCGGTATCCTCTGCGGGTCTTAAAATACATTCTAATTGTTCATCAGTATAGTTTTTCACAGCGATTTTTTCCCCGTTGGAATGGAGATTCATCGTTTCGGATGCGGATGATTCTTCCATATCCTCGGAATCCTCCATTTTCGTCGGATGATCCCACGGCGCCGAATCAATCTGTGCCGCACTTTCGATCACGGAATGCTGTGATGGCACTGGAGGTTGGAGCGAGCTGCCATCTGATAAGGTAATTTCCTTCGCAACGTTGTCGTACCAATTAAAATCATCGTCGGAATCCTCTTCTTGTTCGTCGCTGATAGCCGAAGATGCGGGCTTTTGATCAGATGGCGGCACCGTTACAACCTCTAAAATCGTGGAATCTGCCTGCTGAGACGGCTTGACAATCGAGGCAGATGCCAAAGAAACCGATTTCGTGCTGGATTCCACTGTTGTTGGCGTGACTGTAGTGGACGGATGTTCTTTTCTAGGCATTACCGTTGTCGATGCCGCGGAGGAGGCGGGTTTTAACCGTTCCACAGCGGACGCGGCTACGAACGAATCCGTGTGAGGCTGTTCGAGATTCTCATGCTCCGCGAGCGGATCAAATTGCGGATCGGGCGTCGGAGGAGCTAAAATAATGCGGGTCGAACGACGTGGTGGAACGGAAGCGAATAACGACTCCATGACGGGTGTGGTGGAATGGGGAGAAGCAGCCGAATTGCCTTGCGTGTTGGTTGGTGAAAGAGTTGATTGGGCGGCGGGGGAGGGCGGCGAAACCATCGGGCTGCGGATCGACGCCACCGTTTGGGCGGCAACGGCTTGTGTCGCTACCGTTTGCACCGAGGCCAATTCTGGTTGTGACAGTGTATTCGTTGGGGTGAATACCGTGGATAATGAGGAATCGTTCGATTCGTCTTCGAAATCCGGAAGTGCCTCCTCGCCGTTCCAGCTCGCCTTCATCCGGTCCCATTGGAGCGAGGTGATTAAAATTTCACGGCCCTTCGTAGGACTTGATGGGCCGACAATTCCATCCTCGAACATGTGGTCGATGATTCTCGCGGCGCGACCGTAACCCAAGCCCAACGCTCGCTGGAGCAACGACGTACTTGCTTTACCCTCACGAACCACAAAATCGACCGTCTCAAAATAACGCTCGTCGCGGTCGACTGGTTTTTCGCTCTTTTGCGTCTCTTCCGTTTGAAGATTTTCCAACTCTTCCACATACTCCGGCTCGTCGACCGCAATCTCTTCGATGACACGGTTGATCTCCTCGTCGGATAAAAACGTGCCCTGACCGCGTAAAAGTGTGCCCGTGGTGGGTCCCATGTAGAGCATATCGCCCTGACCGAGCAGCTTTTCGCCGCCCTGTTGGTCGAGAATCACTCGACTGTCTGTCAAACTGAATACCTTGAAACAGATACGCGCGGGCATGTTCGATTTAATTAAACCTGTAATAATGTTCACCGTTGGTTTTTGTGTCGCGAGTACCAAGTGAATTCCGACCGCACGGCTCTTTTGCGCAAGACGGATAATATGGGATTCGACCTCTTTGGGGGCCGTCATCATTAGGTCGGCCATCTCGTCGGCCACCAGCACAAAATAGGGCATGTGTGCTGGATATTTTTCACGCTCTTCTTCGGAAACTCGTCCTAAACGTCGGCTGATTTCACGTTCACCCAGTACATTATAACCTTTGATATTACGAACATGCAATTTCGCCAACAGTTGGTATCGCTGCTCCATTTTCTCGACCGCCCAACCGAGAATGGCCTCCGCTTTGTGCATGTCGGTGACGGGCGGGTGCATCAAATGCGGAATCAATTGGTAACCCGAAAGTTCCACCATCTTGGGGTCGATCAAAATCATCCGCACTTCGTCCGGTGAACGGGTCATCAAAAGCGAAATGATGATCGCGTTCAAACAAACACTTTTACCCGTGCCTGTCGTACCTGCGATGAGCAAGTGGGGAAGTTTAGCTAAGTCGATCGACATCGGTTCACCAGCCACATCTTTGCCGATAAATAGCGGAAGTTCCATACCCGACGTTTGCATCACACTTTGTTCCATCAGCTCGCGAAGACGTACAATCTCACGCGTCGCGTTGGGTACCTCGATTCCAACGGTATTTTTTCCCGGAATCGGCGCGACAATACGTACACTTGGAACACGTAACTTGACTGCAAGGTCGTCCCCTAAACTCATGATACGATTCAATCGTAAACCGCGTTCAAGTTCAATTTCGAACATGGCAATGACTGGTCCGACCTGGATTTCTACCACGCGAACGTGGAATCCAAAATCCGCAAACGTCTTCTCCAATAGTCTCGCTCGGAGGCGATTTTCTTGCTCTAATCGATCGAAATCGAGAGGTTTACCCCGCGAAAGTAACTCAATTGACGGAAGCTGATAACGATTTTGATCGACCGGAATCAGCTCTGTTTCGTCGTGAGGAGAACCATGCTGCGCAAAATTGACTGGCAACCTCGCTGCTTGAGCACCCGGTGATGGATGTGATCGGGATGGATTCGTCGTTACGGATTGTCCTGCCGGTTGACCGCTAACTCCAGATTCGGAAGGCTGTTTTTTCAGACCCGAAAGCAACCGTTCCAAAAGTCCCGGACGCTGTGGAACGTCCGACTTCAAATTCGCATCCGATGGCGTTTTGCTCGGTTGCAGAGCAATGTTGGCGTGGTTTTCGCCAATCATATTCTCACTGGTTGAACTTCTGTCCCCGCTGACCTGTTCCGCAATCGGCTTCGCGGCACTACGAATCGGAATTTCCCCGATATTTTGCGCGGACAAAGGACCTTTCGACGATGCTGTTTCCGCCAATGGAACGGCATCCCGTGGCGGACGTTCGGTGAGAACGCGTCTTCCTTCCGAGGTTACCTGATTGCTAAATGGATTCGTTAAAATCGACATTTTCGACGGAACTGCGGAGGTGGGCGAGGCTGCACTCGCCGATGAAATCGGATTGATCGGGACCGCAACCGTTGTGGAGGACGTGGTTGGAAGACGAATATCCATGGAGACTGGGAATGCCGCAGTTTCCGACATAAATCCTGGACTGTGAATCCGATGACCGGTGAGTAGAAAAATGACGCCTCGCAATAACACAAACGGTAAATCGGTACAAACAATCGTGCCTCCGAACACCATGCTCACGGCCACGAGGAGCGTCCCGGTTGGCGTAACATAATGCAACAGTATGGCGTGTGTGGTAACGCCGAGAAATCCACCTGGACCAATCATCGGAGTATCCACAGAATGGGCCAACTGGAGGGAATAGACCGAGCAAAGAGTACAAACTCCTGTCAACGCGATGAGCCAACCGATTAACCGCAATACGGGCGCGGTAACCGGGTAACCCATGAGCGCACTCATGGTCGTGACGGCGAGGGAAAGGGCTAAAAACCAGACTCCATACCCCAGACCGCGAAACAACTGATCGGCGATATTCGCGCCCAATCCGCCCCAAATATTTTGAGTTGGATTGGCATGTGGCCAGATATCCACTGAAATATCCGAGGCATGATACGTCATCAATGACGGTACAATCAGCACCGTCAGTAGAAAAAGCATCAATGTGAAGCCGGTCGAACGTTGTACGGAACGTGATGTCATCTGTGATCCACCCTCTCTGCTCGCCATGACCATTTCTGCTCGCCATTGTCGCGGGTTAATCGGTCCGCGAAGGTTTGGACTTTTGCTTCGAAAACTTCTGAATGACGTAATAAAATACCGGTGTCAGGAAAATTCCAAACAGCGTTACGCCAAGCATACCGCTGAACACCGCAACTCCTAATGTCACTCGCATTTCCGCCCCCGCACCGTTGGCCAATACAAGCGGCACCACTCCTAAAATAAACGCAAGCGAGGTCATGATGATCGGACGTAATCGAAGTCGGCACGCTTCCAACGTCGCTTCCTGATTCGATAGCCCCGCCTCACGTTTCATTTTGGCAAACTCGACGATCAGAATCGCGTTCTTACTCGCTAAACCTACCAATACGACGAAACCAATCTGTGTAAAAATGTTCATATCGAGATTCGCTATCCATACGCCAATCAGTGAACATAAAATACACATCGGAACGACGAGAATCACCGCCAATGGTAGGGACCAACTTTCGTACTGCGCGGCTAAGACCAAAAAGACCAAAACCACAGCCAGTGCAAAAATGATCACCGTTGTATTACCCGCGATGATTTGCAAATAGGTGAGTTCTGTCCACTCCATACCCATCGTCGATGGCATGTCGCGTTCGGAAATCTTCTCCATCATCGCGATCGCGTCGCCCGTACTGACGCCAGGGATCATGTCGCCATTAATCGCCGCCGCAGTGAACATATTGTACCGACTAATACTCGACGGGCCGCCTGCGTCCACCACGGTGAGCAACGCTCCCAACGGCACCATCTCGTTACGATGATTACGTACTCGAATTTTGGAAACGTCTTCCGGTTGCATACGTGATTGCGGTTCGGATTGGATTTTTACCTGGAAATTACGACCAAATTGTGTAAAGTCGTTCACGTACATAGAGCCGAGATAGCCCTGTAACGAGGTGAAAACATCGGAGAGCGACACGCCCATTTTCTTCGATTTTTCACGATCCACATCAATCACCATCTGTGGCGTATCACTGCGGAATGGCGTGTATAACCCGATCAATTTACCCGTTTTCTGTCCTGTTTCGATCATCTGATCCACGGTCCGCTGAAGCGACTCAATCCCCTCGTTACCGCGGTCTTCTACCTGTAATTTGAAACCACCCGCGCTGCCCAATCCATCAACTGGCGGGGCACCGTAAATGCCAATGGTTGCCTCCTGAATGCCCGCTGCCTTTCGTGTCAATTCTCGCAATACGGCATTGGCTGAGCGCTCTGGACGATCATCGAATTCGTCTAAAATAATGAACATTGAACCGAGATTCGAGGCGTTAAGGTTCGAAACAAGCGACATACCTTCTACACCAATTGTGTAACGAACACTTGGGGTGTCTCGCACGATTTTATCCAATTCATCCATCACTTTTTGCGTTCGATCCAGCGATGCCGAGTCCGGAAGCTGGACGTTTAAAAGCAGATAGCCCTTATCTTGACTCGGAATGAATCCTACAGGAATCATCGTAAATATTTGTCCCGTAACGTACAGTAGCCCCACATAGACCAGCAGCACAATCGCACTCGTACGCAGCAGTTGTCGAACGATCCAAGTGTAACCTGTGGTGGTTGCGACGAAAAATCGATTGAACAACCGGAAAAACCAGCCAAACAGGACGTTTAGGATACGGGTGAGCCAGTCATTGCCTTTGCCATGCGGACGTAGCAGAATCGCGGCCAACGCGGGGGATAAGGTCAACGAATTAAATGCCGAAAGAACCGTCGAAACCGCGATTGTTAGGGCGAATTGCTGGAAAAATTGACCCGATATGCCTGAAATAAACGCCGTCGGAATGAACACCGCGCAAAGTACGAGCGCCACCGCAATCACCGGTCCGGATACCTCCTGCATCGCTAGACAAGTCGCTTCTCGCGGAGATAATCCCGCCGTGAGGTGTTGTTCCACATTTTCTACCACCACAATCGCGTCGTCCACCACGATACCAATCGCCAGCACCATACCGAAAAGCGAAAGATTGTTCAGACTAAATCCCATCATCGCCATGATGGCGAATGTACCCACAAGTGCCACGGGAACCGCGACCAATGGAATGATCGCGGAACGCCAATTTTGAAGGAATACCAACACGACCAACGCCACGAGAATGATCGCGTCCCGCAACGTTTTGAAAACCTCCGAAATAGATTCCTCGATAAAGGGCGTCGTGTCGTGCGCGATCACATAATCTAAATCGACGGGAAACGATTTCTTCAGCTCCTGCATCGCTTTTCGAATATTGCTCGCCGTTTCGACCGCGTTCGAGCCGGGAAGTTGGAATACCGCGATCGTTACCGATTCTGTATTCTCCAAATCGTGTTCCAGTTGCATCCCGTAATTCTCTTCCAGATCCTTTTTCTTACCGCTGAACGAACTGGATACGTCGTAACTCTTCGCGCCTAAATCGACACGGCCAATATCTCGAATCCGTGTCACATTGCCCTTCGCATCCGTTTTAATCACGATATTGGCAAATTCGTCCGATTCGATCAACCGACCGCGGCAACGTAATGTGTACTGAAACGGCGTTTCGGTCGAAACCGGTTCTTGACCCAATTGACCAGCCGCAACCTGAACGTTTTGCTCTTTGATCGCGGAGATTATGTCATTGGCCGTGATACCACGTGCGGTCGCAATTTCTGGATCAATCCATAACCGCATACTGTATTCGCGTTCACCAAGCAGCGACACGTCGCCGACTCCTTCCAGTCGAGACAACACGTCTTTGATCTGAATGGTTGCGTAATTGCTCATGAAAAGTTGATCATACGTTCGGTTCGGTGAGACGAGATTGACGCATAAAATAATACTGGGCGATTTCTTTTTAGTCGATAGTCCGTTTCGTGTTACTTCTTGCGGCAATTTGGCCTCGGCCAGCGAAACGCGATTCTGGACGAGCACTTGGGCCATGTTCAGATCGGTACCGACCTTGAATGTGACCGTGAGGTTCATCGCGCCGTCATTGGTACAACGAGATTCCATATACATCATATTTTCCACACCATTGACCTGTTGTTCAATCGGCATGGCAACAGTTTCTGCAACCGTTTGCGCGTCGGCGCCAGGATACGTGGCACTGACCTGAACGGTCGGTGGGGATATTTCTGGATATTGCGCCACCGGAAGTGCTAAATAACCCAATCCGCCGACCAAGATGATCACGATTGATAACACGGAGGCGAAAATGGGACGATCAATGAAAAATTTCGAAAACATATTTATACCTGTTTCATTTTGATTTTGCGTTTTCATACGCGATTTTTCGTTGCAAAATCGCCTGTGACTAGGTTCAAATTTCCAAATTTTCAAATGAAATCATGATTGATCTTCCGTCTCGCTCGCGTCGGCGGAGCGTACTGATTCGGTGCCCGCGTTCGACGTTGGTTGAGACTGCGTGTTTTCTTGTTCAGCCGTGTTCGTTTGTGTGGTATCTGCCGCTGGTTCAACGGCTTCCGTTTTCGTTTCAGATACGATTGGCATACTTGCACTGGTTGCGGGTGGTTCGATTTTGCCTGCCTCCGGCGTGACCACGATACCTGGACGCGCACGCTGCAGACCGTTGATGACGACTTTATCTTGCGTGGTGATACCTTCCTCAATCACTCGCAGCGGACCTTCCAAACGACCGGGCGTAATGGAGCGACTTTCCACTTCGTTCTTTGCGTTGACGACCATTAAGTATTTGAGACTTTGATTGGTACGAATAGCAGCTTCTGGAACGAGAATCTTCCTGGTCGCCGTACAGGTCGGAACCCGAACGCGAACATAGGTTCCGGTAACGAATTTTCGTCGGCCAAATTCGTTTTTCGGATTGTCGAAAATCGCTCGAACCTCTAAGGTGCCCGAAGATGGACTGACACGTGTCGCAAAAAAATCGACTTTTGCTTGGTTGGGCGTCGCTTTTTCGTTGAGTAATCCAAAATATGCCGGAATAAATCCGTCTTTATCCTTTTTGGAATCCATCGTCTGAACCCGCTTTTGCAGTTCGAGAAGAATATGCTCATCCATCGTAAAATAGAGGTACATCGGATCGACAGAAATCATATTCGCCAGCTGCGTGACATTCGCGGTCACCAAATTCCCAACACTCACGAGGTGACGGTCCATACATCCATCCATGGGCGCGGTGACTTTGGAGTATTCTAAATTCAGCTCCACGCTCGCCAATTCCGCTTTTTTGACTTCGACCTGAGCGACACTTTCTTCATAATCGGCGGTCGCTTTGTCGAGATCCGCTTGGGTTGCCGCGCCGCTCGGCATGAGTGCCGTGGTACGATCCAAATCTGCCTTCATCTGCTTAGTACGGGCCTCGGATTGCGTGAGTGCCGCCTTCGCTTGGTCGACTTTCGCCTGGTACAAACGCGGATCAATCTGGAATAAAAGGTCGCCCTTTTTGACCTCTGAACCATCTTCAAACG
>JAQVKF010000172.1 GCA_028694795.1 Thermoguttaceae bacterium | reverse complement strand
TCCGCTTCCTGAATCTCTTTCATTCTTTCAAGCTCCCGCCAGGTTTCGGTATAAACCACGGAAGCTTAAAAACTATCACAAACTTCTTTGCCGCGCTACCCCAAACCGCCTAAAGTGCGCGATAGCCTGGGGGAAACTTTTTACCTGATGCTGGCAATGCCAACTCGGTAAAGTACTCCCGACGATGCGGTCACTCCGTTCCCGGCATGCGTCGGTTCACCCTTTTTACCTGACGCTGGCAATGCCAACCTGACGCTGGTACAGCCGGTCGCCCCGATTGAGGTGGCAACTTGTGTGAACACGCCCTAGTCGACCAGCAAGGGTTGAAAACCCGTAGGCGACCGTCACCCACTCGCAAGGAACTCCATTGAAATTCCAGCCTGCCAAAATCGTCCGAAACGGCAAAACGCTACCCAAATGCAGAGAGATTGGACTCACGCGAACTATTTTCCGGAACCACACATTGAGTGACAATGAGTCGACGTGTCCGTACTTCCAGCACTTCCACCGTCTGCCCTAGCTCGACGGCGGCTCCTTCCGCAATAGCATCATACGTTTGTCCACCAATCTCGATCAATCCATTTGGCAACATCGGTGTTTTCGCCACCCCAATACGCCCGATCAGCGTTTGGAGCATTTTTTGCGGATCATGTTCTATTTGTATATCTTCCAACGTGGGGCAGGGAATCAAACGGCGACCGAGCCGCGTTTTCGGAAAAATTTTGGTAAATATCCAGAAAAAAGGTGGAAGACAAACGAATAGTCAAATAAATGTAGCAATAGCACAGGTCATCGAAATCATGCCCGCCGCCGCAATCGCCGCCACAAGACACAAAAAACCCAGAAGGCCGAGGAGACCTAAAGTCGGCAAAAAGGCCTCCGCAACGAAAAGAACGACTCCCGCGATTAAAAAAATAGCTACCCACATCGCTGACTCCTCGACCGTCGTTCAGATTCAAACTTCTGGCAAATTGTATACGTCATGGGAATGGTCCATCCAAAGCAATCGATATCGCCACCTAACAGTGTCACTCCGACGTGATTCCGCTCGCCCTTCACCACGACCGCAGACTTCACGCTCTCAGTCGGTCTATCGGCTATCTTTTGAGGAAGAAATACCACACGAAAAAGAGGATGAGGATCGTCATCCAGGCCACTAATCCGATCATTTTAAGACGTTGAGACTTGTCCTCCGAACTCATGGAACCGGAGGAAGAGCTGGAGACTTTGACTCGAGTCGATTTCTTTTCCTGAACGACGTCCTCTCCCGCCGCCGCGCGTACCGCGTCGAGTTTTTCTTTCGAGTAACAGTTGGTCACCAATTCGGCGATCACATTCGGCGCGACCAAAACCATTCGGACGGGCATATCGAAACGCAGCCGCAGATCATCTTCAATCTCTGGCGAAAGTGGTGCCGGAGCCGCAACGAGCAGCAATCCCTCATCTTCCAGAATCGGCACATAGGTATATTCCCGCGCCATCGCCACATTGACTTTGAGTAACAGCGTCTCATCCACCAGCACGTCATTCAGATCCATATAGGGTAACCCCAGCGACTCGGCGTACGCTTGGGTGACCTCTTCGATCGGCAGCATTTTTTGGCTGATCAGTACATCTCGCATTTCGAGGCCCGTCGCATCGGCGAAACTTCTCGCGCGATTCAGCTGATCGGAGGCGAGTTTCCCCTGAGCAAGCAAAATCTGTTCGAGCGTTCGACGTTCACCCGCACGACGTTCACGTCCGAGCGTCACATCGTAGTCGCCTTTTCGCTGGGCGTCGGTGAGACAAAGCATCGCCTTGGCCAGCTCGTTGAGTAATTCTTGCGAGCGTTTGGAATAGACCCCGGTGGCATATTTTCGGACGAGCGTGTTCCGCTGCCGATAATTTTTTCGAATGAGATTTGCATCGTCTTCGAATTTCTGAACGCCCAAAAGCGTGTAATAATTCACCGGACGCTGTGGATCGGTAATTTTCAACCATTGTGCGTAAACATCAATTTCAGCCATTTGATATGATCCTTCGTGCCAAAAGTCATTCCACTTACATATTGAACTCTTCCCTCTTACCGTTGGCAGCAAGCGGGAGTGTAATGGCAGTCGCGTTGTCTATTAAAAAGTGCCGCCGCACCACGCGATCCCGCAATGGCGTCACTCTACCATGATATCCGCTATGCTCTGCTCTTACAACTATTTTATCCCCCGTTCCACCAGAATTGGAATAAATGTCACAATTTTTCATCGCCTGACGACAATAGAACTGCCAATAGATTATTTTTCTTCTCCGAAACGCTTGTTTCTCATAAACGCAGCGGCTAAGATAGATTTTGTGCAATATTTTGGACGTTTTGCCATGTCACCCCTATTTTTGCGGGACTATGGGCATATACAGACCATACAAATGAAACTTCGATACCGCTTCCGACTCAAAATTTTCCCGCAAAAATATTCCCCAAGCGGTATTCGACATATTGCATCGCAAATCCCCCATATAAAATTTGGCGAGTATGATCAATTTCTACATAACAGGAGAAAACGGATGACAGATTCGATTTCAAGACGGCAAATACTGGGTGGAGCCGTTGGTTTAAGCGCCGTAGGATTATACGGGGCGACACCGCTGTTCGCGGCAAATGAAACCAAAGAAACCATCGCGGGATTCGATCAAACTCAGACCGATATCGACGCCTCGCAAGCCTGGCAGGCGGTCTCCGATCGCAAGATTCGCGTCGGTCTTGTCGGTTATGGCGTCTGTCAATTTGGATTGGAATTTGGCTTGCAAAACCATCCCAATACGGAACTTGTCGCGGTAAGTGATCTCATTCCTGAGCGTTGCGCGGCGATGGCGAAAGCGGCTCAGTGCGAAAAAACCTATCCGTCGCTCGAAGAGATGTTAAAAGACGACACAATTGAAGCGATTTTTCTGGCAACTGACGCTCCGAGCCACGCGCGACAGGCGATTGACGTATTAAATCATGGCAAACATGTCGCGTCCGCTGTGCCATGCTGCTACAATTCGATCGAAGATGGTGAACGACTTCTCGAAACGGTCAAAAAGAATCGCGGACTGAATTACATGATGTTCGAGACCTCGGCGTTCCACGACGATTGTTATGCAATGCGCCAGATTTATCAAGCGGGCGGTTTCGGCAAATTGGTTTATTGCGAAGGCGAATATTACCACTGGTGCCCGACCCCCATTGATTCGTACAAAGGGTGGCGTGTCGGTTCGCCGCCGTTGGTCTATCCGACCCATGCGACGGCGTACTACTGCTGCGTGAGCGGCGGTTCGTTCACCGAAGTGTCATGTATGGGAATGCCTTCACGATTGGAGTATCTCGGCGTCGGAAAGAACCCGTATGACAATCCATTCGGTACGGAAGTGGCGATGATGCGTACAGTGGACGGCGGTATGGCTCGCATGACCATGAGAAAAGACACGCCGGGCTTTGGCGCGGAGGCCGGACGTGTGCGTGGTCGGCTAGGTTCGTATGATGGTACGTTCCAGGGCACAGATGAGGCGACGGCGATTGTCAACAAGCTGAACCTGAAAAAGCCGGCGCTGCCGCCAGGGGTTTCGGCGGGCGGTCACGGCGGTTCCCATGGTTATTTGGGGAACGAATTCGTCGAATCCATTCTAGAAGAACGGAAACCGCTCGTCGATATTCGTATGGCGTTGAATTTGACAGTTTGCGGCATTGTCGCCCATCAATCCGCGCTCAAAGACGGCGAATTGATGAAAATTCCACAGTATGAATTCTAATTCATCGTCCTCACCAGAGCACTCGAACAGGGCTTGCCCGTGGTGAGTGCTTGAATATCCACATAGAAAAGAGGTGAATTTTATGCCGATCGAACATGATGAATCGTGGAGATTTTCACGACGCGGGTTTGGAAAAGTATTGGGTACGAGTGCCATAACGGTCGGTCTGTCATGGAATTTACTCCGTCATACGCCGCGTCTATCCGCGAAAGAGGCCGCCGAAAACTCCAATTCTGCCGATTCGATACCCTCCGCAAAATCGGTGGATCCAAATCTGATCGTCTGGTTTTCCGATACGCATGTGCCAGCCGATGTAAACGAAGAGATTAACAAAACATGTCCGGCGCAAAATCTCATCCAGGCGATGGGACGAGTCGTGGCGATGAATCCGCGTCCCGCGGCGGTCTGTTTTTGCGGTGATACCGTCAAACTCGAAGGAAAAGTCGAAGATTATCGCACTTTTCGCCAGATTGTCAGCGTACTCGACACAGCCGGAATTCCATGGTTTGTCGCTTTCGGCAATCACGACAACCGTGAAGCGTTTTACGAGGTCTTTCCGGAAAAGAAACCGACGACGGTTTATGCGCCGGATCACCTGATTACCATTGTGGAGACGCCGTACGCCGACCTCATTCTGCTCGATTCGCTCATCCGAACCAATTACACGCCAGGCGAATTCGGCAAAGAACAGATTCAATGGATTAAAAACGAGCTAGCTCGTCGGAAAGAGGGCAAAGAGGCGAAATCGGTTTATTTTGCCGCGCACCATCCTCTCGTTCCGGGCAAGAGCGAGGAACATTCTGGATTATGGGATACGGATTTCTTTTTGAATGTGGTCGTGGATGATCCGGAGGTAAAGGGATATATTTTCGGACATTCACACACATGGGAGCGTTATAAAACCTTTGCTGGCATGACGTTACCGATTCCCGGCATCATGGACGCATTCGTTCCGAAACACCTGACCTCGGTAAATTTGCCAGCATTGGGTTGGCTCTTCGCCGACCAACCGCGCGGTTGGACCGAGATGCGGATCGCGGAGGACGGTACGGCGACGTTCACACTCAAAACGCTCGACCCCACAGATAAACGAGACGGTAGCGTCTATCGCTTACCCTAGGGCACGTTCACATTATTACATGGTAAAAAGTCGGTCGCCGAGAGGCGGGAACGCCCTGCGCGACCGCAATCAACACACCATATCCACCAAGTTTGAGTAACCACGGTATGTAAAAATTTTTGGGATCACCGTCGCTCGATCAACTCCCGTTGATCAAGTGGAGGTTTGAAGGAAAAACACATTTATTCAACTTCTGTCGAGCAAACGACTAGGCATTCAAGAGTTTTCCCCTCTATCTGTTTTCCCCTTTTCGTCTCGCTTGTTTCCCCCAATTTTCCCGTTCCCATCCGTGTAAACTTGCAAACATTTTTATTTATATTGGTAAAGGTCGTTTTCTTAACACGGTTCAAAATCAAACACTTCGCCCAATTTTTTTCGTGCCGCATCGAGCGATTCCGCATCCCAACACGCGCACCACAACGCCCATGGAATCGACACCTCGGTATAAATCAGCTCACTGCGCCGCAATGCCGCACCGCGAACCAGCATCCCAGGTGAAGTCGCCGATTCCGGTAAAATCGCCTCTTCCGGAGCGTCCAATCGATACGCTCGAGACGGGCCATCCGTTCGACTCACGACCAATCGCTTCTCGTCCACCTGCCAACGCTCATCGGAATCCAATACGCGATCAATCTGACGAGAAACCAAATCCACACCAAATATTTTGTACAATCCATAAAAACTGTACAAAATATCCTCTCGCCAATATGTCCGTATCGCGCTCGCGGAATAAGCCGCTGCCCACGGAAGTGTCCCACGGTCCGTCTTTTCCACATTCAGATCACGAGAACCAACCTCCGGCATACCATCTCGATCCTCACCGGCGTTCGGTACCACGTCCGGCGTCCACCTTGCATCGGCCAACAAAAAACCGCTTCGCTCTTCCAGCCACAACGTCAACAGTGGACAAAATACTGGTATGTTCGCCTCGGTCGCGTCTTGGTGGACAGAACACGGGTCACGAGCTTCGATTTCCACCGCGATTCGAGTGGGCGTGAGACGGATTTCACCAATCCGCAACGTGGGCACATACGCCACATCCGCCTCATTTTGCCTTGTGGCCGCCATTTGACGCAATTCCAACAGTCGCAACCACTCACGTTCGAAGCAGCGTCGCACGGCCAATTCGGTATGATCTAACGCTTGTCGAGTACGTCGAATAGTTTGCCGTGAACCAGTCCATCGCGCCACGTGTTCCGCGTCGCGTAGACGTCGAAACGCTCGCGGAATCGTTCCCGAATGGAATCCACGTTTAAGAAATCGCGGCATCGTCTCACCATGCGAGCCGGCCATCACCACGCCCAGCGTGGGACGTCGATTGGCAACGTAAAGCCGCCACCCTTCCTTTAATTCCCAAACCAAAAAACCAAACACACCCGGAATACTCGTGATCACAATCGTCGCCAACATCAACGCCTCGGCATGCGAACCGATCACCGGCGTCAACATCGAACCGAAAAAGGGAATCGTCGGCAATAAAAATTTGTGCGATACCGTCACCACGGGAAAATGTTTCAGCGGGTTGATTTGCGGCTCGATAAACAGCGATACCGCAAATCGAATTAAATACGAAAAACCACTCCACAGCGTCCCAAAAAATGTCCGAATCACCAAACTCAGCCGCGAATCACTCTGATGGAAACGCAACCACTCGTCGATCATGTACAGAAATCGCTCAATTGCGTCCATTCCCGTTCGGAAAATCTCTGCAATCCACGAAAATAAAATGACCGCGAATCGAATGCCATATAGTCGCCAAATTTTGCCCAACCGATCGAATACCACTTCTTCCAGCATCCGCCACAGTCGCGAGTTGAGCAAAATTGTGGTCGCAAGAAAAAACACCACGCCCGACAGCATCTGATTTTTATCGTAATAAATCCAGAGCGGCCAGCACAACCACGTAATGAGTCCAGGAAAGATCAAACTACGGAAAATTCCGCCGATCACCGGAAACGTTCGCGGCTGACCGGAAGCCGTCGTCAACCAATCGAGTGGATGATCAACCAAAATCTCACGTAATCGCCGGAACAGCCCCCGAATAAGATTCGCCAAACCATGCCGGAATTGCGGAAAATTCACCAAGCCCACCAAAAAACAACCTAATAGCAAGACCGAGGTCCCGGTCAAAAAAATCGCCGAACTTTCCGCCACGGTCGGTGATCCAGGGATTCCATTCACCGCCGCTGGTTTCAACGTGAGCGTCTCCAATGAAGCGGGATCTTTCGAGATAGCCCCCTCCGAAAAGTATGTCGAACGCAACGCTGTCGAATCCACTGGCTCCACCGGCTCTGCAGACGCGGTCTTCGGGTCCGCCGGTTTTGGCACCACCACCAAATTTTGCTCCGACGGACCTTGCGTCGACATCACGGTTTGTTCCGTTCCAGCCGAAACAATTTCCGCCGCCCCCGTGGATTCCTCCGTGGCGATCGGTTCGTGTTCCGTGTAATAGTGGGTTATTTTACCGGCCAAGTAATCAAGGAAGGAAAGCGATATCGCCGCGCCCCCAAAGGGTAGTCCGACGAATTTCATAAATCCACGTCCCGCACGATTTCCAAACGCGACACTAACCAATTTTTGCATCCAACGTAACCAAAAATCACCCGGTCGATACACGCCCTCCATCGCGGAACGCAGTGCGATATCCGTTTTGAGCAGCGGATCCCCACTCCAAAGCTCCGAACCGCGTAAATCGGGAAGTTTCATCTGGCTACGAGAGATCGCGTCACGCAGATCGCCAAATGAGAGAAAACTGCGTTCGACGATTCGGTCGAGCGATTCTTCCACAATTTTGTCCCAGGCGGCCTGTTCGCAAAGATTTTGCGGCACAATGCCGCATGCCCGGAGCGATTCGCTCAGTATCGGACGAAAAAGCGTTCGAATGCGCTCGCCCATCTCTTCAAGCGATTCGTGGACTCGCCGTGTCAAGAGAAGCCTCGACGAACGTGGAATACGTACCAACGAGAGCTGACGCTCGACCACGTTCAAATGTTTGGCCATCGAAACGAATCGCATTTGTGGCAGTTTCTTCCGAATCGGTTTCTTTCCGAACGACCACAAATATCGAAGCACACTTACCGTTTCAAATGGATTTTCGGCATCAATACAAACATTTTGCAAGTTATACAATACGCGAACTTCAGGCGACCAAAATCCTCGCGTCGCCTCGCTCACCAGTACGGCCAGCGAGTCACGCCAAATTTCGCCCTCACGTTCAATCCCTAACGACAAAGCGTCACGCAAGCGTTCGACCAAATGGCTAATTTCGGTTCGCACCGCCTCTTGCGTTTCCAATCGTTTCTGACGCGGCACCGGTAGCCCTTGTGCGCGAGCGGAAAGAATCGCCGAACGTACATGATTTCGCACTTTCGAGGCGGCTTTCGCTTTCGCCATCAACCGCGTCCACACCGCCATCGCGGCTTCCAATCGACGTGGCGAGAGCGAACTTTTTCCGCTGGGCGGTTCAAATGCGTCTTCCAACCGGTCCCAGAACCCCTCCTTAGGACCAGATTCTTCCATAAACGTCGGTTTGGGAGGAGTCGTTTCCTGTTCGAACATAGGGTCCGCCGGACGCGATTCAAGCAACAATCGTCCCACCTGTTCTTCGTTACCGAAAACACTCTCACAGATGGCGTGAAATTCGGCATCCAACTTCAACGACGGAAAATAGACGGGAAACAACGTAGGATCGAATCGCAAAATCTCCGTTCCAACGATCAGGAGCTCGCGGAAAACCGACTCTTTTTGCCGTGGAAAGAGCAATTCATTTTCCTCATC
>JAQVKF010000171.1 GCA_028694795.1 Thermoguttaceae bacterium | reverse complement strand
AGACCGCGTCACCGACAAGCGGGACGCCCTGTGCTGCACGTGAGGGAGAAAGTATACCCCGCCCTCCGCAAATTACTAGGGGCAAAATCCATTTTTCTACTTTTTTCCCATTCTTCCAAATCAAAACGCTTAAAAATTACAATTTTCACATTTTTTTGTTGATCCTCACGGATTTTCTCGGTTACCCCTATTAGGCGGTTTCATTCGGGCAACCAAACCCGTCGGTCTCGCGAGGTTGAATAGAGATCAGCGTCTCTACTCACCCCGCAAGGTGATATGTGAAGCCAGAGGATGTTTTTTACGTCGCTGTATCGCGAATGCTGAAACACCGGAGGAAATATTCCCTCCCTTTACCGTGATACAGGCGTGTTTACCACATGAAACGATGAACCGTCCACAACGTACAGCGGGCGACACAACACAACGTGCGCTCGCCAACCGGCATATCATCCTATAGTTCTAACGACCAAACCAGCGTATTTACTGCGACGTTAAATTTGAATCCAAACACTCCATTTCATTCCATTGAAGAGAGGAAATCACATGAGTATGGGTAAATGGTTTACGCGAACGGCAATCGCCGTCACGATGCTGCTGGGACTCACCAGTAGCGTAGCCTTAGCGCAAGATAATGCGCCAACATTCAAAACTGTGGCGGTTGTCTCCGTCGCTAGCGGGGACACCCTCGTCGAACAGCTCAAAGCGTTTAGCGAGGTCGTCGGTCAGGATCTTTACGCCGAGGCCGCAAAAGAAGTATCCAAAAATGAGGTCGCCGATGCAATCATCAATCAAGCGATCGACGCTTCCAAACCCGCGGGTATTGTCGTTAAAGTCTCCACGGACGGGTTTAGTAAGCAAGCCGTCGCATTTATTCCGGTAAAAGATCCGGATCTTTTCCGCAAATTTGCCGAAGAAAAACTTGAAATTAACATCAAGGAATCGGACGAAGCGGGATTGTACGTCGCTGAAAAAGATGGAAATACCCTCTATGTGAAAACCATTGAGGGATGGCTTCTTTTCTCCGATGACAGCACCTCTTTTGGGGCCGTCGGCGATAACCCGGTTCCATGCTTGAATGGCTTGAACGAAAAATACGCCGTCGCCGTTCAATTCCTGCCCAGTAATGTCCCCGAGACCATTCGTGAAATGTGCCTGCTCGGTTTCAACAAACTGCTGCAAGAAGGTGCTAAACAATGTCCAGAAAAATCGCCGGAAGCCGATGCCCAAAAAGCGAAATTGATCTCGATGATCGTCGCCCGCGCTCGTATCGCCTTCACCGACACTGAATCTGCCACGTTTGGCGTCCGGTTCAACAAAGAAACAGGGGTCCAATTTGAAGCAACGAGCACGGCTGTCGATGGAAGCCAAATGGCCCGGTATTTTGCCAAACTCGCGGATACGAAAAATGTCATGGCCGCCGCTTTGCCGGAAGACACCGCAGTTGCCGCCACGATCTGTCTGCCCATTGATTCGCAAAAAACAGAAATGCAAAAATTCATCCTCGATGCATTCCGCGGTCTCGTGATGAAAAAACTCGAAGACGGAAAAGCGGAAAAAATTGCCGCCAAAGCGTCTGAAAAAACCGGACGTGAAATCTCCTCTGAAGACGTCACGAATTTCTTCGGTCGTCTGTTCGACGCGATTCAGGGCGAAATCGAACACGCCAAGTGCGAGGCAGGCTTCGCGATTGTCGGCAATCCAAACGCCCCCGCTCTTTTCGCTGCTGTCGCATGTGACGGTAAACGCTGGGAGGGCATCGATAACGATCTCTATGGCGTGTTGGCTGACGCCGCGAAAAAATCCGGAAAATGCCCTATTGATCTCAGCGAATTACTCAAAAAAGATGTCGCCAGCGTCAATGGCGGCACGATCCATCTGCTGACCGGTCCTACATGGACGGAAATCGCCGAACACTCGAAAAAAGAACTCAACGAAGATTCCACCACCAAATTGGTTGGGCTGTTTGGTGAGAAACCTGAAGTCGCCATCGTTTACGCGGCTCAGGGCGCTGGATTCGTCTTCTGCAAAGACGCCGTCAACGCCGCAAAAACCGGATTCGAAAAGATCATGACAACGGAAGGAAAACCGGTGATTCTCGAGGCGTTCGTCGCGATCAAGCCCATCCTGCGAATGATCGCCGTCTGCGACCAAGAAAAAGCCGAATCACTGACAAAAATCGCGGATGAAATCGAAGGTTCACCCAAAGTTTCGCTGACTACGACCGCGAAAGACCGCTCGGTCACCACGATTTTCCAAATCGATACCGGCATCCTCCAAGCCGCGAAAACGATTGATCAACTCGACGACTAACCATCTTTGTCGAATGGCATGATGCCGTGGCATCATGTCATTTGACGTCTGACGCCAAACAGAACCATGGACGAATGTGTTATAGACGGATTCGTCCGAACTCCCGGTCTCATGTGAATCATGAGGACCGGGAGACTGTAAAAAAACTTCTGCAGAGTATTGACGGGATATACCTTTCTTCGTTAAACTTACTACGGTGCTGAATCGTTTTAGACCGGGCAACTTGGGGTAGGTTCTTGCGGCAGCATGTTCCTAGAGGTCTCGCGAGTCCAATTTCCCCAAAAAAGGATCGTCCCAGCCCCATTTGGTCTTCGACGAAATTTTGTCTTCGACGTTTTCAGTGGGAATAGAGTCGAATGGCCCCATACTGTCGAATAGTCCAATACTGCCGAGTAGTCCCATACAGCCGAGTGTACTATGCCACAATTACCACATTTCCGTAAATTCTCATTGCGAGTGTTCTGTAGTTTGCTTTTTCTTTTCCTGTTGACGAGTGTCGGTTCGCTGGCGTTTGCTGGTACGGCGGAGAGCTTAGCAACTACGGTATCTACGGCGATTTCGTCCCAAGGTGCGGAAACGGCAGAAAATGGGGCCAGTAGTACTGGAAGTGCCGCAATGTGGATCAATCCGATATTTTGGGCATTGCCACTAATTTTCTTTCTCTTATGGGTGTATACCACCAACTGGGCTTCGAAAGATGCGCAAATCCTAGAAGAAGCCGTGTTGGAATACAAGAAATGGAATCCCATTCTGGTGATTTCGTTCCTTGTGTTCTGGTTCGCTCACTATCTGATTCCGATTATTTGGGTCGGTTTGCCGCTCATTTTCCTAGGCTGGCTCGTGCCAATCCTGATCTACTGTCTGGCGTATCGCAATCCACTCGTGGAAGACCATCAGAAAGTTTTGACCAAAGACCATCTGCGATTTTGGTTCGCCACCAAGTTCAAAATCGGAAGCAAGGAACGTATTGATCCACGTGACATTGGAGCAATCACACTCGTTCCAGCCTCGAAGGAAAGCCAGGAAAATACGACACGAAATTTCGTGGCTCGCGAATCGGCGGGATATGTCGACACGAAACAATTTATCGCGGATGCGTTGGGCCGCCGTGCGGACGCTGTGATGCTCGATTACACAGCGGAATCGGTCGGCTTGCGATTCCTCGTGGATGGTTTATGGGCGGCGGGTGAAGCCATACCGCGTGAACAGGGTGACGCCATTCTCGAAACGCTCAAACTGCTTTGCGGATTGAACCCCGAAGAGCGTCGTGCAAAACAGGAAGGCAAACTAATTGGACAATACTTCGTATTCCGTCCGGCGGTCTTCAAAGCGATCGATAAAAAGAAAGACAAATATCGTCAGGAAGAGAGCACGCTGATGATCCGCAAAATGTCGGGCGGCGAACTTTCTACAGACGAACTTGAGAAACATGTCCGAATGGAAGTGGACGCGAAAGTCCGCGAGCGGTTCTCATATGGTATCGGGCCGTGGACTCCTGTCGAGAAGAAACAGTTGGCGATATTCGGCGACGCTTGCGCAAAAATTCATCCAGATAACTCCGTGGATAAACGCAAATGTACCATCCGATTGACCTCTGCGGGAACGCAAACCGGCGAGCGTGTTCTGCTGGAAATCCAGTTGAACAAAATTTTTTACAAGACGCTGGGTGAGATCGGTATGCGCCCCAAAATGGAAGAGCAATTCCGCGAGGTATTGCGAAAACGTACCGGTATTTTCTGCTTCTGCGGTTCACACGGCACCGGTCTTCGAACGACGGTCAATGTTTCGCTCGAAGTGGCTGACCGTCTCACGCGGGAGTTCTTCGGTATCGAAGATGAGAATATGCGTTACGATCCGATCGAAAATTTGGAAATTACGCCTTACGATCTAGCCAAAGGTGACGATCCATGCACAATTTTGGATGGACTATTCCACCGTGAACCAGACGTAATGATCATGCGGGATATTCCATCTAAAGAGGCCGCAATTAAATTATTCGAACATTCGCAAAGTCGGATTGAAGGCATCGTTTCGGTTCGTGCTCCCGACTGTTTTGAAGCGATCTTCCATCTAATCAAAATGGGTATTCCGGCGCAATTGGTCGCGGAATCAATCAACGGCGTGCTGAATCAGCGATTGGTTCGCAAGCTATGTGAATACTGTCGAGAACCGTTCGTCCCGACGCCGCAGATGCTTACTCAGCTCGGTATTCCGGCAGGCAAGGTGGATGTGCTGTACCGTCAGGCCCAGCCCGATCCGGAGCATCCGGACAGTGTTTGTCCGGAGTGTGCGGGAAATGGTTACGTGGGTCGAACCGCGATCTTCGAATTTTTGGAGATTACGGAGGAGATGCGTCAGGCGATTGCGTCCGGCCAGGCGACGCCGCAAGGTCTGCGTGCGATGGCTAAGAAAAACGGTATGACGAATTTTCAAGAAGAAGGCATTGCGTTATTTGCTCGAGGAATTACCTCTTTCGACGAATTACGACGTGTGCTTAAGGGATAATTTCCAGCTTCTACCGAAGGTTCCAGAGGAACCACCGGCAGTCTCCGCCGCGCATGGGGAAATGGCGGAGACCGGGAGATGGTGTGACCGGAGGGACCCTGAGGTGGTTGAGTGCCACCGAGAGAAACTGCGGGAGAACGCCAAGGAACCCTATTCCGAAAATGAAACGATAACGGAGAATCGAACGTGGAATATATTATTTATGTGCTAATGTTGATGGTATTTGGCATCATCATGGGCTTTACCTATACCGAAGGCCTGTGGAGTAACATTCTTCGAATGTGTAACATCATTACCTCAGGTCTACTGGCAATCGGTTTAAGTGGATGGATCTATAGTCTGATCCGAGAGCAATGGTCTGGATTTCAGTTCATCGGTCTGTTCGTTTCCATATGGCTGGTATTTGATCTTTGCTATTTAATCCTTCACACCCTATGCAAAACGATTTCCCACGTAAAGGTCCGATTTATTGGCGTGGTGGACCATTGGGGTGGTATCGTGGTTGCGTCGCTCAACGGCTTTATTTTCTTAGGTTTTGTCCTGTTTACCATGCACGTGGCGCCGCTGGCCCCCAGTTTTCTGTGGGGCGGTTTCCATTCAGATGGCCAAATACTGGACACAACTTGGGGTAAATTAGCCGAACATGTGAGCGGTTCGGTTTATTCTGGTGAAGAAGCGTTTACCTGGTCCGGGTGGACGCAAAATGGCAGTGCGTTACGAACAGACACCGCAAAATCGGTCGAGGCAGAAAAGGGCCTATTTGGCGGATAATCCCAAAATTTTGGTAAAAAGCCCAAAAAAGGAGCCGTATGGGTTCCTTTTTTACTTATAGAAGGCACAACTCGAACGTTCGAGTGGCCGTTATTATCGATTGGTATGAGGAATTTTCAGTGAAAGATCGTGACACTCCACTTCGCGGCGACGTACTTCGCCGTGCCGTTCAATCTCGCGTACTTCCTTTCGTTCAAACGCCGGCACAATATATCGGTGGCGAACTGAATGCGGTGGATCCACGACAGGTGGCGGATCTACGCGGACGTGTCTGTATGATTTTTCCAGATCTGTACACTATCGGCATGAGCTGTCACGGATTACAGGTGTTATATTCCATACTGCGGCGTATGCCTGGCTGGTTGTGTGAGCGCGCGTTTGCTCCTTGGAGCGATATGGAAGCGAAAATGCGTGAGGAATCGTTGCCGTGGTACAGTTTAGAATCGTTCACACCGCTCTCGGAATTTGATGTATTGGGAATTACGCTCCAAAGTGAACTTACTTTCACCAGCGTTCTCACGATTCTTGATCTTTCCGCGATTCCTCTGGATGCGTCAGAACGAACGCTGGAGGCACCACTAGTCGTAGCGGGTGGTCCATGCTCATGGAATCCGGAACCGCTATCGCGATTTATTGATCTTTATTCGATTGGTGATGGCGAAGAGGTGTTGCCACAAATTTGCGAAGCGTGGTTGCAGGCTCGATCCGAATCGGCCACTCGTTCAGAAGCACTCGAAAAGATGGCCAAACTCGCTCTTCCCGGCGTTTATGTACCATCCTGTTACACTGTGGAATATAACGAAACGACCGGTTTGGCCTCTCCACCGAAACCATGTGCGGCTGGCGTGCCAGAAGTGATTACGCCAGCAGTCGTTCGCGATTTAGATGCGATTCCGCTCCCCACAAGCCCCGTCGTCCCTTGGGTGGAGGCGGTCCAGGATCGTATCGCCATTGAGATCATGCGCGGCTGCCCACATCGCTGTCGTTTTTGCCAAAGCAACCCAATTCGACGCCCACTGCGTTACCGTTCGATCGACAATATCGTCGCCGCGGCTCTCGAATCTTACCACCAAACGGGTTACAATGAGATATCCCTGTTATCGCTTTCGACCAGTGATTATCCACACTTTTCGGAATTAATGCACCGGATGCAGGAAACATTTCATCCGCTCGATGTGGCGATTTCGGTGCCAAGTTTGCGCGTGAATGAACAGCTTGCCGAGATCGGCGATTTGGTCACGAATTACCGACGTAGTGGGTTGACACTCGCTCCGGAGGCCGCGACCGACGAAATGCGACGACGTATTGGAAAAAATATCACCAATGAAGATTTATACACAGGGTGTCGGCGTGCGTTCGAGGCGGGATTCAACCGTGTCAAACTCTACTTTATGTGCGGTTTACCAGGTGAAACGGAAGCAGATATCGAAGCGATCATCGAATTGGCCGAAACCATTTCCCGTTTGGGTAAAGAAGTGAGCGGACGTTTTCCAACGGTCGTGGTCAGTTGTTCTAATTTTATTCCGAAACCACATACACCGCTTCAATGGGTGGAAATGCGCACACCGGATTATTTCCGCGATGCGCGATGGGTGCTGAAAAATCGGAATCAATACAAGAGTATTTCGGTGAAAACGCACGATGCGGACGGTTCCTGCTTGGAGGGACTGCTCGCGAAAGGAGATCGCCGGATGAGTGCGTGGATTGAGGCGGCGTGGCGAGCGGGCGCGAGATTCGAGAGCTGGACGGAATGTTTCGCCCCGGAAATTTGGTGGAATCTCTTAGACGCCTATGGAATTGTACCGGAAAAAATCTTACATCAAACCTATCCTGTGGATGCTCCACTTCCATGGGACCATATCGTGATTCGCCAAGGTCGTGAACATTTGGTGCGGGAGTATGAGAATTCACTCCATGATCGATAGAGGGTAACGGCGGTAGAGGTAACGACAACCGCCCACGCGAACGCGACCGTCCGCGCAGGTATGTCGGCAAAAGCCTCTCGTTAGACGAGTGGAATTTTTTTGTATTTACTTCGTCGGCGACCAAAGCGATCCGGATCTTTCGCCTTGAGCATCTCTTCGTACTCGGTGAAATCGCCTTCGAACCAGGTGATTTTACCGCGGCCCTCGTAAATGAGCAGGTGAGTGCAAATGCGGTCGAGAAAGAAACGGTCGTGGCTAATCACGATCGCGCAACCGGAAAAATCAATTAAACCTTGTTCAAGCACCCGCATCGTATTCACGTCGAGGTCGTTCGTCGGTTCGTCGAGCAGTAGCAGATTTCCACCGCGTTTAAGCAATTTTGCCAAATGAACACGATTGCGTTCACCACCACTACACTGTCCGACGAGCTTCTGTTGCTGCGGTCCACGGAAGTTGAAACGTGATACGTAGGCGCGGCTGTTCATTTTCGTCGCACCGTGTCCATTTTCGTCGCCGCCGAGTTCCACAAAATCAGTTCCACCGGTAATTTCATTGAAGATTGTCGCGTTATCGTCCAGTGCGTCACGATGTTGATCGACATACGCCAAAGCCACGGTCGGTCCCACGGTGATCGTTCCAGAATCGGGCTGTTCCTCGCCAACGATCATCCGCATGAGCGTCGTTTTACCAGTACCATTCGGCCCGATCACACCGACAATCGCTCCACGCGGCACGTCGAACGAACAGTGGTCGATCAGCGGCACAAATTCACCACCGATGGTATATCCCTTCGAAACGTCCTGAAACGACAACACTTTTTCGCCCAACCGAGGACCGGGCGCAATCTGAATCACGCAATCGCTCTTTTCGTCCATCACCTGCTGCGAAGCGAGTTGTTCATAAGCATTCACACGCGCTTGGTTCTTCTGCAGCCGACCCTTGTGTGCGAGATGAATCCAGTCCAACTCACGCTGCAACGTTTTCTGACGCTGCGACTCTTTCTTTTCGATCTGTCGCAACAGCTCAGACTTTTGCTCCAACCACGACGTATAATTCCCCTCGAATGGAATTCCACGGGTATTTTCGATTTCGAGAATCCATTTTGTGATATGATCGAGAAAATATCGGTCGTGCGTCACGATAATCACGGTTCCCGGATAA
>JAQVKF010000170.1 GCA_028694795.1 Thermoguttaceae bacterium | reverse complement strand
TTACCTGCGGCATCGATTGAAATTGCGCCCGTTGGACGACACAATCGAAGAGTTAGACGCATTGCTTTTCGGCTCGCTGGTACACGAGCTTTTGGGCGATTTTGCGCAACATCGAGAGATGCGTGACTCGCAAGACCCGGTGGAGATCAACGCATTTCTGTCGGAGCGGTTAGACCAACTTGCGGCATCGCATTTTGGAGCGGCCCGGCACTTTTCAATGGCCGGAAAATCGGTATCGAGCGTGGCGTCGAGGGGGGAACCATGGGCGACCGGTGCGTCGTCTGATCCGCTGCCAGCGATTCGCGTTCAAATCGAACAGTTGCGCTATCGTCTGCGAGGTTTTGCGGCGTGGCAAGCTGGTTGGACGCGACAGGGTTGGCGCCTTGCCTATGCCGAAGCTCCGGAAAACAGTCAAAAAGGTCGGCAAGTCGATTTGGCTAACCAGCAGGAAGTCGATTTTCGGCTGGCCGATGGGCGACGCGTGCGATTACGTGGTCGAATTGACCGAATTGATTGGAATGATCAAGATCATCGACTGGTCATTTTCGATTATAAAACGAGCGAAAAGGGTGAACCGCCGGAGAAAACTCATGAACATCCAGCGGCTAAAGCGTCCAAAATCGCGACTGACACGGAGTCAGACCCCACCGAAACCTCCCCCAAACGAGCGGTGAAAAAGAAGTCGGCAACCGTATCCGAACTGTCTCAAACGATGGATGAAGCGATTCCGACACTTCACAAACCGGAGTGGAGTGACCTCCAGCTTCCGCTCTACCGATATCTCGCCTCGCAAATTCCACTCCAAGGTCCAGCGGGTAGCCAACCGCGACATTTTCCCCCGGAACAGTTCGAGGTGGGATATATTCTGCTTCCGAAACAGCCGGACGCGGTCGGTGCGGCTATCGCTCGCTGGGACGCGGATGATTTCGCCGACGCGGAAAAAACCGCTCAACAACGCATCGCCGACCTGATTGACGGACATTATCCTTTCGATCCGAATCTGCCCGCGAAAATCCGAACGCGATATCCGGAATTTGCCGCGATCTGTATGGAAAACAACCTATCCGCCCCAGATATCGGAGACGAAGAAGAGGCGTAATCCACACCAAATGCGTCGCATCCACGAATTCTATCCACCTCGGATACGGCCCAATCCAGCATCATCTACGCTCCATTCCGTGCCGCGATGAACCAACAAAAAAGCATCGTCCGAAAGGACGATGCTTTGTCATTTCTGCCCACTCCCTCACGAGCGGGGTTCATGGAAGACTTTCATTCCACGGGCTACTGGAGACGCGGAAGCCCGTGTTTCCGAGTTGTCGCGATTCCTAGCCCTCCAGCTGACCGGACGTTGGACTCACTGAGCTTCTTTCGGCTGGGGAGCCACAGTTTCCGGAGCTACAGTTTCCGGAGCTGGGGCGATGGCCGGCTGCGGTGCTGGAGCGGCGGCAGTAGCGTTTTGCGACGCCTCGTTACCACCAATCTCGTCACACCCACCACAGACCACCTTCGGCACGCAACGAGTAACCGTGTACGGCACTTTGCGCGGCACCCAATTGACCGATTGCACGGTTTGCTGCGAAGTGACCGGACGGCAGACTGTGTACGGTACCTGTTGCACGACTTCTTGCGGAACCATATTACACACTTGGTAATTCACCATCTTAGTGCAAGTTTTCGGTACGAGAGTACAAATGGTGTAATTCGCCACACGCTGTTCGTAACGCGGAGCAAATACCTTGTACGAGACCATTTTGGAACAGGTCTTCGGCACCATCGAGCAAACCGTGTATTCGCAAGTCTTCTGTTCAGGCACCATGCGGGTGACCGTATAAGTGCAGCTGCGTTGGACCGGCACCATATTGCAAACCGGATAGCAAACGGTCTTAACACAGGTCTTCGGCACCATCGAGCAGACCGTGTATTCACAACGGCGCTGCACCGGACGCATCGAACAAACCTTATACGCCACCGTCTTTGTGCAAACCTTCGGCACCATGACACAGCAGGTGACCGTGCGTGTTTGCTGTTGCGGCACCATGACCGTCACATTACACGAAACTGTCTTGATACAGGTTTTCGGCACGAGTTTACAAACCGTGTACTCACAGCTGCGTTGAACCGGTACGAGCGAGCAAACACTGTACGCCACCGTTTTGACGCAGGTCTTCGGCACGAGTACGCAATAGGTGCACGTCTTCTGAACAGGAACCATGTCGCACACTTGGTAGCTGACCATCTTGGTGCAGGTCTTCGGTACCATCGAACAAACGGTGTAAGCAACCTGCTTCGAGCATACTTGCGGCACATATCGCGTGCAGGTGATCGTCTTGTGGCAGACCTCCTCCACACGCACTGGTCGCACGCATTTGACCGGCGGGCACTGCTGTTCCACCATCTGATATCGCACTTGGCACGGATCACATGGGTTGCACGATTCCGTTTCACACGATTCCGCCGCCTCGCCAGTTTCACTCACAGAGGCGACTGATTCCGGCGATCCCGATTCCGCACAGGTGGATTCTGAACCCGTGATCGGTACCATGCGACGCACGACCGGTCCCGGCTGCATGAATTCCTGCATTTCCCAACGCACACTCGGAATCGTTACCTGTTGTTGGTACGTTTCCGGACGAATGACGGTATAGCAAACCGTGCGATACTGCACCTCCTGTTTCGGTACCAACACGGTGTACGAAACCGGTTTCTGAACCGTGCGCCATCGCGGCACGCAGACCGTGTACGTCTGCTGCTGTTGCTGCGGCTGCATCACGGTGTACTGTACCTGTTTGTAACGTGTTTTCTGCTTCGGCACCATCTCGACATAATTGCGTACCCGCGTCTCCTGGATCGGCTGCATCACGGTATACGGAATCTGCTGCGTTCGCACCTGCATCTGCGGCACCATCACGGTGCAAGTGATCTGCTTCGTCCGCTGCTGCGGTTGCATGACGGTGTATTGTACTTGCTTATTGCAAATGTTCCAAGTCGGCACCATCTCGGTGTACGTACGCATCCGACGCTCATACTTTGGCTGCATCACCGTGTATTGCACCTGTTTCTGCTGCATACTCCACTGCGGCACCATCTCAGTGTAGGTACGAACTCGCTGTTCGCACACCGGCCGCATCACGGTGTACGTCTTCGTGCAAACTTGCTGTTGCGGAACGAGCACGGTGTAATTGACTTGCCTTTGGCAAATTTTCCAATCTGGCACACAAACGGTATAGGTCCGCTGGCAGATACGCTGCTGCGGCTGCATCACCGTGAATTGAACCTGCTTCTGACGTGTTTCCGTCACCGGACGATAAATCGTGCTGCGCACTTCCTGATAACAGGTCTCTGGCACATAACGCGTCGTCATCACGAGCTTATCAACGACGACACGCTCCATCTCCGTACGATAACATGTCATGTTCTGTTTTTCCCACACGACTTGTCGTAACGGCTGGCAACTTGAGCAATTCGACTGGCAATCCGGAAGACAATCCGATACACCGGGAGCCGCTTGGAGCGATCCCAATCCGAAAACCGTCCCCACAAAGACTGTCATTCCGATCAAAATGGGAATGCGCAATACGGACTTCATCATACGTCTCCTTAATACTTTCTATTCACGGCGGTGTCCTCAATCCGCAAAATCGAAAGCCAAAACGTGGTTGAAAGAGCTGCGTGTTTAAGAAAATGATCCTCATTTTCCTAAATTACCGAACAACTACTCATTTCACACCCCCCTGGACCGTTGAATCTTCGGCGTAAGCTCGAAATGGAAGAGATTCCGCATTTCAAAGTCACCCGAAAAACCAGTTTTTAGGGGGCGTTCGGCTCCGCTGAAAGACTCTCCATCGTCACTTCCAGCGAAATCCACTGCCTTGCCCAGTGGATTCTCCGTCGCTCTCGTCATTTTATCGACCGTTTGAGGGAAAAAGACTTCCCTTCTGTATAATGTTCGTATTACATAATACAGGCAATTTTGGTAATATCAACAGACTTGGAAGTATAAAAAAGAAAGAAAAAATCGAAAACAAGGGTAATTTTCCCGAATATACCGGGAATCACGATCACGTCGGTCGTACTGTTTTACAGCCCTCGCTGGCCGGAATCGACTGCTAAATATTTTCCATCCGACGAATACCAGAATCGCCATACCACACCGTTGGCAAATTTTCACCGATTTTACAGTTCCAATGTCAAGCAAAAAGTTTTTTGGGATGGTTTGGCGAGGAACTTTTTGCCAGACGGTGGTAGTTTCATCCCTTACCGAGTTTGCATTGCCCCTGACGAGTAAAAAGATCCCTTTCCATATCCTCTTTGTCCGTTCAAAAAATCTACCCATGGTGTGTTCACCATGTTAGTGTAGATAACTAAATTGACATAATGGCGGCTTATGTCGAATTTTGGTGGACCGTACTTTCAATGTCTTAGTCGGTTTCTTTCGCGTGTTCATAGCGGCTGAAAATCATACGTCCCGCGCTTGTCTGACGAATACTCGTGACCGAGACAACGGCGAGTTCTTGGATATGATCGCGTCCATTCTCGATCACAACCATGGTACCATCGTCGATATACCCGATTCCCTGCCCGAACGATTCGCCCGGTTTGACAATGCGCACTTCGATCAGATCGCCCGGTAAGAACGCCGGTTTGAGCGCGTTGGCCACATCATTGAGATTGATGACACCCACCCCATGAATCTTCGCCACCTTGTTTAGATTATAGTCGTTGGTGACGAGTTTTCCGTCCAAGTGTTTAGCCAGTAGCACGAGTTTAAGATCGACCGGATTGCCCGCAAATTCGGGAAGTTCTTCCTCGAAAATCTGAAAATCAACCTTTCCACTAGTGCGCAATTGGTTCAAAATGTCAAGTCCGCGTCGTCCACGAGCACGTCGGCTTCGATCCGCACTATCCGCGATCGCCTGAAGCTCATCAATCGCAAATTGCGGCATGACCATCTGCGTGTCGAGAAGATTGGCGTCAATCACGTCCGCGATACGCCCATCGATAATGACACTCGTGTCAAGAACATAAGGACGGCGTCCCTTAAGTTCCCGTGAAAATTCCACATAAGGAATGATAAATCGGAAGTCGTTGCGAGTCTGAAAGAGCATACTGATACACAGGTAACACATAATCACCGCGATAAGTAACTGAACGCTGATTCGAATACGTTCAGTGATTGGAGTCATCATGATCCCTGTCGGAAAGAATGGCGCGACCGCCATCCAGATCGCCGAGGAGAGGAACAATCCGACGACTAGTCCAAAATAGATGGACGAAATAACATTGACCGATTTCTTTGGAAAGGCAACGTCAATGAAGACAATTCCCGCGGCGAGTGCCAAAACCCCAAAAAAGACCAGCCAACCGAGCGATTCACTACCCTCTGGCAACATTCCCGATTGCGCGAGAATCACTCCTGCTAAACCACAGAGAATCAGAAACAGCCCTCGAAGTATTTTCAATAAAAGCATGTGGACTCCTTATCCGACTCTCAATCCAAGATATAGTCGGTTGCCATGGTGCGGCCTCCGTGACGACCACTTTTTGGGGGAACAACCGACAGAACACTCCCCCCTATTATAACGACTTATGCCCTCAGGTGAACGGGCAAAACTTGTTCATCGTCGCAAAGCGGCCTCCTACAATCAACGCAGTCGTTTCAATCCGCATATTCCGCACACCGATAAAGTTTATGCGTGGTTATGCTGACAGTATAGTTGTGTTGCGACGGGTGCGATGAGCGTCGCGAGTGGTTCGTTGCGCGTGGTTGGCGAGATTTTGTGGATGCCGCTCCGAGCAGGTTTTGCGTATCGCGCCATCGAAAACGGCTACAATCGGAAGAATCCTTGTATCGTTTCCGAAATCAGAATATTTTGGTATTTTTATTCTGATCGGGAGCTTGACTTTATCAATCGGAAAACGCATATTGAGAGAGTCGAGGATTGTTTGCGAGCCGTGTTCGTATCCGTCTGCTGGAAGGTGTCCGAACGGAACCCTCATTCGGAAAAGGTTTCGGATGAAGATCATCGTTCCCAAAAAATTAGGGTTACGCCATGTTTTATCGTTTAAGTCGATTGCTTTTCGGTTGTTCGCTCATGTTGTGGATGGTCTCACCAGCCGTCGTCTATCCGGTCGTTGCACAGGATGCCGAGGAAGGGATTGATATTTCCGCGGATTCCGCCAAGGATGCTAACGATACCGATCTTTTCGATCTCGTCCAAGACGCCGATTCTGATTCCACGAATGCGGCGGCGGATAACACAGCTGTGGCAAATGGTACGACGGCGGAGGATGAAGAGCTTTTTACCGGCGATGATACTTTTTCAATGGAAGACGTTCAGCCCGATGCGACCAGCGACGCGGCTTTTGACGATACGGTCGGTGATACAGCAAGTGGCACGGATACGGCTGATAGTGTGGATACAACAGATGGCACGGCAGATGCTGGATTGGGAGGAGAATCGGCCGTGAGTGGTGATACTGCGTCGGGGAATGCGACCGATACCACCATTTCGACGGATGTCGAGAGGGATCCCGTGGCATCGGTTCCCGTGCCCGATCTTCCGAAACGGCCAGCGGCAGATATGAATTTCGAGCCTGTGGACGAGGTGCCGGCACCGGTAGCGATTCGTTCGACGCCGATTACGCCGTGGCGTGGTGCACAGCGTCGAAACGCCCCGGGCGTGGTGAAAGAAGTGGTGAGCAGTGCGGAGCCGAAAGACGCAGTCACACGATACGACCTGACGCTTCCGGGACTCGTGGGACAGAATGGTGATTTAAGTTGGATGAAGGACGTGCCTTTGCGACGTGAGCTGTGGATGTTAGAATTCCGGTTCAAACCGGTCGGAATCATCGACGTGGATATTCCGCAACCGAGTGGCAAAGTTCAGAAGAAAAAAATCTGGTATTTGGTTTATAGTGTGAAGAACACTGGCAACGTGGTTGTACCCAAGCAGGGGAAGGACCTGATGTATTCGTTGGAGCCGTCCGCGAAATCGGTCCGATTCTTTCCACGATTCATTTTCGAGAGTACAAACACGAACAAATTGTACCGCGATCAAATTCTTCCGATTGCTGTCGACGCAATTCAACGACGTGAGGGAACGAAATTCCAGCTGTTGAATACGGTGGAGGCCGTACGTGAAATTGCTCCGGGAGAAGAGATTTCCGGCGTGGTAACATGGGATACGATCGATCCGATGACCAATAAATTTTCGATTTATGTTCAAGGTTTGACGAACGCTTACATCTGGAAACAGGCGACGGGAGCGAATGGTGGAGTCGAGCTTACGGAAGGAAAGACCTATCGGAAAACGCTCAAAGTCAACTTTTTGCGTCGTGGCGATCAATACCTAATTCGTGAAGATCAAATTCTTTATGGTGTGTCGGGGGGGCTTGACTGGCAGTGGGTTTACCGGTAGACTTAGCGGTCCGGAATGGATTTTCGGTTTAGTATTGATTCCGGGTGAGGTGATTGGTTGTATGATTGCGATCAGTCTGAAATCAAGATGGTTTAACTGCCAGATGAGCGAAAAATTTTCTCTGCGTGAGATATGGATTTGCTCCGAATGATTTGGCGTCAGATATAAGAGGGAACGTGTCATGGCACATAAAAAAGGTCAAGGTTCAAGTCGTAACGGTCGTGATTCGCAGGGTCAGCGACGTGGCGTCAAGCGTTTCGGAGGTGAGGCCGTGCGTGCGGGTAACATCCTCGTGCGTCAAATTGGTACGAAGTTCCACCCTGGCAAGAATGTTGGTTGTGGTTCGGATTACACGCTTTTCGCGCTTGTGGATGGCAGTGTGATGTTCGACCGTAACGGTCGTCGCGTCAATGTGATGCCAGTTGAAGTCGAGACGGTTGCGGCTGAGTAACGCGGGATATCATCAGCAGTGTGTGGTATCTTCTTTGGGAATGAATCGAAGCTCGTGAAAAGTCGAATTTCGTAGTTTCGGCAACGCGCGTTCTGTTGGATTTTATGTTCTTGACCGGTGGCATGAAAGCTCACAAGGGTCTAGAAGATTTCGATTGGAATGGTTCCCGTAAAGAACAATGAAATCAACAAACTGAATGAGGGAATGGACTGCGTGCCAAATTCCCAGATTTTGGTCTGTTGGTTTTTTCGTGTCATGACAGCATTGGTTTTGAGTAAAGTCCGAACGTTGAAAAAACGTGGAATGTCGCGAATTTTGCAAAAAATAAAATTCTTACGGGGGCGACATGTGGAAATTGATCCATACGTGATCACTGATCGCCGATTGAAATATACAACGAGCGACGATAGAACTTTTCGTTCTCTGCGACACTAGAGGGCAATTGTCAAGGGGTTTCGTTGTAAGAACGATAAAAACCGCTGTAACATCCGAAAAAACGTTAAAATAAGACGGCTGAGTAAAATAAACGAGCAGAAAAAGCATCCTCTAGTGCAATCTCATTCTCAACTATGCTATAATAGAGGGTGGCTGTTTCTGGACAGAACTCTATTTTATCAAAATAGACAAGATTTTTTCCGTGGCAGAAACATTTTCCGGGGAACTCTCGAAAAAACGAACACCTTTCGTGAGTAAGAAGGTATTCATTCGAATCAAAGCAAAAAATAATCGAGCTATTTGATATGAAATTATCCATCTATCAACGAATCATCAGCGTGGGATTGCTGTGTGGGCTTTGGCCATGCGGATACACGGCGGCAGAGACTCCTGTAGCAGAGACTCCTGTAGCAGAGACTCCTGTAGCAGAGACTCCTGTAGCAGAGACTCCTGTAGCAGAGACTCCTGTAGCAGAGACTCCTGTAGCAGAGACTCCTGTAGCAGAGA
>JAQVKF010000015.1 GCA_028694795.1 Thermoguttaceae bacterium | reverse complement strand
AAACAAAGAAGATCCGATGCACGAAGTGTATACTTCGTATTATAACAATGGTTCCTTCTCGAGCCATCATTCTGGTGGAACGCAGTTCGCGTTATGCGATGCCTCGGTGCGTTTTGTCAGCGATTCGACTGATCTAAAAGTGTTGCAGGCTTTCGCAAGCCGTAATGGCGGTGAAGTTGCCCAACTGCAATGAAGGTGATTAAACATACAGATTTGTATGATTAGCTGTTTAAGAAGACTTTCCATCATGTTGCGGTGAGACTTTGATATTTTCATCTACGTTTCATCGCAACCTCATGGGGTGTTTTTCAAAACCGTTGAGTAGATTTGTTTAGTGGTCACCTCAATGAAAAATATCAGCTTTGCTTTGTACGATGCACCAGTGATTTTCTTCGAAGACGTGACGGTACAGCACAGAACTGTACTAATCTCATGCAGGGACAAAGCCGTGCAGGAATGGAGAATCCCCGTAGAAGGGAATCCCCGTGTCGGATAGTCCTGCATACCTTTTTTCAGGTGAGATATTTGGGGCCTAACGGTGTATCCCCTCATCCCCCTATAGGGCGAAAGGGGAATATCCGCAGGGGAACATCGTCCGCGGCGGAGCAGTTATACGATCTGTTTGCGCACGGCCCAGACTGCGGCTTGTGTGCGGTCTGAAACGCCCACCTTTCGCAAAATGTGCTGAACGTGTTCTTTGACCGTTTCATAACTAATATGGAGTGCCTGCGCGATTTCACGATTCGTCAGACCATGCGCGAGCTGACGCAACACCTCGCTTTCACGTTGTGTGAGTGGTACTTCGACGTCGGATGAAAACCGTGGTACCGCAAGGGCGCCTGTGACACGCCGCAATTCTTCGCGGGTCCAAGCGTTTTCACCGGAAGCGACGCGTCGAATCGTCGAACAGAGTTCGTCACGTGTACACGATTTCAGCAGATATCCCCCTGGACCGAGTGCGACCGCTCGCGCGATGTAGGTCGGATTATCGTAGGTAGAAAGCACCAAAATGGGTTGTTTCGGTCGTTCGATCCGGATTCGTCCCATCGCGCTGAGGCCATCATCATCTGGTAACCGAATATCTAATAACACCAAGTCGGGACACAGAGCCAACGTGGCTGACACCGCTTGATTACCGTTTGCTGCCTCGCCAATAACCTCGATATCAGACCCCGCCAACATGGCACGCAGCCCTGCTCGTACCACTTCATGATCGTCCGCCGTTAGAACACGGATACTCATTAGGAAAACTCCCTTTTTGCCTCAGGAATACCAACTTCCTCGGAATGATTACGTCCAATAGGCCGTCGTCAGTGGACCGCCACCGAAAGCCACGCCGACGTCATACTGTTCTATCGTTTTATAGGAAGAGATATACGATTCCACTTAAAAACTCATTGATCCGAAACGATCGCGGAAAGCGACTCGTAACGAAAAACGAGCCGTTGATTTCAAGCTCTCAAACCAAGCACTGTCACCTCACCCCCATTATACCTTCTAAGTCTTGGAAATATAGGGTGGTTCCCCAAAAGCAGCTTGGAGATTTTCGTGCGTGTGCGCCCCGGCTTCGGAGTGATCTGACCAAAAACGGGTAATATCGATAATTTCTGCGCGAAAACGCCTCCTCCCGGTTGACGATTTTTAGGAATAAATTAAACTATGGGGTCATATATTGGAGTGAATTCGGGTAAGGTAGTAGAGCTTGGGGAATCTACAGGAGTACCCTTTACGGATGATCGACTAGATCTTTGGAGTCGTACGCTTTTCCTGCAGAAGTTTCCTCGACACATATAGTGAAGTATTACTTTGCATCAGGACACGATATCGCACGCGATCCGTTTCTTGACGAGGTAAAAGTCCATTACCATAAGGAGTTTTCAGAGCAATGACAAAGCAGGTTAGTAGAACCAAGAGTCGTCTTTACACTCTTTGGCTCGCGTTTCTGGCGGTCGGTCTCGTCGCGGGTACCGGCTGGGTAATGCAAGATCAGGCACCGAATGTGACCGATACGGCCGCGGTAGTTTCGACCGAAACACCAGCACCAGCGCCGGCGGCGAATGTTGCCCCGGCAGCAGATGCAGCGGTGGCAGCACCCGAAGCAGCAGATCCGGCAGCAGATGCGACAGTAGCGGCGGAGGCTCCGAAGTTTGGTCTTCACTGGTTTGAGCCGTTCACCATTGGGAACGCTGACGGCACGACGGGATATCCGTGGTACGAAAAGGCTGCTCTCGTACTGAACCTCGTGATCGCCATTGCGGGTCTGCTTTACGCGGCGACGCTGGTCAAGCAGGTCTACGGTGCGGGCCAGGGAACGGACAAGATGAAGGCGATTGCCGCGGCTGTTCGTGAAGGTGCGAACGCCTACTTGTTCCGCCAGTTCCGCGTGGTCGCATGTTTGATCGTTGTGATCACGTTTGCTCTGTACTTCGGAGCGACGGCCAGTGGTTTGGAAGCCGGTTTTGCTTGGGGCCGTGCGGGCGCGTTTGCGATCGGTGCGTTGTTCTCCGGTACGGTTGGTTTCGTGGGTATGCGTTTGGCGACGGCTGGTAACCTCCGTGTTGCGGCCGCGGCGGAGACCAGCTTTGGTCACGCGCTGCAGCTTGGCTATCGTACTGGTACGATCACGGGTATGCTGACGGACGGCCTTGGCCTCCTCGGTGGTACGATGATCTTCTTGATCTACGGTACGGAAGCGTATGAGGCGTTGCTTGGTTTTGGTTTCGGTGGAACGCTACTTGCGTTGTTCATGCGTGTTGGTGGTGGTATCTACACAAAGGCCGCTGACGTTGGTGCAGACCTTGTTGGTAAGTTGGAAGCTGGTATTCCGGAAGACGACCCCCGTAACGCGGCGACGATCGCGGACAACGTGGGTGACAACGTGGGTGACTGTGCTGGTATGGCGGCGGATATTTTCGAGAGCTATGAAGTGACGATTGTCGCGGCCATGATTCTTGGTCTTGCGAGCTATGGTCACAAGGGTGTTATTTTCCCGCTTCTCGTTCGTGCGATTGGTGTGTTGGCGTCGATCATCTCGACGTACAGCGTCCGTGCCGGCGATAAGGGATCTGTCGCGGAAGCGATGAAGAGCGTCAACAAGGGTTTCCTCATTGGTGCGACCATCAGTATTATTGGTTTCATTGCGTTGAGCTTCTTCTACATGCACTTCACGCCGGAACAGTTCACCCAGATGGGTATCGATGCTCCGACGGCCGCTTGGGCCAACTTTGGTCAGGTTGGTTTGGATATGCGTCCCGCTTGGGCGTGCTTGATCGGTATTGTTTTGGCGGTCTGCTTGAACAAGTGCACCGAATACTACACGGGCACCGAATACTCGCCAGTGAAGGAAGTTGTGAAGTCCTGTGATACGGGTCACGCGACGAACATCATTGCCGGTTTCGCGTTGGGTTACGAGAGCACCGTGATGACGGTGTTGATCATCGCGGCCTCGATCATGGCTTCGGTGTTGGTTTACAGTGGTGCGGACGCGACGTTCGTTGGTTATAGCGTTGCGATGTGCGGTATCGGTATGTTGACGTTGACCGGTAACACGATCTCGATGGACGTGTTTGGCCCGGTGGCGGACAACGCGAACGGTATCGGCGAAATGGGTTACGATAAAGAAGAGATGGACGCTCGTAGTGGTAAAGGCACATATGACAAGGCACGTCAGATTTTGGCGGACTTGGATGCGGTTGGTAACACGACGAAGGCGATCACGAAGGGTATTGCGATTGGTTCTGCTGTTATCGCGGCGGTTTCCATGTTCAATAGCTTCATCGTTTGCGTAGGTTCTGGTGGTCAGGGTGAAGCGGCGAAAGTCGCTGCGGAAATTAAGACAGCGGTTGCTTCTTGGTTGTCCGTTGCGGATCCGAAGTTGTTCGTCGGTCTGTTGATCGGTGGCGCGGCTCCGTTCCTTTTCAGCTCGATGACGATTCGTGCGGTTGGTCGTGCGGCGTACTTGATCGTGGTGGAATGCCGTAAGCAGTTCCGCGACAAGGAAATTTGGGCTGGTACGAAGAAGCCGGATTACGGGCGTGTCGTTGACATCTGCACCGGATCGGCTCAGAAGGAACTCGTCGGTCCGGCATTGCTCGCACTGCTCCTGCCGATGCTCGTCGGTTTCGGTCTTGGTACCGTTGCTCTCGCTGGTTTCCTCGCTGGTATGATCGTTTGTGGTCAGCTCCTTGCCGTGTTCATGTCGAACGCTGGTGGTGCGTGGGACAATGCGAAGAAGTGCATCGAAGACGAACCGCGTACGGAAACGACCGGTAAAGGTTCTGAGAAGCACAAAGCGGCGATCACCGGTGATACGGTGGGTGACCCGCTCAAAGATACCGCTGGTCCGGCCATCAACCCGCTACTCAAGGTGATGAACATGGTCAGCTTGTTGATCCTCGGTCTGTCGCTTCCATACGACGCTATTGTGGTTGGAAAGCTGAACGCGGCTGGCGTGCAGGTTGCTGGTAAGCCGTTTGATGGTCTTTACTGGGGCATCATCGTGGTCGGTATTGTCGGTCTGATCTGGGCCGTCTGGCAGTCGAAACGCGAATCGGGTGATATGACCAAGTCATGAGCCGTGTGTTCACGTGGCAGAACGTTTGAGTGACGAATGAGTAAGAGACCGGTTCAATTGAGCCGGTCTCTTTTTATGTTTGCTATATCATTTTTCGCAAAGAGTTTTCGATTGACTGGTTTCTCTTTTTCCAATGGGGTAAAATGGTGGAAAATGAGAGCGGGTTCAAGCGGAAGGATGGTTACGGTTGATGAATTTTTTGACTTTTGCCGCACGTTTTCGATGGTTATCGTTAGTCTTACTCGGTGGAAGGATGGGGATGGTCTCCTCTCCATACGTGTTTTCGTCTACGGACATATCCGCCCAAAGGGTGACGATAGAACGATTCGACGCGGTGTCGCCCGACACGATGCCCCAAGTGGTGACGGATGACGCGGCGACGAACGCGAGTTTTTTGATGCTCGGTGGTCGAGCGGATCCGAATGGAGGAAATCCGGACCGCCTCCATGATGGTACGGTGGGGCGATCGGCTGACGATCCGCGGGCGAGTTTCTTCTTTGCGCAACGCACAGAAGGCGGGAAGATTGCCATTGATTTGGGTAAATTGACGAAAATCCAGAAAATTCGGACTTTTTCACGTCATGGTGGTCCGCGGGCACCACAGGTTTATACGGTTTATGGCTATGCGACGGCGGACCGTTTAACACGTTCACAGCTCCAAAAGATTCCAGCGGAGTCCAGCGAGCCGCGAACCTCTGCGGCGTGGCAACGGATTGCTTCGGTCGATACATGTTCCGTCGCGGATTCCGCACAGACTTCGAGCCAGACGGGATGGGGCGGCACGCATGTCGTCACGATTGATCTCGCCAAGACGTCTGACCATTTTTCGGAGTTGCGTTATCTGTTGTTCGATATTCAGCGAACCGAATCGAACGATCCATTTGGCAATACATTTTATCAGGAAATTGATGTATGTGATGGTAACAAATATACGCCGATTCCGATCGACCAGCGTCCGATTGAGATCGTTTTCGATCCGTCGGCGGCCTCACCTGCACTCCAAGAATGGGTCGAAACCACGCTAACCCCGATTTGCGAAACATGGTATCCCAAACTCGTCCAAATGCTTCCCGGCGAAGGATTTACGGCTCCGCGTCATGTTGATATTATTTTTCAACCGGGTTCGGGCGTCGCGGCCACGAGCGGTACGACGATTTATTGCGATATTCCATGGTTTGAACAGAATCGAGATGGCGAGGCGGCGGGCGCGGTGATTCACGAACTTGTCCATGTAGTCCAACAATATCGAGAGGAGCCTGGGCGAAAATCGAATCCCGCTTGGTTGGTGGAGGGGCTGACCGATTACATCCGTTGGTTCATTTACGAACCGAAACCGCGTCCCATTCGCATTGATCCAGATCGTGCGAAGTATACCGATTCGTACCAAGTCACGGCGACATTTTTGCAGTACGTTCTCAAAAAATATGACGCCGAGTTGATCGTTAAATTGAACACAGTCATGCGAGAGGGACGATATACCCCAGAGGTTTGGTCGGAATGGACCGGGCGTACGCTGGATGAACTTTGGGCCGAATTCGCCGACTCGCTTCGCCGAAAAACAAGCCAGCTGAATCAAACGAATTGGGTGGATCACATAGTACCGGTGGAGCGGACGTGCCCAGTAGGGTACGCGGTGCGGGAGAATCCGTCGTTTCCTTCCGTCGCGTTGGTCGATTTGCGCAACGTGTTGGTGAATGCGGCGGTGGGGGCGGACACGTTATCGGCTGGGGTGGACGCCAGTTATTACGCCATGCCTGCTGAAGTGGAATATCCGGAAGAAGCGAAAACACTCGATCAGTTGGCGGAGCGTTTTTTGAAACTGGCGTTGGAAACGGGCGAACATGTTCCTGATTTTGTGGACGCGTATTATGGTCCCTCGACGTGGCGAACTCTGGCGAAAGAAGCGAATCGCACGCCGGAAGCCATCGAAACGGATACGCGACAATTGCTCTCGGCGATTCGAGCCATACGTCAACAGTTGGACCTGATCGCTAGCGGAAATTCTACGGCGGACACGGCTACAAGTGGATCGAGTCCATCGTGCGAGCCGAACGATTTTTCCGATTTGGCCGCGTTACTGTCGATGTTGGAGCATGCGTCGCCGCGTTCGTTGCCGATGCTGCGTTTACGCGTGTTATTTCTCGAAAAGCAAACCTTAGCCATGTTGGTCTGTTTGCGGATTCAACAGGGCGATTTGCCAGCGTTCGACGCCGAAATTCGAGAAATTTACGACATTACCGCTCCAGCGTATTCCGACGAACAGTTCGACACCGCGTTGCGACAACTCGAGGCCGTTTTGCCGCAAGTTCCAGATTCGCCGGAGGCAACACTTGCCCAGCGGTATCAATTTGCGGCGACGCAGGTGGCGATTCCGGTGGAGAAATACGACGCGGTGTTTCAAAAGGCGATCAAGGTGGCGCGTCAGAAGTGTCGTGAAAAAATACCTAATCTGCCGGAAAATGAGTCGTTTGAGGTGGAATATGTCCATGGAGTACCATGGGGTGCTTATGCGTGGTACCAGGGAAATTATCGGACGAAAATCCAGGTGAATCTGTCGGATGGTCTGCCGATCAGCTCGCCTGTCGGACTGGCCACGCACGAAGGATATCCTGGGCATCATGTCTATTATTCGCTCGTGGAACAGCAGCTCGTGCATCGTTTCGGTTGGTTGGAACATTCAATGATGGTGTTATATTCGCCACAAGCGGTATTGGCGGAAGGCGCGGCGACTCTCGCTCCCGAAATGGCGTTTCCCGGCGAGGAAGCGATGCGGTTTGAACGTGATCAGTTGGCTCCCATCGCTGGCATCGCTCCGGAAGCGGTCGAACAATGGTATCGAATCAACCAAGCGGCTCGCGGATTTCGTGCGATTGGCGTGGAACAGGCACGCCGGTATCTTCTCGCAGGGAACGCTTCCAAGGAGGAAAAAGAGCGACGAATCGCCGAAATTTCCGAGTGGACGCGGCAGCATTCGTTCCGAAACTCGTTTAATCCGAATTTTTTGGATACCTATCGGAGCTATATCGCGACTTATACGATTGGAGAAGATTTGCTCAGTCAGCAATTGGAGAAACTTAACGCGGGTACCGATCAGCCGGAACGTCGCTGGAACTACTATCGTCAAATTCTTTCCACACCACTAGTCCCGTCTCTATTTACAGCCCCATAGATATTTACGGTCTCGTAGATATTGGCAATTCCGCGGATATTTCGATATCCGCCCCGCCCGGTCCAATCGTCACCGTAGTTCAATCGTCGCAATTGCCCGTTACGGCGGCCCGATCCGACCACAACGGGCCAAGTGTTACCGTTTAGCGTTCCATGGGGGTGGGCGGTGTACCGGAAGAAACTCTATTTTCCGTATCCGTCATCCTCGTTTCCAACACAGCTCTCAACAGCATGAGCCGATAGATCCACAGCAGTACGACGCTACACGCGACTGAAACCAATAAGACGCATGGATGTAGCGGATTGACCTTTTCCGTCGTAAATACGAATTGGGAGAGAATGAACGGCCCGAGTGTACTTCCCATCGCTCCGCAAACGAGCGTTTTCCACGCACCGAGTTTGCAATGCGGTACCAACAGCGTCGCCAGCAGGCCGGTCACGCTGCCGTAACCGATCCAAAATAGGACGACACACACGATAAGTTGAACCGTTTCCGGAAGAAATGTCACCGACACGAGTGTATTCCTTACAGGTTGCAATGTTTAAGACGTAGTCTTTCCATCGGCACTGGGCGGCCCTTGGCATTAGCGGGAAACGTGGCGTTTGATTCGATTTCAGGAAATGATTTCACTTGAACTTGATATAATACTTTTTTTCCGCAGAGGCTTCTATGCTCACTTTTGCAAATAATCGTTTCAATCGTTAGATCCATCAAGCAGGCACGAATAAATATTCACCTGATGTTGCTTTGCGTGATAAAAAAGTATACGATCAAAGCGGCTTTGTGGAAGCCTAAACTTTTTCCGAAAGTAACATCACAAAAGGGTTTCGTGAAGGGAGTATTCCATGGTACGTATGATAAGCGGATGGACGGAAACCGAATTTTTGAAGGGGTATACATGCGTTTGGTGTGGCGCAAAATACCTCTGTAATATTCGGACAACGGTTTCGACAGGGCGACATTATACACGAGCGGCCGTCGATAAAGCATTGGATAAAGCCGTGTCCAAGGAGCACAAACACAATACCGGTTTTGTGCCTTGCCCATGTTGCGGAGTGTATCATCCGGCGATGGTCGCGTGGCACCAACGCAAATCTTTTGAAAGTGCCTTTATCGTGCTGTTCGTGCTTCTGTTCCTGAGCGGTGCGTTTTTCTGGGGTGCCCAAAAATCGCCCGGTTGGGCCGTTTTTTTGATGACAATCGAAGCCCTTTTGGTTATTGCGTACCTCGTGTTTGTTTCTTTACGTGATCCTAATACCGACCAAGCTAAAAATCTCGCTAAAGCTCAAAAATGCCAAGCAGAGGGTGTGCTCAAGCTGATTGCGCCGGCAACCATCTTCCCTGAAACCGAAGAGGGAAACGAGGAGAAAACCGATGAGGAGGGTGACGACGAGGAAGATGAAGAAATTTTTCCTGGGTATCCAGATTATCGCGTTCTACAAGGGATTTTACTGTTAGCTGGGATTTTTTTACTCATCGGCGAGTTGTACCGTGCGGGGGTTAAGTTAGTACCTGATACGGACTATTGGAGCGTCAATATTCCGTGGACAGCGGGGTTTGTGTTGATTCTCGTGGGCATGGTTTACGGAATGTGTCAAATTGGGGCGTTTCGTCGTCGTTATCCAAGTCCTTTTCGGTCATAATTTGGACGGTGGAACTGGGTACCTCACGGTAATTCGTTTGCTCCCCTATGCGGAATCCGACTGAATTTGTATACTGGTTCTGAGCGGCGTATTTGGTCTGTATCCGAGAAAACCATTCCATAAGTGAATATAGAAGGTCCGTTTTATAAATGGGATGCCTTGAACATTGGGTGGAATGTGATGACGAAATATACGATCATCCATACCCAAAAGGTCATGGTGCTGTTTACGTTCGCGTTATGGAGGCATTTCGTCAAGAAAGCGAGTGAGACAATGGATTATCGAGTGGAACGTGATTCCATGGGTGAGGTGCAGCTTCCCGCGGATGCTTACTACGGCGCGACGACGCAACGCGCGGTGGAAAATTTTCCCATCTCCGGTCAACCGCTTCCCGCTGAGTTTTTACACGCTCTTGCTCGCGTCAAAAAGGCCTGTGCAATGGCGAACCGAACACTCGGTAAACTTTCCACTGGTCGTGCGCCGCTCACTGACGTACAGATGGATGCGGTACTGCTTGCCTGTGACGATGTCATTGACGGGACTCTCGACAGCGAATTTCCTATCGACGTTTACCAAACAGGTTCCGGTACTTCGACCAATATGAATATGAACGAGGTCCTCTCGAATCGCGCGATTGAACGTTGTGGTGGAGATCGTTTTGCGGTAGAAAAACCGATCCATCCGAACGATCATATCAATATGGGGCAGAGTACGAACGATATCTTTCCGACGGCCATCCATGTCGCGCTGGCGATCCAAATTCAATCACGACTCATTCCCTCGCTGAATGTCATGCGACAGACGCTCGCGGAAAAGGCGGAAGCATGGCGGAATATTCTCAAAATTGGTCGAACGCACCTGGCGGACGCCACGCCGCTGTCGCTCGGTCAAGAATTTTCTGGTCTCGCACGGCAAATTGAGCTTTCGGTCCAACGGGCTCAGCGAGCGGTTGCCGCATTGTACGAATTGCCCGCTGGTGGTACCGCCGTGGGTACCGGTATCAACACGCATCCAGATTTCGGTCGATTGGTTGCCGAAAATCTGGCCACGGCAACGGGCATTCCTTTCGTCGAGGCGGTCAATCATTTCGAGGCCAATGCGCAACGTGATGGATTAGTCGAATCGCACAGTTTGCTCAAGACGATTGCCACCACGCTGCTTGGCGTGGCGAACAATCTGCGTTGGCTCGGTTCCGGACCACGTTGTGGATTTTATGAAATTCGATTTACCGATCTTCAACCAGGCTCGTCGATCATGCCCGGTAAAGTGAATCCCGTCATGTGTGAGGCATTGATGCAGGTTGCCGCACGGGTGATTGGAAATGATCAAACGATGACGATGTCTGGAGCGATCGGTGGAAATTTCCAGCTGAATATCATGATGCCGGTTTTTGCCGACACTGCACTCGAATCGGTCCGATTGCTGACTGCCGCCGTTAATGCCTTCACTGAAAAAGCCCTCGTGACGCTGGAGCCGAATGCCGAGGCGTGCGGCAACGCAATTGAAAAAAGTCTCGCCATGGTCACTGGTCTGAATCCGTATATCGGGTACCTCAAGGCCGCAGCACTTGCCAAAGAGGCGTTTAAAACAGGCCGCACAATCCGTGAATTATGTGAAGAACAACAGGTCTTACCACCGTTGCAGCTGCTTACGGCACTCGATCCACAGCGTATGACTAAACCTCATGCGTAACGTGGAGTATGCAGGATGTGAACGAAAGGCATTGGTTGGAACAACAGATCGGGACGGGGAACGGTCCACGATGTTGAACACAAAGCGAATGTATTGGCGCTTTGTTACCAGGCGTTGATATTGGTTTTTACCCCTTCCAGGTCCTACGGGCGGTCGGGGTGGAGGATCATGTAGCGAGATATCCGACAAGTGAGGGCGGAAGCCGTAGGCGTCCGCCCGAATATATCGTCGGTTTTAACGCGTAAATTCATACGCAGTATAAATTCTATGCAGTATAAAATTTTCGGATCCGCTTGATCGAATCGAAACCGCTCGTCGCTAAACAGTCGTCCACACATTGCATCGCCGGATGATCGTCCGGTAGTAGACTGTATGTACGTTTGACCGAGCCGATGACCATATCGAGTCCGAGCGGCATGGCACGAGTGAGAAACGCGCTTTCGAGCGGACCCTTCACCGCTCCGCCGCTTTTACGCTGTTTTGCTGGCAGCATCACCGTGAAATTGCTCATACCGACCGAAAAATGGACCCCTGCGAACGTCGCGTCCGCATGGAGCCTCCGCATCGCCGCGATGAGTCGCACGAGATTTCCTTCCGAATCACTGCCTAGCGGTGCGATTCCTGGATCAAAAATACAATCGCTATTCGCAATGCCTGCCGTATGTGCCAACGCGAGCATCTGATGTGCCGCTGACACCGTCTCCTCCGTCGTGTGACACGAACCTTCCGCCGATTCCGAGATCAGTAAAATCGGTCGAAATGGACGAATTTTGACCAACTCGAACATCCCCAGACGTCGCAGCGAAATTGAATTGAGAATCGGTGACGCTCCACCCGCAATCGCCGGATCGTACGCCGTGAGACCTGCCGCCGCAATTGCCGGATCAGGTGTGTCGATCGAAAGTGGTTTGCTTGTCACCGTTTGAATCTGACGCACCAATTCCGCCATCCATTCTGGCGAACGCGAACCAACGTTCACGTCGATATACGCCGCACCACGTTCGTCCTGACAGCGAGCTAAGGCTAATACTCCCGCCATATCGTTCGATTCGTAAAGCGCACGCGTCGACGGCACTGAATCGTTGATTGATTCGCCAATGATCGTCAAGCCTGGTATCGACATCTCGGATTCCCTTCAATCGTCTTGCATTTGGTGTGAAATTTGGATAGCCGCTCGAATATACGTACACGCTGACCAAATCGTCAAAATAATCGCGATCCAGAGCGACGCAATCGTAAACCACCACGCAAAAGTCAAAAACCAATGCGAGGTGACCAATTGGCCGGCGGTGTCCACTCCCATATAGCCCGTTGCTCCGAACGCAAGACAGAAGATAAATCCCCCCGCCGCGACGCATTGCAATCCCATTTTCCACTTGCCAACCCATTTCGCCCCAAAATTCACCCCGCGACCCTCGACGTAACCGCGAATCACCGTGATCAAAAGTTCACGTGATATTAAGACCACTACCATCCACGGCATCAAACCATAGGGACCATTCACCACAAACGCATGGGTCAGCAGCAGCGTAAATGTACTGCAAATGATCATCTTATCGGCGAAGGGATCCAAAATGCGACCGAGCGTCGTTTCTAAATGATATTTTCGCGCGTAATAGCCATCAAGCCAGTCGGTTCCAGAAGCCACCGTAAAGAGAATAAACGCGACTGCATACAACCAAAATAGCGAGCCAAAATGTCCCACCGTCTCGCCCGACGCCAGTCCCCCACCTGTTGTACCCATCGTCATTTGAGTTAGGTCAGAGCCGCCTAACGATCTAGCCCACTCCAAAACCACGACCAATACAATCGCCAAAACGATTCGGATAGAGGTCAACTGGTTGGGAAGATTGAATATCTGTGAATGTTTCATCTTAAACCCCATCAAACGATATCAATGTTTGCGGTATGGCCAGAGCCGACATTCCCAGCTGGTGGACCGCCTCGCGATCTGCCAAGAATTCCGATGGTCCTATGCCATCCATGAATGGATTCAAAACAACTTATTCCACCGGTACGGCGACTAGATCGTATCCCTGCGCGGCGACGATCTCGCAACGTACCATTTTACCCATGTGTAATTTCGGACCACTGGACGCGCCCGTCACATAAACGACGCCGTCAATTTCTGGAGCGTCGGTCGCTGTTCGACCGATCCACGTATTTTTTTCACCGCGAATCGCCGCGTCCAAAATCACTTCTAGCTGTTTGCCAACCTGTGATTCGTTCCAATCGTAAGTAATTTCTCGCTGAATATTCATCAACCGTTCTAATCGAGCCTGAGCCACCGATGGCGCAATCCACTCGTCTTGTGGAATCGACATCGCTGGCGTGTTGGCTTCCGGCGAGAAGACAAACGTCCCCAAGTGTTCAAATTTCCACCGTCGTATAAAGTCGCACAATGTCTCGAACGCGGTTTCGGTTTCGCCTGGAAAACCGACCATCATTGTGGTACGTAACGCCAAGTTGGGAATATTTGCACGTAATTTCGTGAGCAGTGCTTCCGTTTTCTCCCGATTGACCATGCGATTCATCTTTCGCAATACGGTGTCGTCCGCGTGTTGGAGCGGAATATCAATGTACGGCACGATTTTTTGCGACGTAGCGATCCGTTCGATCAGTTCGTCTGTCACGTGCATTGGATAGAGATACATCAGACGAATCCACTTGAGCTCTGGAATCGTTTCCAACTCGGCGAGCAGATCGGCCAGTCGTGAACGTCGCGTTCCATCGGTGTCCTGCCAATCGAAACCGTAGTACGTCAAATCTTGTGCGATGAGCACGAGTTCACGCGTACCACTGGCCACGAGTTCTTTGGCTTCGGAAACGACCTGTGGGATCGGCTTACTCGCATGGGGACCGCGGATGGCGGGAATCGCGCAATACGCACAGCGACGATCGCAGCCGTCGGCGATTTTCAGATATGCCACATGCCGCGGAGTCAAACGATATCGATGATCGTCACGTAATGGGCAGGGATATTCCGCGCCGTGGAAGCGTCCGGATCGCAAAAAATGAGACTCATCCTGATGGAATGATTTGTCATTCGTCCCGGTATCGAACTTTGGTAAGACGGACGGTTCATACTCATTGGACGATAAATGCGGCGAGACGAGCGATTCCACCACTGAAACGATTTGCTCACGACCGGTCACGCCCACGACGGCGTCAATGCCGGGAAATATCTCGTAAAGCAGCGTTTTGTCACGCTCGGCATAACACCCGGTGATGACGACGTGGAGCAGTTCACCGTTATGCTTATACTTTAACATCTGCTCGATATGTTGTTTGGCTTCATCACGAGACGCTTGCAGAAAACCACAGGTGTTGACGATCACGCACTGCGCGTCACGAGGTTCACGGACTATTTTCCATCCTGCCTCAGTCAGTAATCCCGCGATACGTTCGGCATCGACGAGATTCTTCGGGCAACCTAAACAGATCATCGCGAAGGTTTTACGCTTCGGATGTATCCGCCGCATCAATTGTACTTTGGGTGAAGGTTCCGGCATCTGATCGTTCCTGTTCCGACAGTGTTCCACTCGAAGCGACTTATTCCGTGTGATTTTGAGCGATTCCGTTGGAATCGGTACATCGGCTACGCATCCGTTCTCGTGAGTGGCATTTGCTGAGTTTCAAGCGAAAGTTCCAACTTAATGAGCGGCCTTTCGACACGAACAATCCTTGAACGTTCCTTCGACGACCAGCTCCCTCACCACGAGAATCTTTGTCATTATATCGTATCGTACCCGATTTTCATACAACCTCGCACAAAGAGGCCCAAAAGAGTGCTTTTTCCTTTTTTTGTTCCAACCGTGAAGTAGTACCGATTCACAAAGACGATTTTTCGGATGAATGTTTTGTACTTGCGGATAGCCGCACAACCTGGAGGGCAGGGCCTCCGTACGACTGGATAAAATCGTCAGAGACGCCCCATTACCGTTTTGGCTTGTGAAAAAACATAGAAAAACCGCAGAAGTGGTGGGAATCAAAGTCGAAGCGAACTTCGGAAACAGTCGATAATGGGGCCGTACCGGGTTAGGCGATTTGTCCGTCGAAAAGTCGAAAACCCAATGCGGCGCATATGACTCCGCAAACAACACTGGTCGTAACATATCCGAGTGCGAGTCCCCACTGCTGACGATGGAGCATTTGCAACGTTTCCAGACCGAAACTCGAAAAAGTGGTAAATCCGCCGAAGAATCCCGCGATGATCGCCACTCGTAATTCCGCGCGTAAGACTTCCACCGGAATATGGCTAAACCATGCCGCAAAAAGTCCGATGCCGAAACATCCCACCAGATTCACGGTAAACGTTCCTAATGGAAACAGTTCTTTGGGCAGAATCTGCAACGCAGCCTCACCCAGAGTCCAACGAAGGATGGTTCCAATTCCGCCGCCCAAAAATATCAACACGCACTTGACAATCTCGATCGCTCCACACTTACTACCAGGCCGAATTTTCCAAAAATTTGGCCCATGACCTAGAAAACTAGCAGAGTATACCACTCGGTCATTTGCGTTACAAGCGGTTGGCCCGCAGGGTGCGTTTTTTACCTCTTTTTACCTGACGTTGGTGCTGCCAACTCGGTGAAGTGACCGACGATGCGGTCACTCCGTTCCCGGCATTCATCGATCTACGGATTTTTTACCTGACGTTGGTGCTGCCAACTCGGTGAAGTGACCGACGATGCGGTCACTCCGTTCCCGGCATTCATCGATCTACGGATTTTTTACCCGACGTTGGTGCTGCCAACTCGGTAAAATGACCGCCGATGCGGCCACTCCGTTCCCGGCATGCGTCGGTTTATAAGATTTTTATCCGACGTTGGTATTGCCAACTTCACGAGGTTCCCCCAACCTTTGGGAAACGCCCTAGCGACAAACAACCGTTGCTTTCATTGTTGAATTCGGTGTTTACGTCGCGATTTTTTTCGTTGCAAAATCGCTTTGGATGGTTCCATTGGCCTCATTTTCCATCAATACGGGGCACATGGAAGCTCCGTCTTTTTTACTGGGGATCGCATTTTACCGAGGGGCGGTTTCGTCGTCTTCTTTGCCGAGTGCTTCGAATACAGCCTCGCCGAGCGGATAGGCCGTAAAAAGCGAATGGGTCGCTTCATGTTGGTTGACAAGTTCGCGACCCTTGGCCGTTAGTCGCAATTGGAGTTCCCCATCAGGGGTGTTTTTTATCTCAATCGTACTGTTGGTAAAAAGATAAGCCACCGCGGAGGCTACGAATTGTGGATCGTTTTGCAGATTGTACAACGACTCCCATGGTTGGAGTACTTGCCGTGAGACCCAGTTGTTTTCGGCCTGTTTTCCCAAAAAATCGAGAAGTGCGACCAAGGATGCGTCCATAAAAGGCTCCGTTTTCTGTGATCTGCGCCGCATAAGACGGATGCAATCATAAGCATTTCGTTCTCTGTTTGGCATTTTGTCCTAAAAAATGATCATTCGGCGCAATATCGCGTCTCCTTGCCATTTGTGGAATTCATGGCAAAATTCTAAAAGCCAAGGGGTGGCGTGCGAGACCAGTTGACGATATCTTATCCGATAGGGCGTTCCACTGCCACCTATTTTACCGATATTTGGGTTTCGGTTGATTTTCGGTCAGTTTTTATAAAAAACGCAAGATTTTCCGGTGGACGGTAACAACCGTGGCGGTGATTTGAGTCGTGTGTATACTGTTTTATCCCATGGCGTCACAATGCAGCAAGATCCTTCCCTTACAGATGACGCGGAATTGCCTGAAATCAATTGGAGCGACGAACTTGTTCAACATGCGGTGTGGTTGCGTAAAGTGATCTATATACGTTTGGGCGAGGTCGCGGGAGTTGAGGAGGTGTTCCAAGAGTTAGCCGTCGCGGCATTGCGTCAAAAGGCACCAATTCGCGATCCGAGTCGTGTTGCGCCATGGTTATATCGGTTGGCGGTTAATTTGTCGTTGCTGTATCGGCGCAAATTAGGACGACATCGCAAGTTGATGGAACGATACACGTTCCACAAAGAGAGCGACACGACAGGGCCATACGAAGATCCATTCCAATGGCTTGTGCGTGAGGAGCGTCGCAAGCAGGTACGTGAGGCGTTGTCGCAACTTCCGCCGCGTGACTCGGAAATATTACTGCTCAAGCACACACAAAATTGGAGCTATCGTCAGATAGCGGAACATTTAGACATTACGGAGAGTGCGGTGGAAACGCGGCTGCATCGCGCGAGGAAACGGCTTGCGGCGATTTTATCACGGATGGAAAAGGGGCTATTTCCCAAAAATTCCGAGAAAAAATCCGAAAATGAGCAAGATGTTTTCGAGGATGGAAACATATCAGAAGAAAGCGATTTTTAAGGGAATTTTTTTGCAGTAATGTTTGAAAACATACATCCATATGATATGAAACGGTCGTAACTTGGTCCGTGTGAAAAGAGTGAATCGGTCATGGCGTGCGAATTGAGGCGGGTGAATGGTGAGGCGGCTCAGAGGTGGTCCGTGATCGCCGAGTGTAAGAGCGGTTGGCAAGTAGCTCCTTTGGCGGCTATGGGTTTATAGGGAGACGCGGTAACGCGGGTTTGAGAGTTAAGTATGACGGCGGAGTCCAGTGAGGAGGCAATCATGTTCAACATCGAAGAGCTGGAGCGACAATTAGAACGACTTGTCGATGGTGAGCTCCCGGAACAGGAGCGAACGCGACTGTTGTTGATGTTGGATGAAATTCCCGATGGTTGGAAGCGTTGTGCGTGCGCGTTCCTACGTTCTCAATGCTATCAGGAAGTGCTGGATTCCGGTTTGTTTGGCGAGGTGACTGGTTTGCTGGTCGGGGCGAGTGAGGCGGATGAACAGTCCGATGCGTTGGCGTTTACCCATGCGGCGGGCGATCTTTCGGATGACGAGACCTTTCGCGAGTGGGTGCGCAAGCAGTGTGTCTCGATTACGGAAAATCCACCGACAGCCGAGGGCGTCTCCATTGTCGAAGCTGCTGAAGCCTCCTCCATTTTGGAACCATCGGAAATTTCGGCGGATACGACCTGTGCGAACGTGGTAAGGGGACCCGCGGTCACGATGGTACTGAGGGAAGGCGGTACTGTCGTGGCCCGGGAACCGGTTTCGCCGTCGAATGCTGAGGCATTGGCGGAAAATTTCGGTCCATCCGTCGAGGATTCGCGGAGTAATGGTGCGCGGACGTTCCGTCGAGTACAGCGTTATGCGATGCGGAATTGGGCGTTTTGGAGCGGCACGATTGCGGCGATTGCCATTTCGTTTATGCTTGGTTCGTGGTATATGAATCCGCGGACATTGTTGCCGCTTTCCCCGGAGAATGTATCGCAATTGGCGGCAAATCTTCCGGCAAATCAGGCCCCTGGTCCGTCGTTGGAGGCACGTTATGGACAATCCGAGGCGGTGGATACGGCGAGTCAGGAGGCAGAGCGAAGAGGCACGTCGAATCGCGTGTTGAATGGTGACGCGGCGGCGGTGATGCGGGCGGTGATGCAGTCGCGTTCGGCGGACAGTCTGAACGGAGGGCGTGTGGTGACGGAGACGGGGCCGGCGATTACCGCCTCGACCGATCCACAGACGGGTACGGTTTATTATCATGACGTGGTGGAATCTTCGAACGATTCGACCACCTGGTCCGCTGATAACAATAGTTCGAACGCCGGGTACCTTACGTTGGAATCGGATCTTGAGTTCGAGAAGTACTACGATTATGATAAGGGAACATGGAATTTGGTCGCTGTGTTTGATGGTGAACAGAATCCGGAGCGATCGCAAAATACATACATTCTATCGGACGCCTCGGTGGCAATGCTTCGTGCGGCGGGATATGAAGTGGTACAGCAGCGTGAAATGATGATCCAGGACGATTCGAGTCGTCGGCAAGACGGTACGTTCACCATGAGCGAGATTCCGGTCAGCCGTACGTTGATTCGATACGTGGGACGGTAACTCTCTGTGATGAAACCCCATGTAATAAGATCAGATATGATGGAATGATATGGGGCGTACGAGGGATGTGTGATGGAGCGTAGGGTGACCGCGAGTTTGGTGTGGCCGGACGTGGAACGTGACACGACGAAGGGCCTAATGTGACGGTCGGTGGGTGGATAATCCAGTTCTTTGGGTGTATCTTTGGTACGGGTTCTGGTGGAAAATGGGGCCGATTCGAATATGGCCAAGCATTGTTTTGCGACGGAGAATCGTGGTCGTAGTCCCAAAATCCGATGGAACGAATGGTTGAAAATGGAGCTAACGATGCGATATGCTTTTGGGCCGAATCCGTGGGTTTTTCTTTGGGTGGGAGCTGTTTGTTTGAGCGGCAATGTTTGGGCGGGTGATGCTTCGAGACCGACGCCCGTTCCGGCTGTGGTCGAATCCCGTGATGCGACACCGGCGGATGACGCGGTTGTCACGACGAAGGATCGGGATGTTGCCAAGAGTGCGGATGGAACCATCATTGCGGTGGAATCGGAGAAGAGTGCCGCGAAAGATGAGGATTCTGTACAAATCGCGGTCGAGCCAGTGAGTGAACCGAGGAATGAGGAAGTTGAGCCGTCGCCTGTTCCGTCAACACGACTGGTGAAAGAGCTGATTGATCCGAAGTTGCTTGCGTTGTACAAGGCATATCAGAGTCAGCTTTCGATTTCGACGACCGCCGGGGCCACGGCGGCGGGCGGAAACTTTCCGGCTTTATTGAATTTTTCAGATGGCTTGCACGATGAGATTCCGTCGCTCCAGTCGAACGATCTGATTGATTGGGTGGATGGCGGTAAATGGCCGGTAAATTGGACGGGCGTGATCATTCGAGCGATGTGTGATATCCGGGATTGGGACCCCGACCAGAAATATGTTCAGGGCGCGGTCCCAGGATATTTGGTTCGTTGTGTGATGCCGGATAGCCCCGCGTCGCGAGCGGGTCTTATGGCGGGTGACATTTTATTGGAAATGGAAAGTGATTCTGGCGAAACGGCGACGGTGAATGGCTTTAGTTGGTGGCAGTGGATGCGAGTGATGCCGCGCAACGCCTCGGAAAAGAAATCCGGAGCTATCGTCCGATTTTTGCGTCAAGGTGAACTTTTGCAGACAAAACTTTGTCCTGCGAGTGTGTTTGAACTTCCGATTTTTCCGCATGTATGGGGGCGTCCGAGCATGCCGCTGGGGCGATTGACAATAGGTATTCGTCCGGATGGTGTGGTCGAGAATGTGTACGTCTTCTGGCGACCGAATGGCATGGCGAGTTTTATGTTATTCTGGCAAGATCCGACGAAACCGGCCAGCGCAAGTATGAGTGTCCTAGAGCCAAATGGCGGAATGTATCAGGTACTTAAGACAGAAGATCTGAAGGCGATTCCGCCTGTTTATCTCGATTATGCCACATATTTATGGAAAGATGGCCAAGCGGAACCCGCAAGGATATGGGTGTCGTCCAGTCGTTCGGGTAAATCCCAGTCGATTTCGTATGCGAAGTATGCCCGCGAGCAGGGGATCAATGTAGAATGGGTTGAGCGGCTTGCGAAGGCGGAAGGGATTGAGCTTCCACCGATTCGAAAATCGAATCCCGATGCGGAGAGACCTTTTCCCCGGAATAATGGCCAAGGTCCGGGGCGTATGGGTGGGGAGATGGGGATGGGCCGCGGTCCAGAGATGAACGGTCCTTTAGGGCGTGGTCCAGAGATGGATGGCCCAATGGGACGCGGACTGGATGGTCAAGGCATGGCGCCTGTGAGGGAAGGTATGGGAATGGGCCGCCGGACGGATGATGGTCCGGAAGGTAATCCGTGGGAAGCGATGACGAGCCGTCCGATACCGAGTGAGGCGTCCGATGGTACAGATATAGATAAATCGGAGCCCAACCAGGGTACTCCATTTACCTTGCCGTTCCCACCGCAAGAGGGCGATCAGAGAGATGGTCGTGGTCGGAATCGTGGCAATAATCCTTGGGCGGGAGGTGGTCCGAATAGTGGTAACAAGTGGACGATGTCGGTGATGAATCCGGAGATGGATGCCTTACGTACAGAGCTGCGGGAGTTGCGGGAGAGTGTTCAGCAACTCCAACAGACGATTGTCGAATTGAACGCAAAGCTGGATGCTCTCAAAAAATAGGAGGAACCGCCGGTTGCGGACGTGGAGTCGCAGCGGGCGTTCACGTCTTCCGGCATGGTCCATCTGTCATCCTCTCCAACCCAACCGCTTGCGTAGCAGACCGGGAAGTACCGGCAACCGCACCATGCGGTCCGACCGCGTGCGGGTCGGGTAAAGTGGAACACATAACGACAATGCGTTGCAGCAGGCGTTAAGGAGTGGTATCCGAGGAGAGAGGTCGGATTGTTCAAATTATCGAATTTGTCCGTTTCCGCGGACGACATATTTGTAACTCGTGAGTTCGTGTAAACCACACGGGCCACGCGCATGGAGTTTATCCGTACTAATGCCAATCTCGGCACCGAGACCGAATTCACCACCATCGTTAAATCGTGTACTTGCGTTGATCATCACGGCGGAACTGTCGATACGAGTCGCGAACTCTTGAGCGGCTGCGTAATCGGACGTCACGATTGTTTCCGTATGTTTCGAGGAATAACGATTGATATGGCGAATCGCCGTGTCACGCGAATCGACGATGACGCAGGAAATGATCGGTCCCAGAAATTCGGTCGCATAATCGGCATCGGTCGCGGGTATAGCTTCTGGCACGATCGCCCGTGTTCGCCCATCGCCGCGAATTTCGACACCATTGGCAAGCAATGCCGCCGCCACTTTGGGCAAAACGGTATGACTGCACGCCTCGTGTACCACGAGAGATTCGGTCGCGTTGCAAACACCCATTCGTTGACACTTGCCATTGATAACAATCGATACAGCCATCTCGGCATCCGCTGTCGCATCGAGATACACATGGCAATTTCCCGTAAAATGTTTGATTACGGGCATTTTGGCATCGGCGACTACCCGACGAATCAAACCTTCACCGCCACGTGGGATCGCCACGCTGATGTACTCCGGCATCCCCAGGAAATATCCCACGGCATCACGATTGGTCGTCGAAACGAGCTGGACGGCGTCGACCGGAATCGCGAACTCTCTCGCCGCTTGTTGGAGCAACTCGACGATCGCGTGACTCGAATGGATCGCCTCCTTACCACCTCGCAAAATGACCGCATTACCACTTTTGACGCAGAGTGCCGCCGCGTCGGCGGTGACATTCGGACGTGATTCATAAATGAAAAAAATGACACCCAATGGCACACGTGTTTTATTTACTTGCAGTCCGTTCGGTCGCATGGATGAACTGATCACCTCGCCGACGGGGTCCGGAAGCATTGCCACCTCCTCAAGTGCGTGAGCAATGCCTTCAATGCGTTCCGTAGTGAGTCGTAATCGATCCATTGCGGCAGTCGTCAGACTGTATCCCGGCGCGGCATCTAGGTCAGTCTGATTTGCAGTCAGAATTTTGGCCGATTCCGTTCGCAGCAGTTCCGCACTTCGTCGCAACCATCCATTTTTTTGCATACCGGTCAACGAAGCCATTTCTTGAGCCGCCGCGTCCGCTCGCCGCGCCACATCGGTACAGTATTGTTGCAAATCGTTCATTTTCGTCATCCGTTCCTAGAATCCATATAAAAAATATATGCTTGTTTGGGCTTCGTATCAGTTTTAAGCGGTGTCGGCATCGGATCGTTCCGGTGCGAATGTTCGCAACAGCCGTGTGCTCCGCTCGGTCTCTGTGAGAGAAAATATCGATTCCACGTGATAACTGTTGACCGACCGAACTATAAGTGTGATCGGATATGTCTTACGCATCGTGGAAAGGGTTGGTCAATCTTCGGGAATCGTGAATCGGTATCCGACGCCGGAGACATTCTGGAGCCAGATGGGGTTAGCCGGGTCGTTTTCGATTCGACGACGCAATTGTGAAATATATACCCGCAAATGTTGTACGTCATGTTGGCGATCTGGCCCCCAGATTTCGCTGAGCAATTCATAATGCGGCATGACTTTTCCCTCATGTCGCACGAGTGTTTCGAGTAATCGATATTCCGTCGGCGTAAGATGGATAGCCTCGCCATCCCGCAATACGCTACGGCGTGTGAAATCAATTTCCAAATTTCCAAATTGCAGTAAATCAGGCTCCGTGGGAGGGGCCGCTTGGCGATATCGTCGCGCAATCGCCCGCATTCGAGCCAGTAATTCATCCACGCCAAACGGTTTGGTGAGATAATCGTCCGCGCCAGCATCCAACGCCGCGACCTTATCACGTTCCTGATCACGACTCGACAGCACGAGAATTGGAATCGCGGAGCCATGCCGCAAGCGTTCGAGCAGCCGAATGCCGTTGATATCTGGCAATGCGGTGTCCAACAGGATGATTTCCGGCGTCTGTTTTGCGAACATGACCAAACCATTTTCCCCGCAATTCGCCTCGATCAGCTGATATCCCCGCAATTCGAGCGCAGAACGCAAGAACGAACGCAGTACACGATCATCGGCAATCAGCAAAATTTGGGGATGACGTCCATTTTTTTCGTTGGAACGTGGCATCGAAAAGGTCCTTCGGGAAAACGAATAAAAAATTTATATCTTTCATTATAACGATGCGGGTCCCATTTACGCAAGGGGATATCAGCTCCTTCATAGAATTATGCGGAGCGGTTCGGACGGAATATGCGGTTGAGCGGTGTTCATGTTTCGAAAAACCGACCTTTTGCCCAATTGCAATTTGTATTTAGCATAGGTATGATGGAAAATTTGGAACGCATGGATAGTCGTCGATGGTTTTGCCACCGCAAAGGAATGTATTTTCGTGAAAAAACTCCAGCGTTATTCCGGGTGATTCATAGAACTCGTTTTTGTATAAGGATTTGTTATGGAAGCGTCGCAATATTTGAATCCACAAGAAGAAACAGCCTCGGTGGACCAGCTTCGAGCGTGGCAGTTGGAGCGGTTACAAAAAATCGTGCGGCACGTGTGGCGAAATGCGGCGTTCCGTAAACTGTTTGAGGAACAGGGCGTCGGGCCGGATGATGTGAAAACGTTGGAAGATATCACGAAATTGCCGATGGTGAGCAAAGATATATTCCGGCAAACGTATCCGCTCGGATTGTGCTGTGTCGATGAGAGAGAAATTGCGGAAATGCACATGTCGAGCGGTTCGACCGGTACGCCGGTGGTCATGCCGTACACGCGGAACGATTTGACGCAGTGGGGCGAGTGCATGGCGCGATGTTACCGAATGGCGGGAGCGCAACCGGGCGATGTGACGCAGATTACGCCGACGTTCGGTCTTTTTAATGGGGGGTTCGGTTTTTATCATGGGGCACGCACGGCGGGATTGTTTATCGTTCCAGCCAGTTCCGGACATACACAACGTCAGGTGACGTTGGCGAAAGATTTTGGAACGAAAGTTTTCGGAGCGGTCGTCTCGTATGGGATTCGTTTCCTTGAGGAACGTAATGCGATGGGGATCGAGCTACCGGCGATGAAGATTGGTATTTTCGGAGCGGAGACGTTCAGCGACGAGCTGAAGAAACGGCTCACGGCGGGGTTGGAGATCGAGGCGTTTGATATTTATGGCATGACGGAAACGGGTGGTGTGGGTACGCTTGGTCAAGATTGCTCAGCGCACAACGGCATTCACGTTTGGGAAGATCATTATTTGGCTGAAGTACTCGATCCGATGACGCACAAGCCCGTAGCGGACGGTCAAGTGGGCGAGTTGACGATCACGTCGCTCACGCGCGAAGCATTGCCTGTGATTCGTTTCCGTACGGGCGATTTGACGCGGATTCTGTCACGAGAGCGTTGTGCGTGTGGTCGAACCCATCTGCGAATCGCCCCGGTGACGGGACGTATCGATGACATGTTGATTGTGAAGGGCGTGAATTTCTTCCCGCGTCAGGTCGAACAGGCGTTGTTGGAGATTCCAGGTGTATTGCCGAATTATCAGATTATCATCGAAGAACGCGACGGTGTGAAAGATGTGCGCATTCACGTCGAGGCGGAGGCGGGAGTGACAGGATATATGGTCGAAAAACATCTCAAAGAGCGATTGCAATTTTCACCGAAGGGTGACGTTTTCGCTCCAGGTACACTTCCGCGTCAAGAGGGCAAAGCCCAACGTGTGTTTTACGAAAAGAAAGATTGAATGAAGAGTGGATCAAAATCATGTATCCACAAAGCTTGCCATCCATTCCATTTGTGTCCTAACACCAGTTAACCCTCTGCGAGCGGGCCGGTGAGTGTATGTAGATGGAATGGATTACTCCGACGCGCCGACGCGGACGTATAGATCGAAATCGTGTGTGAACTGGAATAACGACAACCGAAAGGAAACTACGATGAGTGTAACGAAACCATCTTCGCATCCACGGGTGATTTTGAGTGGTTTTGCCGATGAGGCCGCGAATCACAAAACGCCTGTCGAGCAGTTCGTCGCGTTTGCCGCCTTAGGACTTCAGTATTACAGTATTCGCTTTGTCGATCTGGGCGACGGAGTCAAAAATGTGATGAATCTTTCGGTCAGCGATATTCAGAAATTGCGTGAATATCAGAACGAATATCAGATGAATGTGTCGTCCATCGGTTCGCCGATTGGTAAGGTGAAATTGGTGGACGTGGATGATGGAACGAAAAATCGATTCGTACCGTTTGCCGAATACCTCAGCACAGAAGTGCGTCGCGCTTGCGAATTGGCCCACGCGTTTGAGTCGAAGCTGATTCGTGGCTTTTCGTTTTACCATCCGCGTGGTGCCGATCCGAAGCCGCATATTCCGCAGGTGGTCGATCAGTTGGGACAGATCGCCGAGATGTGTCATCGAAGCGATCTGACATATGGTGTCGAGGTGGAACCGAATCTTGTGGGTGGAAATGGATATCTGTTGACCGAGATTTGGAAGCAAGTCAGCCATCCCGCATTGACGATGGTTTATGATGCCGCGAACCTGATCGTCCAAGGCTTTTCCGCGGCGGAGCTGTTGGAACAGTTCCGACTGATGCTGCCGGGGCTTGGTTGGGTTCACATCAAAGACTACCACGCTCCAGTTCATGAAAAAGGACAGCTGGTGGATGAAGAATCGCTACACCATTTCGTGCCGTGTACGCTGGGCGATTCAGGTCATGAGGCGATTTTTCGAGCATTGCGACCTGCACTGCCGGAGTTGAAGGCGAATCTTAAACGACGTGGAATCGCGGGCGTTTTCGTCGATTTGGAACCGCACGTCAAAGGCGGCGGTCAATTTGGCGGTTTTTCGGGACCGGATGGCTTGGGCGTAGCGTTGCGAGAGCTTTGCCGAGCACTCGATTATGCTGATATCGACTATCATCTTCGCAATTTCGACGATGTCTGTGTCGCACGCGGTTTTTAAATGGCGGCTTGTTGATTTTTAGCCGTGTGTGCCTTAGGACGGGGCCGTTTTGGGTGGGAGATGTTTTTTTGGCGGATTTGATTTGATGGAACACCCAATCGGTGTTCCGTCCATGGGCGAATCGGGACGAAAAAGGTCGGATACACGCGGCCTCCATAGGGGGGTAGATTCTTCTATGGGTTAGACCGTCGAATTTGCGTATGAACGTGCGTGTTTTACACCATTGGATTCCGTTGCCTGCATCATGTCGCTGTTCGTATCACAGGCGTTGCCACTCGTATGACACACGGGGTGAGCGGAAGGGGGTGTCGCCAGTTTTGCCGTTTGGTGACACCAGAAAATCAAAAAAACGCACTGGGACGATGGTCCCAAATGCGTTTGGTTTACAGTATACCTTAGCTGGTTTACAGTATACCTTAGCGATGTCCTGTATTTTATACAATCTTTCTATGTAGACACCCACGGTACACCAAATACCCAATGCATTGGATATTCACAGTGTGTTTTGTATGGATATTTACCAGCGGAGGACACGGGATTCGAACCCGCAACCCCGTTTCCAGGGCAACACATTTCCAATGTGCCTGCTAACCATTCGCTTATCCTCCATGCGGCACCCCGAAAGGGGCACTCCTACGGCCATCTCCCGGAAAAATAACCACCACAGCGGCCAACCCTCCGAAAGATAACCACGCCGCCAAAGCATAATCGAAAATCATCGTTTCGACAAGCCCCTCCTACTAAAATTCGTGAAGAATCGTTCGGAGGATATAGCTTGGCCTGACCGGTTGAATGTTCCTCCCATCTACCTACATGGTTGGTTGATTCTACCATCAGGCTGATTCCATGACCGAAAATTACTCAACGGTTGGTACGGGACCGGCGAGCAGTTCGTATTCTTGGATCGCGGACGCATCGGCGGAAAGTACGATTTCCAAACCGGCAAGGGCTGTCGGCAAACCCTTTTCGATGAAACGACGCGCGACTCGCTTTTTGCGCTCATTCACCGCACCCTGTTCGAGCAGATAATGTCCAATGATCACGTGAATCGCGGCATCGACAATCCGACGACCAGACAGATCAAGGTAACCGGACGCCTGCGATTTCGCAAAGGTTGCCGCTTCAACCGTCTTTTCTCGTAACCCAATCAGCTTCGTCTTCAAATCGTCAAGCAGTGCGGCATCAAACGTCTTCGATTCGTATTGTTCGACGTAACTGGCGAAAATACCGCTCGAAACACTGCGAATCGCCGCCAACACTTGCAACTGAGACGTTCCCTCGTAGATCGTCGTGATACGCGCATCACGATAGTATCGTTCCGCGGGATAATCTTTGATAAAACCAGAACCACCAAGCACTTGGATACAATCGTAGGTGACACGATTGGCCATCTCCGAGCAGAAATATTTGCCCATCGGGGTTAACATACCGGCGACACGTTTGAGGGCACGCGCGGTCGATTTACGTTCTTTTTCTTCCGCTTTATCGACACACTGTCCGCCTTCGAGAATCCGCAGATTGTTGTTCTCTTGGTCGCAAATGAACGCCGTCTGATACATGAGAGCACGTGCCGATTCTACCGCGATCTGCATATCGACCACCATCTCGGCCACGGCGGGCATCTGTTCGATCGCCACGCCAAATTGACAACGACTGGCCGCGTAGGTACGAGCCAGACGGTACGCCGCTTCCGCGACGCCGACCGATTGCGACGCAATCCCAAGCCTCGCTCCATTCATCAAAGCCATTACATAGGTGATCAAACCACGTTGACGCTCACCGATTAATTCCGCCGGTGCGTCGTTAAACACCAGTTCACACGTCGGCGAACCGTGAATACCGAGTTTTTCTTCAAGATGGCGTACACGAATCTGTTCGCAGCGACGCGAGACGAACACGCTTAGACCACGACCATCCGCTACGTCCGGCTCACTGCGAGCGAGTGTCACGAGAATCTCGCCGCAACCGTTTGTAATAAACCGTTTGACACCGTTGAGATACCACTGACCGTTTTCATCTTGCCACGCGCGGAGCCGTACCGCTTGCAAGTCGGAACCGGCGTCCGGTTCGGTCAACGCCATCGCTCCGGTCGCGCCGCCAATCGCGAAATCACACACATATTTTTGCCGAATCTCTTCAGACGCAAAGGCGTTAATCGTCTCCGCGTTACCCTGTAAGCCAAAAATATTCATGAACGAACAGTCGCCGCGGCTAATCAGTTCATTCGCCACCGAATAAATCGTCGTCGGATTGTTGAGTCCGCCAAACTCACGCGGCAAGGTAAAACCCATTAAATTTGCTTGACGGCATCGTTTCAGATTTTCTTCCACCAGTGGGTGAAGCGTCACGGTACCATCGTCGTTTAGCGTGTGTCCCTCCGCATCAACCGCCTCGGCGTTTGGTTCAAGCGTGTTGGCGGCGATATCGCCCACGATTTCCAGCACTTTATAATAATTATCGACTGCATCCGCTGGCGAATCGGGCACGTAATCGGCATTGCCATTTCGCGAGCGATCTTCCTGTTGCTTCGCGATTTTGAGCAAATCCAGATTGCCAAGCTGGAACTGAATATCTTCATTATCGAGAAAGAAATTTCCCATCAATTGTTTCCTTATATCGTCCGTTGGTTCAGAGGTTACGCGTACGAATCGCTTTGATCATTTTTGGCAACACGTCCGCATAATCGCCGACAATGCCGTAATGGGCGATCGAGAAGATCGGAGCTTCCGGGTCGGTATTGACCGCAATAATTTTCGCCGATTCTTCCATGCCCGCGCGATGCTGAATCGCACCGCTAATCCCGACCGCTACGTATAACGCCGGGCGTACTGTCGTACCGGTCTGACCGATCTGATGTTCCTTGCCGATGAAACCGCTGTCCACCGCCGCACGGCTCGCTCCGACCACGCCGCCAAGCACACCTGCCAATTCATAAATCAGCTCGAAATTCTCCCTTGAACCGATCCCTCCACCACCAGCGACAATAATTCTCGACGCCTTCAAATTCACTTTCCGCTGTTCGACATGACGTTCCAAAACGCGGACCGCCATTAACGCCTCCGAAATCTCTACATTTTCGCGGATCACACGGCCCGTACGATTCGCATCCGCCGGAAGCAGCGGCATCACCCCTTCACGGACGGTCGCCATCTGTGGCCATTGGTCATAATTCACAATCGTCGCGATAATATTACCACCGAACGCGGGACGGATCTGGAGTAGTAAATTCTCATGTTCCGTCTTCGTTTTCGGATCAATCACATTTTCAATTTGCAGGTCCGTACAGTCCGCTGTCATGCCGGAACGCATCTCGGACGCCACCCGTGGCGCAAGGTCTCGCCCTAGCGGTGTAGCCCCATAAATCACAATCTGCGGATGGTACTTGTCGATTAACGCACAGACCGCTCGCGCGTATGGCAGTGTCGTAAACTGCGCCAAACGCGGACAATCCACCACGTAAACGTTGTCCGCACCATGTGCGATCAGCGTCGAGGCGAGCGATTCCACGTTATTACCGGGCAAAATCACACCCATTGTTACGCCCAGTTGATTGGCCAGCAGACGTGCACGGCCGCAAAGTTCCAGCGAGACATCGTGTAACTGACCATCTTGCTGTTCGGCGAATACCCAGACTTCGCCCTGTCGATTTGGTTTCGTCATAGTCGTTTACCCCAGTGTACGATCGGTGATCAGTTCATGAATCATGCCGTTGATACCATCCTCGGTCGGTTCCACTTTCGAGAAACCTTCCTTTGTGAGTACCACCGACTGAATCCGATAGACTTTCGTTGGCGAACCGGCAAGTCCGCAACGATCAAAATCGGCGTGGATATCTTCCATCGTCCACTGTTCGAGCAATAACCCTTTCGCCTTGAGCGATTCCAGCTCTTCTGGCGAGATCACTTCGGCAGGAATTCGGGCTTTTTTGTACTTCATGACCCGTCGCGCCGCCCACGGACGTACCGCGTCGGGTGTCGAAACCACGGTGATCAACACCGGAAGCGTACTTTCAACCACTTCCCAACCATTCCCATGGTTGCGACGCAGTCGTACACGATCTGCCTCGCCATTCAAAAATTCTTCCAAATAGGTGACCTGCGGAATTCCGAGTTTTTCGGCACACTGCGGTCCGACCTGTGCGGTGTCGCCGTCAATCGCCTGACGACCGCAAAAAATCATATCATAACTACCAATCGTTTCGATTGCTTTGGCCAAAATGTAACCAGTTGCAAGCGTGTCACTTCCGGCGGCGCGACGATCGGTGATTAAAATCGCTCGATCGGCTCCTCGATACAAACTGTCACGTAAGATACTCGCCGCCTTCGGTGGTCCCATCGAGAGGACTGTCACCGTTCCGCCGAATCGCTCTTTCACACCGAGCGCGGCTTCGAGCGCGTACAAATCTTCCGGATTAAAGATCGCAGGCAGCGCGGCGCGATTCACGGTACCCTCGGCGGTCATTGCGTCCGCCGTAATCTTCGCGGTATCCGGCACCTGTTTGATGCACACAATACTGTTGTAAGCCACTGTTAAAACTCCACAAACGGACCTGGGAATCGTGTGTCGGTAGTGGATTTTACGGAAACCATTCATCGAGTGTTTCATTGGCCGAACCGACGAACCGCGTTTGTCCGAGAGACTGGTTTTGGATTCGCCATTGGGCCAAAGTGATGTGGAATCGTAAATTCTCCTACGATATCGGGTTTGCCGATACCGGGTCGCATACCACCGACACGCCCTTAAACATGCGGAAGTTCCAAAACGTAATGGGCCATTGCCTGTCGTTTGTGACTAGCGGACCTCATTGTTTAGATATCACCGCAGAATATACGCCGCTTACGATATCCGCAAATCTCATTTTGGTCAAGGTCTCTCTTGCCACGCTTTTTTTCGTAGGCTATCATAAAGTCGAGCGTTACCGATAAAATCTGTCGTTGGTGCTTGTTCAAGCGATGGCCAGAATGGTCCATGGTGGGACGAATATACGTGCCGTCAAACTTTTCGTATTTGGGGGACGAACCATGTTATCACGTTTTACGATCTTCTCGAAATGCCGATGGTGCCTCACGATATCGTTTTTTGCTTGGATTATTTGCGCATGGAGCGGTGACTCAAAAGTCTGTGCACAGGGAAAAGTTGTCATTCCGTTCGATTTTATCTCCGAATATGATGACGGTGTCAACGGTGCGAAAGTGGCGGAAATGATCTGGACAAAACTGGGAAAAACACCGGGATTTGCCGTACCTGAGGCGGTACAGGATATCCGCGATACGCTCGATATCAATGGCATAAAGCTTACCAAAGAGGCCACGACCGAAGATTATGGACGATTGGTTCGCGAGACGTTCGACGCTCAGATTGGTATTTGGGGGACGATGGAGTTGGCCGAGGGTGCCAAGACGGATGAGTACGATTTGACGATCCATTGCGTTGATTTTTCCCAAACGGAACCTGTGATTATCTATGAAGTGACCACCAGAACACACGCAGTTTCTGAGATTCCACATACTTATGTGGCGGCGATGCTCGACAAAATGACTGGCGGTAGTGGTGAGCGTGAAGACCGCTCGAAGCTGCAGTATGCGTCTGGAGGCGAGGTGGAGGAACGATGGAAAACGGGTGAAAATCTGTTGGGCGAGGCGGGATTCGATCAATTGACTCAAGGTGTGCCTGATCGTTGGGAATCGGTTTGTGGGCAACTTCGTGAGCCGTTCGGACAGTTGGTACGTATCGAGAAGGTCTCGGTCGAATCGTTTTTGCGATTCGAGTTTCCGGCATCGGTCGGTGATAACGAGGGCTGTTTGTACTATTCAAAACCGTTTGCCATCGAAGAGGGAGCGGTGTATCGTTTTCGCTGCCGTTATCGAACGAGTGGCCCCAAAGTGAAAGTGTTTATCAAATGTTACGACGAGGTCGCCTCGGAATATGCGTCGGAGTTGGAGACGAGTGGGGCGAAAGGAGCCGCAACGTCGGCGAAAAAAGAGACTAAATCAAAGGCGGATGACTCCGCGGCACGTTCGAGTGCCGCTGGACGCCGACCGGGTTCGACTGGCTCGAAGGGGGTGCAATACCGTGAAGTGTATCGTTCGCAACAGAATCTGACGCCGGAAAAAGATCGTGTTTTGGATGGCGGTTGGTACGAACATACGGAAGATTTTACGCCAAAGCATACGAAATATACGCCTCGAATAGGCCGAGTCATGCTCTATGCCTACATCGGGGCGGGAACGGTCGATTGGGATGACGTCATCGTGAAGAAAGTGATTGACGCTCCATCGGACGCCAAAACCGGACCGTTACGTCACTCGATGGAATCCAAAGTAACGATCGACGACCAAGACGCCGCCGACCAGAAGAGCCGGACTGAGAAATAGAACATTTTCGCTTTTTACCTGACGTTGGTACTGCCAACGTCTAATAGGAAACCCTCCCGGCCCTACGGATGATCGGGTTGGAGTGATACATGTAGCGAAATATTCGACCAATGGGAACCAGAGGCGAAGCGACCGTTCGAACGAACCATGAGCAACCGTGCGGTAGCACGAACACGCGGCGGCACGTTTGCCGCCCGTCCGAACGAACCATCATGCCTGTTCATCGAAGTGGCAGCACCACCGCCCTAGGGCTTATTCACACAAGGTGTCACCTCAATCGGAGCGACCGGCTGTACCAGTGTCAGGTAGAAAAGTTCAAAAAAGTTTACGCTTTTTCCACGAAAATGCTTTTTTAATAAAACTTTTTTGAGGCGAAATAAAATCAATGAGAGGAAACTTTTTGCAAAAATTTTCCCCTCAAACTCCCCTTCCAAAACTCTTTACTAGACGTACAAGCTGCGATACGGGCTAACATGGTACGACGCTTACGTGAGTCCTAGACGCACAAACTCCAATATCAACCGACACAGACCGCCCCGATTGCAATCATTTCATTCCTAACTATCGGCTTTTTAATGTGAACACATCCTAGTAAAAAGTGTGAACTGGGATGCGGGCGTCCTTGCGTTGCCGTCACCTAGAATCGTTTCGAGATACCCGTCCAAGCGGCGTGAGCCGACGATTTTGTCCAAACTTCGCCCGCTCCGGTTACCGGGTCCAACGCTCCGTGGAGCGTCTGCGGGAAAACGTATGTGTACGAACCCGAGAGCAGCCACTGGTCGCCCACATCATACGTCGCTCCAACGTGGACCGAATGCTCCATCGAAAGGGATGACGCGATGTTATAAATCGTTACCTCGTCATCAATGGCACTGTTCGAGTAGCAATAACCCCCTCGTAACGTCAGCTTTTCCGTCATTTGGAACGCCGAGCCGAACGAGAACGAAAAATTGTCTTTCCAACCAAATCCCAACACTTGATGTCCCGGACCATATCCTTGGTCGCCAAAACCACGTGCTCCGGACCAATTGAAGTAACGCACGTCACCAGTGAACAACCAACGATTCAGCCCTCGGTACGCCGTACCGAGCGAAACAATCATCGGATAGTCCAAGCCGTATTTTATCTCCTTGCCTTGACCGTTTTGCATGTAGAAGAAGTGGAAATCTTTCATCCATTGCGGGCTTTTGAAACTCAGGCCGAAATCCCAAGCGGCGTCTGTTCGATAGTAAGCACCACATTGGAATCCTCCACCCCAAGTGAAGTGCGAACCGGCTCCTTGCGCCCACATTCCGGTGGAATCTGCCGGAGCGATGAACAACGGCGTCGCCATCATGTTGGCTAATGTGACCGTCGGAGCAAAACCTACCGACAGCTTGTCCGTGACTTGATACGCTGCCGTCGGAGCGATCTGGAACACTTGCACATTCGCCGACAAACGCCCGACCATGCTTGATGAGAGAATCGGATTCGTATCACGATTGATGCCTGTCGGAGAGATTATTGGGCTGACTCCTGGATAGTTGCAGCTCGCGCCCGCAATGCCTGAAATGCCCAAACCAATCGTCCATGGCGTGTTGGTAATATGCTTAATGGCCGCCATCGAGGGCACCGGTGTCATCCCCGCATCGCTCTTTGTCTCACCGCTGATCGTGCCAATCCCCGGAAGCGTCACCGACGAACCTAAGGTTGATTTCGGAAAAACCATTCCGAAGTTGATCGAAATGTCGTCGCCTTGGACGCCCGAGATCGAACCAGGGTTCCAATACAACGCGCCCGCCGCATCGACTGGTGCCGCAGTCACTGCTCCCGCCATGGACTCGCTGATCGGACTGACCGCGCGAAGTGCCGCCGCTTGACCAAACGCGACGCCACTCCCTAGGAACAGTCCGCCAAACAACGACACCAATCCTACCAGAATCGTTTGTTTCTTCATATCTGCACTTTCTACTGTCAACGTTTCGCCGATCGCAATCGCGAATGGGCCAGTTGACTGCCCTGAATACAGGGACCCAATGGTACAACGTACAATGCGGGTCGTTTTCCTTCCCTAGAAAACTTACAACACGCATATACGGTAAATTTGCGGTAACTAGTGTATTTCACACTACTGTATCGATCGTTTTTTTGCAAAAGACTGATTTATTTATATTAAGCGGATTATCTTATCTGCATCGCCTATTTTAATATTTTCTATTTTGAAAAAATTTTTGAAAGAATATGTCACGGTAAATACCGGTTGGTTTGAGAATGAGGTATAATGAAAAGGGGATGGTTTTTTTACGGAAGAAAAGAGCGGATTGTGCATCGAGACAAAAGAGAATCGTTGGAAGATCATTGGGAATTGCTGGATAGCCGGACGGTTTACGAACATTCGGTACTGCGTGTGCGTAAGGATCATTATCGGCTCCATCCGGAGGGACGGGAAGGGGACTTTATCGCGTTGGATATGCGTGATTGGGTCAATATCATCCCGGTGACCTCGGATCGGGAGATCGTGTTGGTACGCCAATTTCGGCATGGAACACGGCAAATGAGCCTCGAAACGCCGGGCGGTGTGATTGATTCGGGCGAAACGCCAGAGATGGCGGCGGTGCGTGAATTGCGTGAGGAGACCGGTTATGTGGCGGAGTCCGTGCGGTTGCTTGCGTCAATCTATCCGAATCCTGCTCTTCAGCAAAATCGCGGCTATTTTGTACTCGCTGAGCGTTGTCGAAAGTTGGAGGCGACGGAATTAGATCCGTTCGAAGATATCGAGTGTATCCGAATGACGCACGACCAACTTCAACAAGCGATTCGGACGGGAATATTGAATCATGGATTGCCGCTGTTAGGTCTTGCATACTACGATGCGGCGTATCCGGGATGTTGTACGGATGGGCGTGGTTTGCTTTCCCCCGCCGCCAACTAAGAATCGGTTTTGCCATGTGACCGTAGGGCGACCCGCTTACGAGCGAGTCGTGGTGTGCGGTGACGGGTGTGGAGCGGAACGGATTGGGCGGAACGTAACGGAGACCGTTCGCATCCGATGGAATATCAGCAGGAGCCTCTTTTAAGCCTAAAACATAAAAACGATGAGCGTGGACCAACCCCAAAATCAGGATGATAATGCCAAGCGGTCGTCGGACTCTCGACGCAAATCGCCATCGCGTTGGTATGCGCGTTGGACGCAGCGATTTCGCCGGAGTGTCAAACGTTCAGAGCTTGGGGACGCGGCGATAGATGCGGCTTGTGGGGAAGGCACGAAGAACGAACCGGAACGAACCGCTTCAGAAGAGCCCGCGGACTCGACGGCGTTGCGTTCGACGACTCTTTCGGCGGAGATGGTTTCGAAGGACCCAGCATCCTTGGAAACGTCGGTGACGACTGAACGGCTGTGCGCGATTTTACCCACGACGGTCCATTCGTCGCGTTTTGGTGAGGTACCGGTGTGCTTGGTCGAATCACGAATTTTACGGCGTGTGATTCGGAGCTTGACCGGAGCGGTTTCGCCGTGGAGCCGGACACCGCACAATCGTGCGATCGTGATTGACCAGTTGACACTCACGACGCAAATGATTCCTGCGGAGGTTGGTCTTACGGGCGTGGGATGGTACGGTGTGTCGGAAATTCCTGCGCGGATGATCTTACTCGCCCAACCAGAACGAGATCGACGACGGAAAGAATCGCCGCGTCAGACGCTTTTGGGATATTGGCGTTGGTTGTTCCACGCGAGGCTCCATTTGGCAATAGAAGACCGGCAACTTCCGGCCGACTGGCTGTTGGAACAGATTGAATGCTTGGGGCCGACCGTCATGGAAGAGGCCGCCGTC
>JAQVKF010000169.1 GCA_028694795.1 Thermoguttaceae bacterium | reverse complement strand
CTTTTCCTCCTCGTCTGGGTTCACTTCGTGGAGCCATTCGACACTGCCGGATTCGATATGATACATTGCAGGAACGACATGGAGCGTGCCCGAAGAAGTCTTTGCTTCGAGATAATTGCTGTTGCGCATCATCGTTTCGATCTGATGTTTGAGATTATTACGAACGGCTTGCGCGGCCGCGGCGTGCGGATCTTCCGGCAGCGACTCACCCACAAAAATCTTCCGTGCAAGTAACATCAGATTCTGTGGAATCGCGGTATGAGTTTCTTTCAGATTTTCCGTACCCTCATCGCCTTCATCTACATTTTTATGATCAGCATCCGCCGCATTCGCGTCGTTATGTTCTTCGTGGTGCGAGTTTTGACTATCAAGAACGGCTTGCACACCACCGCATGAATCGTGTCCTAAAACGACCACGAGCTGCACGCCGAGATGGTCCACGGCGTATTCGATGGAGCCGAGGATGGCTGGATCCACCACATTTCCCGCTACGCGGATGACGAACAGATCACCGAGACCCTGATCGAAGAGCAGTTCTGGCGGTACCCGTGAATCGGCACAAGCCAACACGATGGCGAATGGGTGTTGTCCGCCGACCAGTTCATGTCGCCGTTGATCACCGATTTCGTGGGAGACGGCACGGTTAGCGACGAAACGTGCGTTTCCATCCTGTAGCCGCTGAAGCGAATCCGCTGCCGAAAGCCCGGCGACCGCGTGATTCGCTTGATCGGTCGTGTGGTCCGTCGCCACCGCCGTCGTTCCCATCATCATACACAGAACCACACACCACGCCGTGATCACGAAATCATTCCGAAACTTCTTCACTATTTTCCTCTTTCTTGCTGTCATTTTTGTTACTGTGGAAATTTTTAACTCACAAAGTTTACACCGATTCCATTCGCTTGGGTATCTCCCCCTATGATTTTTCGTTGAGAAAATTGCGAATGATACGATTCCTGCAACCCCACCGAGAATTAGGGCGTGTTCACATAAATGTTGTACCATTTTAACCGATGCGGCAGCTTGTGCGTATGGTAAAAAGTTTTGGAAGGGATGTTGGGATACTTTTCGCAAAAAGTTTTCTCTCATTGATTTTACTTCATCTCAAAAAAGTTTGACGAAAGGCATTTTCGCGGAAAATGCCCAAACTTTTTACCTGACGCTGGTACGGCTAGTCGCTCCGATGGAGGTGCAACTTGTGTGAATATGCCCTGACAGAAAAGGCGGTTGATGCTCCATTTTCTAGGGTTCCATGAAGATTCGATCGCTCCTCCTGCGGCAACATTTCTGATGATTCTGCTTAGACTTCTCGGTCGGTCGGGTGTCTGGTGGATGGGAAACACGACGCGGGAGGCTCGATACGGCGTGAAAAACGCCAGCCGCATGTACGGAATGTAGATTCTATGCGGGGAAGGGGATCAACATGGGACAAAGATTGCGAAACGCGCAAGTGGAGGATATACTGGATTTTTCGGAGGGTCAATTTGTCCTATGGCGACAAACTCTCTCAAGAAAATAAAAACGACGTCAAAACGTTGGTAAAAATTACACTTTCTCGCGGAAGTAAAAACGTTGGTCTCTTTGGTGTTTTTAGAACGTGATCATAGAAGGAGAATGACATGCGGCATGATTTTTTAGGACCTTGGCGATGTAGGGCCGGTCTGCTTACATATTCACAACCGCTATTTGCGATGTTGTGCCTATTGGGGATTGTCGGATGGATGGCTGAGGTGGCACAGGCGAGCGTGCGTACATGGTCAGTTCCGGAGGGCGAAGCGGTTTCGGAGGAATGGAACGTGGCCATCGATGGACAACCAGTGGATGTGTACACCGCGCGGACTGCTGATCCACCGTTCGATAAAGATTTTGACCATGGTGGCAGTTATGGTTTCGTGTCGTTCGATCGTGATGCGGAGGTGGTCGTAACGATTCGCAGTGCGAGTGATCGATTGCGCGCGGCGGTCGAGAAGAGTGAACTGCGGATTCGTCCGGAATCGTTGGGCGTGGAACCAAAATTGCTAGCTGACGGGGCAATTGAGCTGCGTATTCCGGCACCGATGGACGCTGAATCCCAATGTATCCAGATTTCGGTGGAGCCGCAGAATCGTCGGCATCCGCTGTTGATTTTCGCCAATCCGCCAGAAACCAATATTCCCGATCCGAACGATCCGAAAGTACATTGGTTTGGACCTGGTATCCATCGACCTGACGGTGGAAAAATCGAACTCAAAGATGGTGAAACGCTATATTTGGAAGCGGGTGCCGTGGTTCAAGCGGGTGTAGTGGCTTCGGGGGCGAACATCCGCATCGCGGGTCGTGGAATCTTGTGTGGAAACTCATGGGAATGGCGAAAAGGTCCGACAGCGCATCAGATCAGCATCAATCAGGCTCAACATGTTCAAGTGGATGGCATCGTGGTACGTGGTGCGTCCCACTGGACTATTGTACCGGTCAATTGTGACGACGTATCGGTTCATAATGTCAAATTATGTGGTGGACGCGTACAAAATGATGATGGAATCAATCCGTGTAATTCGCGGCATGTCACGATTTCAGACTGCTTTTTGCGAACGGATGACGATTGCGTTGCGATTAAAGGGCTAAATCGAGATTGGGGCAATTGCGAAGATATCACGGTGGAACGGTGTACACTTTGGTGTGATCGCGCGCGCATTACGCTGCTTGGTCACGAAAGTCGCGCCGATTATATGCGGCGTATTATCTTCCGCAATTGTGACGTGCTGCATTTCCAGATGCCAGTATTTTTACTCGAACCGGGCGAGGAGATGCGTCTTGAGGAGTTCTTGGCCGAAAATATTCGTATTGAGGCTGATCCATCCGAACAGCATCGTTGGTTTGCCATCGCGCGACCGACGGTCAATATGTACATGCAAAATCAGGTGCCCGGACATGTGCGTGACATCACATTTCGTGATATCACGGTCACGGGCGTCCCGAGTTCTTGTGGTATGTTTTTCGAGGGAATGGACGAACAGCATCGTGCGACCGATATCGTTTGTGAAAATATCACGATTTTCGGAAAGCAGATTCAGCCGGGCGAATTAAATCCAGAATCGACACTCATTCGCAATGGCAATCTTTCTCAAAACGTGTCGGTGGAATGGAAAACACCCGATGTCGAGGGGTTTCGTACCATTTTTGATGGTCAGACTTTACGCGGTTGGCACGGCGATCCGGGATACCAAGCGGTTCCCGAGCAAAATGGCGAACCTGGGAAAATTTTGCTGACCAAGGGAACTCATGGACATTTTTATACGGATGCGATTTATGGAAACTGTGTGTTCAAATTGGAATATCGTGTGATGCCAGGCGGTAATAGCGGCGTTGCGCTGCGTTCGCCCTCGACGCAAGAGGAACAACCTGCGTATGTGGCGATGGAAGTGCAGGTACTGGATGACGATGCGGAAAAACACGCGACCATCGAAACGTGGCAGCATAATGGTTCGTTGTACGGAATCCAGCCGGCAAAAACGGGTTTTCATCATCCCGCTGGTCAGTGGAACGAATATGAGATCACGGTGGATCGTTATCATCTTTCGGTGAAATTAAACGGATATTTGATTACCGAAGCCGATTTAGATGCGATGGGGTTTGTGCGATTGCTGGACCAACCCGGCGAAACGCTTCGGCGGCTGTTAGGGCATTTGGGGTTCACCGGGCACGGGGACGAGAACATCGAGTATCGAAACTTACGGGTCAAAATCTTACCATAGCGATGGTAGACGCCGAATTGTGTGGTTCGTCTAAACGGGCCACTCGTCATCTCGGAAGGGAATATCCACGTGAAATAGGCATTATGTGAGACGTTGCCATCGACCTGGCGGTGGACACGGCGGGTTGTGGCAAAAGTTTTCGTTTTACTTGCGAAAAATCGCGGTGCAGACATCAAATCCGATAAGTGCAGACAGTGAGTCCGATAGAACATGTACAAAATACGCAAAGGAGCGTTCGATGACATGGTTTTTAGAGTCTTTTTGGGCGTGGCTGATTTGTGGAGCGTGTTTGGAAGTGGTTTGCTTGGTTTGTTGGAAGACCTTTGCGTTGGAATCTGGCGGTTTGACGAGTCGTGCGGGGAAGGGGATTGCCGCTGGAATGCTCGGTATTTTGCTCTTGGCGTTGGGCGGCATCGTTTTAGAACGTCTGGTGGTGACACCACGTGAAGAAATTTTGGAAACGTTGGATTTGGCGTGTCGTGCGTTTGAATCGAACGATTCCGCTCAGGTTAAACGTTATATCGCGTCTTCCCAGCGTGATATCTTGCCGCGTGTGGATCTTTATATGGGCATGGTACGTTTTACGGAAGTTCGTTTACGTCAGATTCAAGTTCATGTGAATTCGTACACCTCTCCAATGACGGCGAAGGTAGAATGTTTTGGCGTCGCGTGGTTTGAAGGGCAGGGGACCACGGCGATGCTGCCATATAAACAGTACGCGGCAAGTTTCCGATTGGGACTGGTGCGAGAGGCGGACGGTTGGAAGGTGGAAAATATCGAGGGGGATCCGCAAAAACCTCTCGGACATGAATAAAGATCAATCTGGCGTCCGTCGTTTCTTGGGTGCGTTCACATCATGATTATGGGGTAAAAAGTGGATTACCGTGAGGTGGGAACGCCCGCTGTGACTCCGTGACCGCAATCAACGGCAATATTTACCCCGTTTGAACAATCCCCGTCTATCAAAAAGTTTTGAAAAGGAGGTTTGGAGGAAAAATTTTTGAAAAAGTTTTTCTCCCCATATGCATCCTCCCGTTCAAAAAAGTTTCACGAAAAAAGTATTTTCGGGGAAAATACGCAATTTTTTTTGAACCCTTTACCTGTCGTTGGTGTTGCCGGTCGCTCTGATTAGGGGTAGCAACTTGTGTGAACACGCCCCAGGGTGCCATCATGTTACCGGGATTCGATGGGTTGGTCTTGATTCTCGCGTCGTAGGTCTGTCTCGGTTTGCCGATCTGTCCTTGGTCTGTCCGATCCTGATTTAACATTTTTGGGACGTCGGGTAAGGCTGTTTCTCTCTTTTACCACCATGTGGTGGTTTGCTTAACGGATGGGGCCTTGACTGGTGCTCGCGATTCTGTATTTGGGCTGGTTTCGGTCAAGGCTTCTGTATAGCTGACAGTATTAGGAGAGGTTCGATTCAAAAACGATTGAATGGTGGAGATGACTAAGCCGCTCGTCGCACCTAATGTGGGGTTCGTCGAAGTGGTGTTTGTTACGTTTTGTGTTTCGCCTGCCTGCCAAGTGGTGCCGGCTGAAACCGGTGCGAGTGGTGTGGGCGATACCGCCATCAAGCTCGATGGCGAATTGTCCGAATGACTGGCGGAGTTTTCTCCCGCGATCCATTGTGAAGTGAGGACTTGCGAAAGGAAACGGGATGCTTCCGTGGTGGAGCCATTGGCCGTTTGCGTGGTATTTGCGGACGTATTGGCAGCGAATGGGTTGTCACGATTCGCGAGTTGCGCGGCCCATGCTCGATACTGGTCCAATGGGGTGGTGATTGTGTGTGTGGGCGTTTGTGGGGAAGGGACGAGCGTGGTCGACGAGGCTCCGGTCCCGCTGCGATTCGGCGATCCGAAGATGGATGCGAAAAAATTCTGTATTTTGGTCGTATTCTCAGAGGTGCTTTCGGAAGTGGGGGTGGCCGAATCTGTCGGATTCGGGGTGGTTGAGGAGGCGATTTGAAGTTCGCTCTGATTGAGCGTGGCGGCGATTGGTTCGGCTAATAGTAGGACGAGGGCCAACATAACGAGGTTGACAGTTGGACTTTTCCCGAAAATTTTGAATGCGGTACCAAGTGATTTTTTGACTTGGATCCGACCATTGGAGGCGACACTACAGAGTTCGTCCAAAATCAAATGTGACAAATAGCCCAGTACCACGCCCAATGATTTGAACAGAACGCTCCCATTGGAACTGGTGTTCGCCAAAAGGAGAAACGTCATTTCACCTGCCAGAATGGCCGCTGGAATACTGTGAAACATCCCACGATGGTAGGTGTTTGTTCGAATGAGCCATGACAATCCAAAACGAATGCCTAAATAGATAAGACATGCGCAGACGGTAGCAATATCCATGGAAACATGATTTGTCGTGAGTCGTTGAATCGTGAAAGCGGCGACGACAGCCCCCAGAAAACCGATGATTTCCCGATGTTGACGACTGTTGACCGAATCCAAATCGGGAAGCATACCGGCAAAGCTGCATAAACATCCACCGATGAAACAGGTGGTGTCCGAAAATTGTCCACTCCAGTGTCCGACAAAGCCGAGACCAATGCCTAGTGCGGTGCTTGCGGTGATATGTCCCTGAAAACCTGCCATGAACTAACCTTTTTGCTCTGGTTCCAATGAATGCTTGCTTCCAATGGCTAGTAGTTGCTTCGATGGATTTTGAGGAATATTGGAGTTTTTCGTCGTGAACCGCTTTGGTATGTTTCGCTCCATCCTTTTTTCCACGAAAATCCGTAGAAATACGGACGTGGCGTCGAAACGATTTGGGGAAGGGCCGAGCGAAAAATGATCGAACGAAAAATCTCTATTGGGGTTGTATCGTAAATTCGTTAAAATAACCAGACCGATTTTGAATTTTTTTTTGCTCCGGGGTTGGGTCATTGGACGTTGATGAAATGGGCCGACCATCTGTCGAGTCCATGATTCGCTTGGAATCGTGGTGCTGTTTGCGGATAGCGAGGTGATGATGGCAGGTATTCATTCCTATGACGTGATCATGTTGGTGATTCTTGTTTGGATGACGTTGGTTGGACTTTGGAAGGGACTGATTCACCAAGTGGCGGCGATCGTTTCGATTGTGCTGAGTTTGTGGGTTGCCACGAAGTTCGCGGACCGTCTGAGTCCGTACCTCGGAACGACGGAACCGATGAACCATTGGATTGCCATGCTGATTCTTTATGCGGTGACGTCGCTATTCGTTTGGCTCATTTCGTCGCGTATTTCTTCATGGATGGATCGCATTCGTTTAGGTGGATTTGATCATCAAATGGGTGCTTTAGCGGGACTTTTTAAGGGCGTGTTGTTCTGTTTGGTGATTACCTTTTTTGTCGTGATGCTTTCCGAAACTGGACGCCAATCGGTGCTGGAATCTCGAAGCGGTTCTTGTGCGGTGACAATTCTTCAGAAATCAGACCAATGGTTACCCGAAAAATACCGTGGTTACCTCGAAAAATACATGACTCAATTTCAGGAAAAATTGAATGCCACGACTATGGCTGATACCGCGGTAACAGAAAATATGCCCACGAGTGATACCCCAGTGGGGGGGCTATGGGATAACGTAAAGAAACAGGTTCAGCTTCTGGATCAAAATGCTTCCCCGCTTACCGAAAATGGTTCGTCCGTATCAAATACACCGTCGCAAGCCGTAAACGACGTATCTGGATGGTCCCGCTTATTTGGCCGTGTGCTGGACGGTTTGGATAATTCGAATGTAACCGCAAATGTCACGACTAACGATGTGACGGCTTCTGAGATGAAAAACGCGGCAGTCGCTTCTTCCGGTTCGCTGTCGAGTACGCCTCAGATTCCAAACTCCTCTGAGCCGGCAAACCAACCTGTGAGCCAAGGATCTGGAACGACTTCCACCTCTTCTGGGATGTGGTGGTGAGTTAACGAGACCATTTTGCGTGAAGGGATCATTTTACGGTCGAACGCTGGATTTTGAACCGGCGTTTTTTTTATGGTATGCAAACAGAATGCGGCCGTTTAACCAAAAATGGCTCTACTGAGTCCGATTCCGATTGTTAAATATGGAGCGTCTTATGTTGGTGCGTGTTACGGCAAATGATCATAATGTCTGCCCTTACTGTGCGAGCCATGCAGGTCCAACTTCAACGATTTCTGAATTCGAAAAGCAATGGTTGGAAGACCATCCAGATCTACGTGATTGGATTGCGAGTGATGGTCCAACACCGCTCGCGTCCCATCCGCATTGTCGCTGCCAGCTTTGGCAGTATGAGCCATCCTACTCAAGTTACTCGTCCGATGAACACGATCGCTGGACTTGTTCCGATGAGTGGGTTCGTTGGAGTTAATTTGAGTTTTTCTGAAATGAATGCTCATTCCATTCGTATGGGGCCATTCGTGGTTGGATGACGATATCTCTTTTGGCCAGCTCTAACCCCAAAAGCGTATTACTTGGGGACTGATGTGAGGGGCTTACTTGGATAGCGGATCGATAGTGGAGGGGATAGTCCCATTGGACAAAATGATCCTTGCTATATTTTGGATGCTGCGAGCTTTGGACGGTTTTTTTCCATGATCCAACCACGATGGATGTCGCTTTGATGGCCGCCAAGATGGTTGTTTAGGCGTATGATGGCATGGAATGTTTATAAACACTAACGTCCGATAATGTTTCTTATGTTCGATTTTATGTAATTTTGATTGGATTTCATCCAACGTTCCAATTTTGTTTTTTTCCTAGCATGCTTAAAAAGAAAAAACGCCATCTCAAAAAGAATTTGTTATAGTGGAATATTTTTCGAACGAATTTCGAAGTTGGTAAATTGAATTCGCCAAAATAACGTTCACGTCGAATAACATTCATGTTGAAGAGAAGAAGAGTCGCGACAAACACGCAGATCAAAGATGTGACAAACTATCGCCCCGGTGACGCGACCGCAAAAAATTTTGCTGGTACAGACTGATGGATAGAATGGGATAAAATTACTCGACAAAAACTCCCATGGAACGAAATTTCTGGTACCGTTTTTCCAAGAGCTCGTCGATGGATTCGCGTGAAAGTTCACGAAGATTTGTTCGTAGGAAATGTTTCATCGTTGCCGCCATTTGATGGTGATCACGGTGCGCACCACCAATCGGCTCC
>JAQVKF010000014.1 GCA_028694795.1 Thermoguttaceae bacterium | reverse complement strand
GTCGGCATTTATCCAATCGAATTGATTGCAGATGGGGAATAGATCAGAAAATGGACACGACAACAGAGTTGCCCCGTTTTATCGTCGGTATTGACCTTGGCACTACAAATTCCGCCGTTTGCTATCTCGACACCCAAACCGCGCCGTCGGACATACGCCTGTTCAGTGTCCCCCAACTTGTTGCTCCGGGCGTGATCGAATCACGAGACACGTTGCCGTCGTGCGTTTATTGCCCGTCGGAAAACGAATTTCCACCAGAATCGCTCGCCCTTCCATGGACTCAAGCCGCGAACGATGAGAAAAAACGAAAAAAACAAGGTGGCGTAGAAACCAGTTTTGTAGGTGTTTTCGCACGAGATTACGGTTGCGAAGTCTCTGGACATTTGATCACCTCATCCAAATCATGGCTCTGCCACGGCGGCGTTGACCGAACGTCTGCCATACTTCCCTGGAACGGTTCGGAAGAGATCGACAAAAGTTCACCGGTAGACGCATCCGCTAAGATATTATCACACATTCGCGCAGCATGGAACGCACGATTTCCAGACCAACCACTTGAATTGCAAGAAATCGTGTTGACACTCCCAGCGTCGTTCGACGAGGTGGCGAGAGAGCTAACCGTGAAGGCCGCCGCACGCGCAGGACTTCCGAAAATCATTCTGATCGAGGAGCCGCAAGCGGCGTTTTACGCCTGGATGAATTTACATCCACAGCATTCGTTTTCAGAATCTGAGCATTCATCGGAAAAAACGGCCACTGATGGCACCTTACCGATGGTGAAAAAGAAGCGAAAATCTCAAACAGACGATATCATTCATACGAATCAAAAAATACTCGTCTGTGATATTGGCGGTGGTACGAGTGATTTTACGTTAATCCAAACATGCGCCGAAGCGGATGGACGCATTCGGTTTCATCGTGTCGCCGTAGGTGAACATTTGATCCTTGGTGGCGATAATAATGATTTAGCGTTGGCCAAATATATTGAGGATAAACTCACAGAACATGGTAAAAAGCGGCTGGATTCGCGAGTGTGGACACTCCTCATTCAGAAGTCTCGAGCGATTAAAGAGATTCTTTTCAGCGACACAGCCCCCGCTTCGTATACAGTACATTTGAATAGCGGTGGACGCAAATTACTTTCGAGTAGCATGACTTGCGAACTAAATCGAGACGAGGTTCGTCAGTTCATTTTAGATGGATTTTTTCCACAGATATCACTGGATACGCCTCCACAGCGTAAACGAGTTGGTTTTCAAGAATTTGGTTTGCCCTATGCGACAGACCCCGCGATTACGAAGCATTTAGCCTCCTTTCTAACGGCACATCGTCACGTTACCATTCCAGGAATGAACGTGACTGAGGAACCGTCGTCAGAAAAACCGCTTCATGATCCCGCACGGCCTGATGTTATTTTGTTCAATGGAGGACTTTTTGAATCGTCACTCATCCGCCAACGTGTAGTCGAGATGATACAGGACTGGTTTCGAACGAAAGAAGAGCCGAATTGGTCGCCTATTGTTTTAACCTCTGATCGGCTAGATCTCGCGGTTGCCAGAGGAGCCGTTTACTATGGCAATGCACGACGCGGCCATGGGACCAAGATTTCCGCGCAATTAGCAAGAACCTATTATATTGGTGTTGATACGAACACGTGCACAGAAAAACATGCTGATCAAAAAAACAGCGAATCCTCTGGTGTGTCGATGATTTGCTTGGTTCCAGCGGGAATGGAACCAGGAGCAGAGTTGGTTATTTCCCATCCTGAATTTGATTTACGACTTGCCGAGCCTGTAGAATTTCCGCTTTATGTTTCGAGTACGCGATTGACCGATTCAGCGGGAGAGGTTTTTCAACTTTCTCAAGAACAGGTGACTCCGCTCGCTCCGATTCGCACCGTTCTTAAAAGTGGAAAAAAGCAGTCCGCAGAAACCATACGTGTGCAATTAACGGTACGCCTTTCAGAAATTGGTACGCTACAGCTTGGTTGCAAAACGGTCGATCAAACGAAACATTGGCGGTTAGAATTTGATGTACGCAGTGCCACTCAAACGGATATTCAACTGAACGAAACAACAGGTGAACATTTAGGCATCATTGACGAATCTGCTTGGAATCAATGCCAGCAGATTCTTTCACCGATATTCGGTCCTTCACCCACCACCACCGCATCGAACAAACCCTGCGAATTAATGAATTTATTGGTGAACGCGATGGAAACACCACGTGACGAGTGGATTCCATCCTTACTTCGGCGTATTTGGTCACAATTGATTGAATGGGAAACCAGTCGCAAAAAATCGGCTCAACATGAAGCGAGATGGCTTAATCTCCTTGGATTTTCGCTCCGTCCGGGTTATGGCGTCGCGGTGGATGATTGGCGTGTCGAAGAAACATGGAAATATGTACAGGGTAAATTAATACATGGCACTCCATCCTGTCGTATTGAATCATTCATCTTATGGCGACGTATTGCCGGAGGGCTTTCCGCTGGTCGTCAACAAACACTCGCTGAGCCTATTTTGAAGGCTTTGCGTCAATTTCACAGCCGATTAACCTCGAAAACAGGACAAAAGATCAGTGGTAATGCAGAGTTTGGTCAATCCGCTCATGAGGCTTCAGAAATGCTGCGTATGCTGGGCGCATTTGAACAACTGTCCACCGGACAAAAAATTAGCATCGGAGAAATGCTTCTTGAAATTCAAACGAAGAAAAAGTGCGAGTCGATGCGTTCCGCGATTTTTTGGACACTTGGTCGTTTAGGTTCACGTAATCCGGCATATGGATCCTTAGCCAACGTAATACCACAAGAGATCGCGGAAAAATGGCTTAAACGCCTGATGAGCATCGAAAATGTAGATTCGTCCTTGAAAAATGCCATGGTACTTTGTTCACTATGTACAGATGATCGTTGGCGTGATATTTCACTAACGATGAGGAAAAAAGTGGTCCAGTGGTGCCGTGAACACGCGGTAGAACCAGAACAAATTGAACATGTGTTGTCGGTACAAAAGATGGAAGAATCCATGCAAACAGCCATGCTTGGTGACGCATTACCTCGTGGATTGCGTATTCGATAAATGTTCACTAAGATACATAAAGACAGCAATACGATGTTTTATAAGAAGATAGCTCTTTTCGGATTTGCGTTGGGTACTTTCGTATGGCTAATCGCTTTTCTAGGTTCGCCATCAGAGCTTTTTTTGGACCAAGAAGGCAACGCGTTACCGCGAGGCCTGTTGCTTTTTCATCTTTCGGAAATAATGGAAGTGGGTACCAATACCAACACCACATGGCCAGCCTTTTTTCAAGAGCGTATTCCCATATGGTTTGCCGCTATCAGTTGGACCGTGGCATCTTTCGGAATAGGAAGTGTAATTTTATACACTGTACAGAAATGGTTGAAATTCAAACTTTTGAAGTTAGAATTTGGAATTATTTCAACAGCATTCGGTTGGAGTCTCCTTTCAACTACCACCCTAATCCTCGGGTGCTTTGCTTGGTTGAATATACTTTATTTCATCACTGTATATTTAATTCTTTTTTTGCCATTCTTTCTTATTTGCATTAAGTACTATATGCAGGAAAGAAATAATACTATCGAATTAAATCACTCATCAATAAGAATCGATCAAAATAATACATATAAATCAAACAATTCTCAACGTTTCGACACAGCATGGTGGTGGCTTGTATTCGCAATTCCATTTGTGATAGTATTGCTTCTCGCGGCCCCCCTTCCTCCTTTCGAATTTGATGTGTGCGAATACCATCTTCAAGTTCCAAAAGAATGGTTTCAGATGGGAAAAATCACCTATCTACATCATAATGTCTATGGTAATATGCCGCTCGGCTCGGAGATTTCGTCGCTCGCATTTGCCGTTTTCTTTAACGATCCTTTTCTCGGAACGGAAGCCGGAAAAACGGCAGGAGCCTGTTTTGTACTACTCAGTGCTCTTGGAATGCTGACCGCCCTACGACGTTTTATCTCGTTACGAGCAGGTATTTTGGCAGCTATTTTTTATATTTCAACTCCATGGATTGTTCAAAATTGCACACTTGGACAAAATGACACCACTTTAGCAGGTTATACTTTTTTTTCCGCCTGGATGCTGTTATTACTCTATGATCATACGAGTCGAAAATTGCTCCAAGTTCATACATCCCGCGCGGAACAACACGCAAATACGCAAAACCATACCGTAGGCAATCAAAGGACAAACAACGCGAAAAAATATCATTCATGTATATTATATCCAGCATTGGCTTTTGCCGCTTTCGCCGCCTTCTTTGCGAGTTCCGCAGCGGCCTGCAAGTATACAGCCGTTCCATTTGTATTATTACCTGTAAGCATTTTCACGGTGATATTACTGATTCGTATCATGAAAAATGTGCCATATTCGAATCCAATAAATATTATCGTAACAGGTATTTTCTTGTATATGATCGCCATTTGCGTCGGAGGTGGTGCATGGTATTTCAAAAACTGGCTTTTCACCGGTAATCCGGTATATCCTCTCGTCTCCAGCATTTTTCCGGTTCCAGATCTCTCGCAAGAAGCATTGAAACACTGGCATCAGGCCCACCAAAGTAACGATTTTTCCTTAACCTCGATATTCACAAACATGGTCACCAACTCGCTCACGAGCCTTTGGAATTCGCCGATCATCATGCCTTTTGCGATAGCAGCTATAATCGCCACTTTTCATACGACACTTGTATCATGGAAAAAATCACACCTCGGCATTTCATCCAAAAAGCAAGAGGAAGTAAAAGCAAGCAAAAAGCCATGTGATCAAAAGATCATCGCTCTCAATCCAAAGGATGGCGGAAATCATATGCAAGATCGTTCTCATTTTATATTGCCGCTTGTCACCTCTTGCGTGTTATGGATTGTCGGTATTTTTCTTCTTTGGTGGGGAACGACGCATCGGTTGGAAAGATTTGCCTTACTGATGGTTCCATTTTCTTCCATTTTGGCGGGTATCGGATTTGATCATCTCGCATTCCATTCGCGCGGAGTACGACAAATGGCAATCATTGTTTTGCTATTAGGCCTCGGATGGAATCTTTCCGCCATCATACTTGGTGCCACAGATTCGCAGTATTTTGCGTCAATTTTGTCGCAAAACGCAATCGAAAATCCCTTGTGGGGCGGACCGAAAACGCATATACGAATTAACATGGACGATAGTGTTCAAAAAGTTCTTCTTATTGGCGACGCCATTCCATATAATATACGCAAACCCGTGTTGTATCATACCTGTTTTAATGCTTGTCCATTAGAACGGCTGGTCTCGGATCGGCCGGAAGAAACACGCCGGCGTCTGGCCGCAGAAGGCGTAACTCACATTCTGATCAATTGGCAGGAAATTGCGAGATATCGCTCACCGGGCAACTATGGATTTACCGATTTTATTCAAACTTCGCTCATCGAAAAATTGTGCGAAGAAAAGATTCTTGAATATATGCCGGAAGCGTCGGAAGATGGCTTTACCATGTTCCGCGTCTTATCATCGCCTATAGATTCCACCGTGGAAAATGCGGCGAATTGATCCTCCCCAGAACATTCAGCAACCAAAATAGCCATCGAAAAAACAAAATCGCATGAAATGGGGATCAAATAGCCCTTTTTAAGCCCGACTCCCCAAAAAATGGAATTGACGGCGGTCGCCATTTTGTCTATGATCCCAACGCGATGTCCTGAATACGAATTCAAAGACAAATAGACGCGATTTATATGGAAAATCGCTTCGCTGATTTAATTTGGTCATATGATGAAGTCGAGGTTGGTCGATGCGAAAAGGAATTCCGTCGATAATGAGCCAATGTAATTGCGGTCACCGAATTCATATTCGGCGTTCTTCGACCTATCATGAGGCCCCCCTAACCTCACCCGCACGGTCGCCATTTTTCGTCTTTTCCCCACAAACCAGCTTCCTACGATGGGGACTCGCCGGCGGATGGTGGTTGTTGAGCTTTTTCGCCCTCATCGGCTGCCGAACTGCGGACGACTACCAAGACAACCCTTCCTACTACGCAGCCCCCACGGCGCAGACCTCCCCATACGCACAAGTGTACACGTCTCGAAATGCGGCTCACCTTTACGTGCCCCAACCCGCGACCACAGGAAATAATACTTCCACCGTTACCGGTGTTGTCAACGCGAACGGCACGAGTAATGGTACTACCGTGGCGTATACGTGTACACCAACCGCCGTAATGATGACGGATGGACGTGGACATTACGCTACTGGATATGTACAAATGTGCCAACCTGTCACCATGCAAAACGGTGTCGTTGTGCCGGCCAACACCGCTACCTCCACCGTTTTACCAACCACAACCAATACGGCCTATAACCCGGCACAAATGCCCATTCAACCACTATCCGGTTACCCGGGATATGGAACGATTCAAACGCCCGGCGGTGTCGCGGTCATCGCCATCCCTGGGGGAACGACCTCGAATGGAACGGCTGTGGCCGGCACGACAACCACGGTAGGAACCGCACCGCCATTCGGCGCAAACGCTTATTCTGGAAATGCTTATGGCACTTCCGTGAGCACGGGGGAGGCCTTGATTCCACCAATTCCCTCCGGAACAGCTTCCACGGCCCCAGTTCCGACTAATGCCGCCGCCAGTGGAACAGAAAACACACTCCAACCGATGTCACCACCGCCCTCGTTCGCCGCCATTTCCAGCTAATGGCCACTGGTCTCCAACAGTACCCCCGCCACGCAAAACGACCCAAACACCGAACCAGTAAACAAGCATCCATCCACTTACACGAATACCGCTTCGGTTGGCTCGGAAGTTCCCGCGTTCCAGTTCTAATTTCAGGGGCCAGATTTGACGAAATAAAAAATTCCACGTACCTTTGAAGTTCGAGTACGTTTTTTCCATCCCAAGATAGCTTCGACCATGCTTGCGATTTTTGGAAAATTATGGTTTGGATTCATTTTCATACGAAAAAGTTTCGGAAAGTTCCATGTTAAGTGATTTATTAAAGAGCACGTCCACTTTTTTCTGTATTGCCACCACCTGCGGTGGTGACGCTATTCGTGAACTGTTGGAAACACCGGGCATTTCGTCATACCTGTTGGAAATCCAGATTCCATACGCGGCTCAGGCAATGCGTGAATATCTTCAATGCGATATTGAACAAGCGTGCAGTGAACAAACAGCCAGACTTCTTGCGTCGCAGGCACACGCAAGAACCAAGAAAATACTCGCGGAATCGCCTGTTCATATGGAAAATTCCAACGCAAAAATGATTGGTGTTGGTGTGACCGCATCGCTTGCTTCGCAGCGCATGAAGCATGGTGATCATCGCATCGAGGCGGCGGTCGTTTCGGATGATGAGGTACATACGTTCCGATTAGTATTGAACAAAAATGTACGTACACGAGCGGAGGAAGATTCAATTGCCGCGGAAATCATGCGATTGGCCATCGCGATGGGAGCGTCACTCATTTCGGATATCGAGAATATGGACACTGTTGCGGGTCGATTCTCGTTATTTCCGCAATTCGAGACGTTACAGCCTCCGGAACATCTCGTCCATCACACGTGCCGCGCCATTTCGAGCTGGATTTCGCTATGGCAAAAAAAGGAAAGATTTCTGGCCGGACGAATCGTCAATGGCATTTGGGAGGCTCTTTCGGTTCAGCCGGAGTACTCCGTAGATATGCAAAATTTTCACGCACAAGATGAAGCATTTCCCCGATTGATTTTTCCGGGTTCATACCACCCTTTGCACCAAGGGCATCAGGACATGTTGCGATATGCGGAAAACATGTTCAAAATACCAGGCTGGTACGAATGTTCACTTTGTAATGTTGATAAACCTCCATTAGATTATATGGAAGTTTGTGATAGGTTAAAGATTTTTCCATCTGGATCACGAATCTTATTGACGCAACTTCCCACATTCGAAGAAAAATCAAGCGTGTTTCCCGGTGCTATTTTTATCATTGGAGCGGATACACTGATACGATTGGCGGATTCGAAATACTACGCATACAATGAAGAACTTCGTTTAGAAGCGTTGCAACGGATCGCGGATCGCGGGTGCCGTTTTTTGGTCTTCGGTCGTACCACCACTGTCCCTTTGATTAAACTCAAGCAACCGAATTCAAACGATATAAAACAAGACTTACAAGAGGTTAAAAATTTCATCACTCCGCAGGATCTCGTGATTCCACCACTACTTGAAAAAATGTGTATTTTTGTATCTGAATCGGAGTTTCATGAAGATATCTCCTCGACCGAAATTCGACGTTCACGCACCTGATCTCACTTCGGAACGCCGTATCATCGCGTCCAGCCTGCCGTTCAAGAAATCGCGAGTTTCTCGGAATCGTATCGGATAGTCCAATATTGACGAAATTGCCGCCGCAGTCTATGATTAGCGTAGTACGTTTTTCACGTGGTCTGGTTGTAGATGGGTTTGATGGGGAGCCTCATCCGCCACCATCTGTCGTTTGGACGGGGCAAAATCCACGTGGTGGGTCATTGCAGGAGGCAGAGATTTGTTTGTAGCCGCATCAGTAGGATGTTTTCCCGATTTGCCGCTCACGGAAGCGATGGAACGGTTAGCTGGATTGGAATATACGAATATCGAAATTCAACTCCACGAAAGTGGTACGTTTCGTCCATCGGATATTGCGTCAGATGTGAATCGTGCGGTCATTTTATGCCGTACCCCCCACTGCTTGACGACAATCGCGTATAGCGTTGAATTGGAAATTCCTCCTTCGGAAGAATATTATCGACGTTGGAAAGCGTGCTGCTTGTTGGCACGTGCCACACAAGTGGTGACGCTCGTGACACGGGCCTCCGCGTTGGGAACGCCGTTCAACGAGGAAATTGAACGGCTTCGCAAAATGACCGCCATCGCCACAGAAAACGGATTGGTCATCGGATTGGTCACCGAAACTGGACGCATGACCGAACGACCGGACACCGCCGCGGCTCTGTGCGATTATGTACCGGGATTGCGACTCACGCTCGACCCGAGTTATTATCATTCGGGACCGCTTTACGGCGTGAATTACGATGCGCTCTTCAAATACGTCTGCCATATCCGGCTACGCGATTCCACAAAAGAAAAATTCCAAGTGCGTATCGGACAGGGACAGATCGAATATGGTCGCATCGTTTCGATGTTGGAGAAATATCGATACAACCGAGCGTTGTGCGCCGATTTCGTCCCACTACCAGATATCGATCAAAACGCAGAGTTACGCAAGATGCGACTACTTCTCGAATCGCTACTGTAGACCGAAAATCGAAACCGTACCGAAAATGGCCTATCGTGCCGCTCTCGGGTACGGTTTGTCCTCCCCCCCTAATAATTCCCCAACCTCCCTTCCCCAACGTTTATTACGCTGGGGATTTTTCATGTTAGAAATCTAGACATGACCGTTATTGCGGCATCGGTAGAACAATAGCGGCGTTTTCCGCAAAAGTCGCCTGACCGGTTTTGCCATCCATACGATAATCAATCGTGAGTTTTTTGACCACACCAGAAGCGGGGTCGCCGCCAAACGCCACGTTATACGTCGATTTGGGTAAAGTGATGAGCGGGAATCCGTGCACACACTTTTGGACCATGCCTGTCACATCTTTCGTCTTGTCTCCTGCTCCATAAACGGCTTTGAGAATCTCGATTTTGACCGTTTTTTGCCCAATTTTCGCCAATAGCGCTAGGACCTCGTCCGAGCCGTCGAGTTTTTGGGCAATCGCCAACGCCGTTGCCGTGACATCGGCTTTCAACGCGGGGGTCGATTGACCAATCGAAACCACCAATTTGAGCATTTCGAGATCCGGATGCCGACCCGCTACTTCCAGAACCAGCTTGCGTTCCGCGTCACGTTCGATGATCGTCATCGCGTTTTGGCAGATAGCCAACCGCTCTTCTGGCGTCATGATGAACTGCCGAGCGATACGCAAATATCCACGCAACGCACGGATTCGGAACTCGTGTTTCGGAGCTTTGGCAATGTTCCACAAGATCGGAGCGGCATCGACGGTCATCCAATTACCGAGTAGCTGCGTCGCAAGATCTTGCAATTCGCGGTCCCCCTCTTGTGCCACACGTCCGACCGTGTCGAGAGCTCCTGAACCACCCATCGCGGCCAGAATATTCAGCATATTACGCTGGATATCATTCGATTTGCCACGCATGGCGGCACTCAATTTTGCGGCACACGCATTCAGATCGGGCATACGTACCGCCGCCGTCAGCAACGCTTTTTGAGCAATTTCCGCATCTTCCGCATATTTCGGAGAAGCGACCTGTTCGATCAATACAGTCACATCATCCAGTTGGACTGTTTCGCCCAATGCCGTCAGAGCCGCCTGGCGAATCGTCGCATCACTAGCGGCATCCAATACAGCCGTTCGCAATTCAGGCACACTGGCTTCGATACGCCGCATTCCCACCAATTCGATGAGCGAACGTCGCATCTCTGTATTGCCTTTCGCCTCCTGAAGACGTTTTACCAACTCGGCGTTCACACTGGCATCGGTCATCGCGGTGAGTGTCTGTTTCGCCGCCAGAGCCACATTCTCTTCCGAATCGGTCGTCGCGGTCAATAGTGCCGCAATGCAGGATGCGTCACCGATGGTCGCCATCGCTTCAATTGCCGCCACACGAACCGTCGGATCGGCATCGGTTACCGCAGCAGCCAACGCGGGAAGTGCCGCCGCATCTCCACGATCGGCCAACGCGAAAATCAACAACGCGCGCCGAGCGGGTTCCATTTTTTCCAATTCCGCCATGAGCGACTTGGTCACTTCCGTCCCCGGAAGTTCACGCGCCACCGCTAAACCAATATTCATCATCGCACGGTCTGGAGACTGAAGCTGTTCAAAAAGTAACGGCAAACCATCCACACCACGGGCTAAAATCTCACCACGGACCGCCTCGACCTTACGAGTCGCCGGAACGTTGGCGTTACGCACCACGCCGTACATCGCAATCGCAGTCGAATTTTCACCCTTGGCAAGCAGAGTCTCCGCCGCAATCACACAGCCCTGCGACATCACTTGACGCTGAGCATCCGTTCCTTCCGTGAACGCATCACTCAAAATCTTCGCCGACTCCAGATTACCAATCCGTCCTAACGCAACCGCAGCCGCTTCCGCCACATCGGAATCCTCCGATTTTAACCATTTCGCCAACAGCGGCATCGCCTCGGTATCCTGACGCACTCCAATCGAATTCACAATCCCAACAAGCGTTCGCCCTTGGGTTTGAGCCGCGGCTTCACGCAACGCCGCGGACGCTTCTGGTCCTGGAATCGCTTCGAGCGCGATCCGTGCCCACGAGGTCAATTCGGCATCGGTAAGCAACGCGGCCAACGCCGGAACGGCCTCCGCTGAACCGAAAACCGCCAGCCGTTTACACGTAATCGCTTTGTCCGCCTTGGCCGAGTCGGCGGAAACCAACACCGCAATCAGCTCCGACTCCGAGACCGCTTCTTGCGCTGTCGCCATCGGTCCCTGAGATACCACGCATAGTGCCACCAAGGCCACTAAATAAGAAAAATATCGTTTCATCAAAGTATATCGCCCTTTTAGATAGTCTAAAGTTCAGTTCAAATCGGAAAATTCGAAAGCTTAAGCGATTCGCCACGGCTCACGTAACGCCTCACTACGCAAACGATTCGCCTGGGCATCGTCCAAAAATTCATGTTTCTGCGGATCGAATTTCAGCGGACGATTCAAAAAGATCGCAATATTTGCCGCATGACACGCAATATGCGCATAACACGCCGTCACGGCAGAACATTTCGGTTGTCGTCGCGATTTCACACAATCTAAAAAGTCACGCACATGGAACGTCGCCGGATATCCGCCAATCTCCGCAACTTTACGCCCTGCCAGCAATTCCGGCGAACTGAGCACCATTTTGCCGCTGTCACCCGCTTCGACCCAACCTGCGTCGCCCTCAAATCGAACAGGGCAGGAACCAAGCGGTAACCAGCCATCTTCTCGAATCACGAGCTTGACCCCACTGGCGTAGGTGGCCACAAGTCGCCCATTTTCCGGTGGAAGATACTCTACTGGAGCCGTCTTGTCGGCACCCGCCGCCCATTGGCACAAATCGACACAATGTGAACCCCATTCCAATACACCACCACCGGTCAGACCGCCGCCTTTTTCAAAATTGAACGCATTCATCAGCCCCGAATTATACGGACGCCATGCCGCCGGACCGAGATACATATCCCAATCGACTTCTTCACGCGGCGGTTGCGCTTCCGCGGCGACCCAACCACTCATGTTCGCACTCATTCCCGCCGGATGAGCGTAGACGGTCCGTAATTTTCCAAGCCGACCCGTCCGCGCTAACTCACACGCAAACGCAAAATGCGGAAGATTACGACGCTGAGTACCCGCTTGGAAAATGCGTCCACTGCGCTGCATCACCTCAGCCAGCAGCAAACTTTGTGAAATATTTTTCGTGCACGGCTTTTCACAATAAACGTCTTTGCCCGCGCGTGCCGCGTACGTGGCCGCCGTCGCATGCCAGTTCGGTCCTGTGGCAATCAGTACCGCGTCAATATCACTACGTTCCAACAATTCGCGAAAATCAATGTACGTCGCGCACTCAGTATTGCCATTCAGCTGGTCAATCGTCGCTTTAACGTCACGACGACGATTCGCCTTCACATCGGCAACCGCAACAAATCGCACATCAGGTTGAGGAAGGAAACAGCTTAAATCGTAACCACCACGGCTTCCGATGCCAATTCCACCCATGATAATCCGTTCACTCGGAGCCACGGTCCCATCTTTGCCCAGTGCGATGCCCGGAACGAGCTGAGGAAGAGCCATCGCAGCTCCCAATCCCATCGAATGGGTCAAAAATCGTCGGCGTTGGCTGTTTGTTTGAAGACGCATACCCAAAAACTCCTTAAAAAACATGTACGTGTGTTCCAATGGAAAATGAATCAATTCAATTCAATTTTCTAATATAATTCCATCACAGAACCCCGCGTGATTAGGACAATATCCTGCCCGGATGAATATTTCCGTAAAACAGAGATATTTGCCTTAACACGTGATGGAAAATCCCATGAACCGCACTTTTCGTTACAAGTACGCATGACTGTATGATAATCAATTTAGAGTGTCGATTCCTAGAGGTACGCCAAAAATTTTCCAAATTTTGGCGTCGAATCTTCAGCATCTTCGAAAAAAGACATTCCGCATCCTTGAGAAAGATGGAAAAAACTCAAATAAATGGGTACTTACGTCCATCCTGCTTCACAATTAAAATATCCAAAAAGGCCCAAACCTGGGCACTCGTAAAAGCAATAACCGAAATAATATGTAACCATACAAAAGTTGGAATCATTTTCAGGACCTCGGACTCGTTAAAGAGTACGATCATAAGACTAGAGGGATTAATAAGACTAACAAGAGTATACAGACTCGCCTGTAACTGTGCGGATTTATCCCCCACACATAACATAATAGATACGATAAAGAGAATCGCCGACAATACACCAAGTGCTAACTGACCAACCGCACAGCCAATGCGATTTGCATAGAAATTATGTACACCCAAAAAGCCTAAAAAATAGCCAAAAAGCACATATATGGCGTGCTTTTTCGGCGTTTCGCCATAGACCCAATGCCCACAATGAGGGCAAGCCGGCGTTGTTTTCAAAACCGATTTGCCACAGTTTGCACATCGAGTCATCGTGGGCCATAAATCCGTTCCCGAACCGCCAGCACCATTTCCACCGGCATACATATTTCCATTGTTCTGTCCATAGGCTCCATTCATACCATGGGTGGACATGGCCTCCCCCATCCCTGAGGTGTTTACATTCGTGGGAAACAAGCCTGGAATTTGTCCGGCCATACTCCATTGCGGCATTCCAGACGTCCACACTTGATCACCATGGAACAAACGTCCATTGATAGCCATTTGTTGCAATTCAGTAAATCGTACTGGCTGTAGCTCCTGGTTATTATGAGCCACTCGCCAAATACTATCCGGCGCATATTGAGATGGACCGGATGTCGTCTGGGAAACAAACGTGTTGGTACCACTGGATGGTTGAGCCGCGAGATCGGTAGCTTGTGGTTGACTGTCCTGTTGAACAAGTTTATTGGCAGACGGGAAAAAATCGGCGTATTCAGAAGCATTTTTCCATGTATTTCCATCTTCTGAAATTTCATGAAACCGACTTATTTTGCCCAAACGCACGAACTGCTGGATCTGTTCCGTTCCATAGGGACCGTGCGTTTTTCCACGAACACGAATGTAAAAAAAATCATTCATCGATACACCTCTCGTGATAAATATCGTTTTGCTTAGTTGGATGATAAAACGGGTGAGACTCATTCCACTGGAAAAATATGACGGATTGGAATCGATCCAAAGCGATTTGCAACAAAAAACGGCTATCGAGTGTTCTACATTTTAACGCCAATTGCGATGACCACGGCTAGGAATACCCCCACTACCACGCAAGCAATGATCCACTGATTACGTGAACGCTGCTTGATTCCACGACGGTCGGATTCCATTTGCTGCTGATATCGACGTTCGAGGTACGGATCGAGTGGAATCCCCGCAGAAAGTGCGTCGCGATGCAACTGTTCCAGATCGCTCAGGTATTCATAATCCTGTCGATCAATGGCGTTTTGCAGACGAAAGACCGCCTGTCGATGTTTTTGCAACATAGCCAAACGCGCATCATCCTGCCTTAACCATTCGAGTGCTGGACGTGCGCGTTGCAAAATCTTGGGATCTTCCAACCCGCCGCTCTGTTGCAGGACCTCATTCCACTGATTACGAAGCTGATGCCCACGTTCGAGATCAACCTCGGAAAATGCGGCATTCAGCTCATATTCGAGGCGTTCGAGGCTTGTGTTAATAATTTCCAGCCGATATTTCTGATAGACGTTTTGCACCCATCGAAGCGTTTGATTCGGCAGTTCAATCTGCCACGGTTCGGCGGTCAATTGGTCGTTTAGTTCTAAAAACGTTTTTCCATCGTTCTTTCCATCCGCCTCTTTCATTTTGGAAACGATTTGTTTGAAGAGGGCCTCTTCGAAGATGGGGAGATCAAGCGTGGCAATCGCGTTGTCGGGTTCGAGTGCTTGAATTTGCCGCATCACAAGGACACGTGTGACGAGCGGCGCACGGCTTAACGCGAGAAATCGATGTCGATCGAGCAACGATTTAACCGGTTTTTCCTGAATATAAGCTCTATCGAGATCCGCGGCGATATCGCTGGCGATTTTTGGCGGGATTTCGATTTGGTGCTGTTGAGCGATTTCCTTCCATTCACTAGGGGTCCAGATATCGAGGACGCTGACGTTTTCGAGCAGCTTTTCTTGTTCGCACTGTCGCAAAGCATCACTGCGCATCCCCTGCGTGAGCAGCTTATTACATAAAATGAGCTGATCATTCAGACGTTTGCAAGCGGCGGTATATTCGGTGACAAGCCTGCAAAAATCGTCATATTCATCGAGTGAAGAGCTCGCATGGCTGTTCACCAGACGAGTCCGAAGTTCCTGATAATCCATCATAAAACGGTCCCTTATCTGTGACGTTGCAAACCAAGTCGAACGTATGATTTCTTGAAACGCATTCCTCTGAATGTTTTATTTATTTCTTACCCTCAATAGTCAATTCGTGACCAAAACATTCCTCTTTATCTTTATCACCCGTTCCATCGAGTTTGAAGGTTTCGTCCTTAATCACAACGGTTTCTTTACCACTGTTGCTTTCAATGGTCGTGTTTGCGGCCAATCCCTTGACCGTAATCATATCTCCCTCATTGCCATTGACTTTAAGCTTGATTGTTTCAAATCCGACCGGATGAAGCGTTGTGTTGTCCATAAGAATGCCATCTGCTTCAAAAGTAAAGGAATGCGGTACGGTGCTGCTAATCTCTAATACTCCCTCCGTACATTTGAACGTGATATCCACAAGACCTTCCTTGGGCCAATACTTATCGCATTTCCATGTCCATGTTTCACGAGTACTACCTTCAACGGTCAGTTTGGGAAAGGTCGGAACCTTATTGTTTTCATTTTCATAGACAGGTTCGGAAAACCACACCTTCTTATCATTATCCTCAATCTGAACGATTGGCGGGTCGTCTTTGTTTGTGTCCGGATTAGCTCTTATCGTAACGTTTGTTAGGTTTAGCTTGACGTTATCTCCCGGAGAATATTTTTTATCCTTTACGACAATCTTCAAAGGTATTCCGCAGAGTGAGATAGTCATTTCTTTCCCTTTCCCTTTCATCGTTTCATAATCAAATGGTTGCTTGGCATACAGGTAACCACTTTCTATTTCAAACGACGGATTATCAACACTTCCAGATGACAATAATTCTTCGGTCTCACTCACGATGGGTTGCTTGCCCTCTTCCGTTGGCTTCTGTTTGGTCACTTTCCAGAGCTTACATATTTGACTTCGACCAGTGTATCCTTCTTCAAGTGTCACTGGTTTGCGGCCTCGCGGCTCGATTCGTTTTGCACTTGGGTCACCCGAATCAAAACAAACTGAAAGTTCAGGTAACTCTGCATTCCCTGCCGTTTCACCCCCTGCGAGTGTTTCCTCGGTTGGTTTGTCTAACGATTCAGACGATTTCTCCTTGACCTCTCGTGAGTCTGATCCCTCTGAGGCCATCGACGCCTTTGTTATGTTTTGGTCAGTCGGGGACGTAGCGGTACTACTTCCATCGGAATCTTTATCCCCGCCTTTCGAATCTGAATTGTCTTCTTTGGGCCTTGCATCATCCGTCGATCCGTCCTTTAGTTCCGGGACGCTTGTCGAACTCGCACCATCACCGAGTTTTACGTCCTCTTGCTTTTGTGCCTGAAGCATTTCCGGATTTTTCTGATCTTGGGACTCTGCATTCTCTGCGGCTGCTTCCGATTTAGCTGGTTCCGATTTGGGCAATTTCTCCGAGACCGCCGATTTTTCAGATGGCTCATTCGAGACCGCCGCATTTGTTGGGGCCTGTGTCGTATCGCCCTCTTGTGGACGGAACCAAAACCACCAGACGCCCCAAGCGCCTCCACCTAACATCCCTAGCATAAAACCCGCGAGAAGTAACCCGACGATCCAATGCTCCCGGTGTTTTTTTGCCTTGGCGACCGCCGGCAATTCCGGCGCATTCCCAAAAATACGTTCCCGTGATTGCGCATAAGTCGCCGGGGAACACGCCATTGCCACCGGATTCGGACGCTGCGGAATCTGTTCATCATAACACTCACCAGGAAAAAACGACGAATCTAAACGCGGACAACTTCCATCTCGGAGCATTGAACCACTCTCCGCTAATCCGGAGGAAGACGCTCCTGGACCCGCGGTGATCGGATTCGAAAACGTCTGAACGTCTGCGTCCCCTTGAGCCGACGTCGTCCAAGGTGTGGAAACGCCTGGAACCCCAGCCGTCGGCGAAACCGCTTGAGGTGTGGCGACCTGGGCCCGCGGAACTCCCATCAATCTCGCCCGCTGTACATAAGCCGATTGTTCTAACCCCGTTGCGGATAACGGTGGAAGCGGCTGGCATAAATCCACCAGACTGGCCGACGAGGTTGCATGTTCGCGAGCCGTAGCCGCCTCCGGTGTTCCATCAACCACCCCTTTCCAAAGGCAAGGCACTCCCGGTGGAAGCCGCGTTAGGTAAGTGCTGAACGAAACTTGCCATCGCATCACCGACGGTATGAGCGACAACGCCTCCTCAAAAAGCGTCAATATATCGAATAACGGCGGAATGATGATCGTCGTTTCACGATTCAACATCGCATTTTCACACAAAACGCCCGCCCAACCGACATCGCCAGTCACCATTTTCCAACAGGGACATCGCTTCACCTCTTCCTCGGTACTGGGAGACTGCGTCGGTAACGGTCCCGGATTGAGCAGCCAGCGCGGATCACCGTTCCACTCGCTTCGCAACAAATTTTGACGTGGCTGAAGAAGCCACGCCGCATTACGCCCCACACTGTCGGACGGATCCAATACCCAATGATCCGCTAATTTGTTCGCTCGCTGTGTGTAATCTAATCCATAAGCCGATATCCGTGAAAGAACCTGCCATACCCGACCGCCTATCGAAACCGGATGATACGAATAGACGATCGGACTCGCCTCGCCCACGGTCGATAAATGACGATAACCACTCATTGATTCGAGCATCGTAAAAAGGTTCGGCGTCATTCCTTGCGTACAAGCAACGGTACAAAATCCCGACTTACCAGGCTGAAGGCCACGTGGCGCGGAGGTATATACAAGTTCCTGAATCATATCAATACGCTCTCTACGAAATACTTTTCATCTTAATAAATTTAATGAGGTAAATTCAGTGTGTGCGGAATAACCCCTTCAAGTTGAGTCGCAATCGCGTACAACATCGGAACTTCCGTCCACTTCGGATGGATATCTTTCGGACGAAACCCCTTACGTCCCTGAGCGTCCGTGACCGCGTTGCCGCCCGTCGCACTCACCGGAATGTACACGGCATCCCCCGAAATCCCATCAATCGCGGAAACAAACTCCGGTGAAATCTTCCGAAGCAATTCCTCCACTTTACCCGATAACGTATGCACGAGCGAACTGCGTAAAATGGCCGTTTTCTCCACCGCGTCTTCCCCACGCGCCGCGGTATTTCCACCCGCCGAGGCACCGCTTCCTTTCGTTATTAAATCTGAAGAAATATAACGCCAAAACTCGGACGGTACTCGCTGTAAATCGGGACACAACGGCCCCCACACATCCTGCTTCGTGACTACGACAATAATCTTCGCGGGCAATTTTTGATGCTGACCTAACCCCGCATAACGCCGCAACCGCGAAATCGCCTCAATAAATAACGTCTCCTGACGTACCATACCGGCCACCTGTGCGGGTTTTTCCCTTTCCAATGACGGTCCCGACAACGCTTGCATCGCACGATGGAATCGCACATCTTGCGTCGGATCAAATAAAACAAAAATCACTTTCGAAAGCGCCAAATGCCGCGTCACCGGCGTAGTCGCTCGATCCTCACCCGGCAGAAAACTCTCACCAGCGTTATCGTAAAGATAAAGCGTACGCGCAACTCGCCACGCTTCTTCACCCAACGGGTGCTGACGATCCGGGACGAGAGAAAATAAAAACGGTCGTAAATAGTAAATCGTCTGATCCTCACGGACCACGGCATCGTAAAGATCGCCATACGTTTCCGTTTTCGCCAATTGTACCACACAATTCGGATCAGGATTCAGAAATTGCTGCGATTCGTATTCCTGTAACCGTAAATTAACCTGCGGATCAGCATCCGTCAAATGTAAATGGAACAACTGCGGCAATAATTGTCGCAATCGCCAGGTCATCGCGGCAAGAAAATACGACTTGCCCGAACCCGGTGCCCCAATCATCGAGAAAAATATCGAAGGCATCTCGAACAGCGAACGCGGTATCGCAAGATGGCAACACGGACAGGCCAGTTGCAGGGAGGGAAAACCGTTCGGGTCAAGTGCCGCACCATCCACACGAAAACGTGACGGTAGAAAACGAAGCGGCGCATTCGGACCTAAACGTGGATCGCCCAACAGCTCCGGGTGCTGCGACACATAAAGCGTTTGATCGGTGGAAAAAATTTCCCAACAATGTGGGCAAGTGATTTTCGTCAGTATCTGCGAAGTCTGTTCCATGAATACGTCCTATAGTTTATTTTTCCACTAAATCCATTGTTCAATAGTGCACTCTTTGCATATGAGAATAAACACGCACCCAAAAAATTTCACCTAAAATGATGGTACCATTTTACCTCCATCATTTTCCCAAAAAGTGCATTAGAATTTCCAAAAGCACCTTAAAAATGATTATCCCATAAAAACAGGAACACAATAACAGTATACCCCATTTTCCCCTCCAAAAAACAAGGTGTGACATATCTTGTCATATCACAATCCGGAATTTTTCCAATTTCTTGACTTCACCCCATTTTTAATCTTTAAAATAATACCAAACGTAAATCGCGAATTGCTTATCGATTTAATCGGAATAATCGGAAAACACATCGTATTTCCCCGTTTTTTTACCGCGTATCCATGGAAACAATATAGATAAAATAGGATGTTTATATAAAATGTAAGTATGTGTGCTTGTTCAACAAGAATCCGTTTCTTTTCCATCAATGGTGATGGGAAAACGAACGGAAACTACGAAAAGCCGTTATACCTAATTCCATTTGATTTTGTGTCTCCATTCGCGATTTTCATCGAAAAATCGTTTTGGGCCAGGTTCTAATCTGTCACATTTTCAGCTGAAATGGGTGTATGAGTGGATTCTGTGACTTTTTCCATAAAATCTGGCATGATCGCATTGTGTGAAAGTAGGGTATCGTGGAAAACTCTCGATTTGATGAATTGCTTCACCAGCCACAATTGATAGTAAGCTGGCGCCGTTTTTGTCAAGACTGGGATCGCCAGGCGTTCCGAGACGTGATCGGGACACGCTATGAATTAGGTACGCTCATGCGACTCTTGTCATTTGATGATGTGGAAGTACGCAGAGCGGCGGCCTTTGCCATTGGTGAGTTGGGCGATTATTCGGTCAACAACTATCTCGCACAAGCACTGCACGATCCTGACCAAGGCGTTTGTAATTTAGCGGAGATTGGGCTGCGTCAAATTTGGTTCCGTGAGGGGACCGACGTACAACGGATCACGTTGCGAACGCTGTTGCGAGCCAATGAGAATTCTTGTTATAAGGACGCTTATCGTGTGGCGAGCATGTTGATCAAATCGGCTCCGAATATTGCCGAAGCGTGGAATCAGCGAGCGATCGCTTCGTTTGCGTTAGGGAATGTGCTCCCAACAATTCGTGATTGCCATGAAGTACTCATGCGAAATCCCGTCCATTTTTCCGCGGCGGCAGGTATGGGACAGATTTGGGACATGATTGGAAATAAGCCCAAGGCAATTCGGGCGTTCCAACAGGTATTGCGAATTCATCCGCGTCACCATTCCGCTCGTGAGGCACTTGAACGATTGTTAGGTTCCGAATGGAAGATATAGCGTAAAAGTATCTAGGGCGTGTTCACACAAGTTACCACCTTAATCGGAGCGATCGGCTGTACCAACGTCAGGTAAATCTTGTGAACCGACGAATGCCGGGAACGGAGTGACTGCATCGGCGGTGGTACTTCGCCGAGTTGGTAACACCACTGTCAGGTAAAAAGTTTGCGTCTTTCCCGCGAAAATGCTTTTTTCGTAAAATTTTTTGAGGCGAAGAACCAATGGGAGGAAACTTTTTACTAGACGCACAAACTTCAATATCAACCAACATAAACCGCCCCGATTGCGGTCATTTCATTCTTAGCTATCGGCTTTTACCATGCGATTATATGGGAACATGCCCTAGAAACTAACAGGGCGATGGAATGACTGGCAAACGGAAGCCAAACCGCGTACAATGGGACAACGTCGTTTTCATCAACCAATGGATACGGTTCTGGTTCGAATCCGCAAGTGGCATATCGGTCCCAACGGAATTCGTGTGCTGTGTGGGTGGAGTATGAATCGTGGAGGATACATCGTGGCCAAAAGTTCCCCATCCAAACAGCTGACACGTGGAAAACACAGCGCTCTTCGATTCCTCGAATTCGGAACGCTGGATGTGGCAACATTTCCGTCCATCTGTGCCGTTGCCGGTGCTGATCCATTTCTACGCAATCAATGTATGGATCGGCTCAAGCGGTCACTCTTAGCGGGTGAAGACGCCGAATTTTCGCTCACAACTTTCGACGGTTCCTCTCCGACGACCACATTCAAAACAGTGTACGCCGAGCTTGCCACGCGTTCCATGTTCGGAGGTGGACGTCGGCTCGTAGTGCTCGAACAGGCGGACGATTTTATCACAAAAAATCGAACCGAGTTGGAAGATTACTCCACCACACCCAAAAAATCAGCCATCCTGGTTCTCGAACCAGCCTCGTTCCCCGCAACGACACGACTTGCCAAAACGATTGAAAAAGAAGGCATTATCCTTGATTGTGCCGCGCCAAAAGAGGCGGATGCCTTGCGGTGGATCCTGTCATGGGCGCAAATCACACACCGTATCCGCATCGAAACGAGTGCCGCGGAACTACTACTCGAAATGGTCGGCATCTCCCTCGGTCTGCTTGATCAAGAACTCGCTAAGCTCGCACTCCTGACGTCCGGTACGGAATCCTCTTCATTCCAAGCCGCAAATTCGACCACTCACTCCGATGGTTCCCTCCCTGATGACTCCTGCTCCGACACTTCCACGAATCCAACCTCTAGTGCTCAAGCGGCTTCCGAGACCAATGCGGCTTTCCATTCAAATGTGGTACTCTCTCCCGATTCAGCCGCTGATCCGAAATCGCTACCCATGGTAACCGTCCAAATGGTCGAGCAGCTGAGCGGCAGTTGGCGAACACGTGGAGTCTGGGAGCTGTTGGATCGCGTACTCGACGGCGATGTGAAATCGACGTTAGAACAACTCGAACGGCTACTCATTTCAGGTGAACATCCGATCATGATTCTCGCATCAGCCGCGGCGACATTACGACGTTTCGCGGCGGCAACACGGCTCGTGACGTTCGCGCAACAGCAGCGGCGACGTATTTCGCTCCGTGACGCACTTCAAGAAGTCGGCGTTAAACCTTTTTTGCTCAATCGCGCGGAAAGCCAACTCCGCCGGCTGGGACGTCCACGTGCGGAAAGTCTTTACACAAAACTGATCGAAGCCGACCTCGCCTTAAAGGGAGACAGCCGTTTAGACCCACGCTTAATTATTGAACGTTTGTTCATCCACCTCGCGGTATCGAACGAACAACAGGCCAAAACAAATTCTTAACGAATGACATTTCCTCGTCCCTATTCAGGGGGCACCTCGGTCGAAAGTCTCCAAGTTGCCCCACATACCGATTCCCCCGTCATACCAAGTGATTTTACGATCCAACACGGTAGCATGTCCGGGGATTTCGACGGAAAGTCCCTTTTCAGGCGAATTTAAGGCGTAAAATCGATGGTTGATGGAGCTTCCAAATTAAGCCGTCCCGTTTTTGGCCAAAATTGAATCACCCGACTACTGTACGGAGCATCACTATGTTCCGCGTCGAAAATATAAATTTTAGCTTTCGCTCGATTCGTTCCTTCCAACGTCAAAACCTCTTTGGATTGGGAATACTTCAGTTTATCCGCGGTCGCCGTGTACTGCCGACTACTAATCTCGGTGTCGCCGGACATTTCCATTTCCATCGAGTAGGCTTTCATCCCCGTCGCCGTAGTACCCGGAATTTCCATCATATTGAGTGACAACCGATTACATCGCAATTTGGCTCCATTCGGCGGTGGAAGATTCATCGGCAACTGATCGGACCAATCGTTCACATCCCCCAAAACGGCGTCGACTTGGTCACCCAAAACGATATAACGTTCGTTCCAATTACCCTGAAGATAATCACGAAAAATGCCGAAAACCCCTGATTTTCCCATGTTAGCCGCTTGCGAGCCAGGCGTGGCAGTCTCCGCAGACGACGTCATTTTTTCCAGCTCAAACTTCCCATTTTGCACCATCCGAAATTCGCCAGGTAGGTTCGCCGGAAGTTGACGCGCACTGAACGCACCGGAACTCTCGCACACTAAATCAGAGACGACCAGTTCCATCAGCGAAGACTGATTGCCCGCATCGTCGCGGCTCATTCCTCGATAATGTACGCGTCCACCGCACACGATTTTTTCAAAATTATCTCGAGTCGGCGAAGTATTCGAGGTATCACACAAAGGCGACTCCCGAAAAATGATACTCAGTTTTTCCGTTTCCAGATGGTGATCGCCTGAATCAAGCGTCACAGGCTGCGCGGCAGACTCGAGCGAAAGCGTTCGTCCCTGGAGCACCATCCGATCTTGCCACGCGATGCGTACCGGAGCCGCCAACAACGATTCTCCCGGAACTGGAGCCGCATTTGTTGGATTGGCGCTGGCTTTTTTCCGCAATCGCTGAAGCATTTCCAGATTCATCGTCACAACGCCCTGCCCTTCCGCATTCGCTTGTTGCGTTTGACGGTCAACGGTCAACGTACCCGCAGTCTCGAAATGGACACCACGTCCCGACAACTTCGCAGGCGTTCCCACCACTTGGAACAACGCCTTATCGAATTTTTGTACATTATTAATGCTCACCTGCTCACCCTCTAGCAAGTATGGTTCTAACCCCGGCGTTGGTGTGGTGATTTCCTGAATTTTCGCATTCCCTTGAAGGGTGACCGCTCGAACTTCTACATTTTGTCCCATCGGTTGACGAGTACCCAAAGTCAAAGATTTTGCTGCATTTGTGGATGAAGTAGACAAAATAACACTTGCTAATAATTCTTTCGCGTGAGCTTCGAATTCTGAACCATTTTCCAACACGCCTGATTGCGATCCATTCGAGGTCGCACTCAGCCCCATCGGATTCGAACTCGGTGGTATGGTCCCATTCAACGTTTGATCCGTCGCTTGATCCGTCGCTGCGGAGGTCGATGGAACCGCCACAGGCACGGGTGCCAATAAATCTTCCGACCGTGTTGGTGAAGGTTGCGTTTGCGTGAACGGATCTACAGGTACAGCGGGGAATGGATCGGTTGGCACGGCGGTCGTATTCGTTTGAGCGTAAAACCGTCCGCCGGGATTTTTCAATCGGATATATCCGCTTTTCAAACGCGGCGCCCCGGAAGGCTCGAAGGTTCGATCCACACGCCATGCCGTAGAATAAACACGCGTCACAGGATCAACGGTAGACACTGTACGAATATTCTTATCACGTTCAAACCAAATTTGAACATCTTCAAAAAGTCCTGTCAGCTGTGGAAAACGCACCTGGATCATTGGAACGCTGGTCCCACGAACCGCACGCAGCCGCAACGGTTCAAAGGAACCGCTTGACGCGGTACCGAGCCCTCCTCCCCCCGCGGCCGCGGACGACGTGGTTCCCAGCCACAATAACACCTGATCCGCTTGAATTTGAAACGCCTGATGTGTATCGGGCGTTTCGCCAAGGACTTCCACCCCACCGGAAAGCGTTAATCTACGTGTATTCAAATCTTCCGGAATAAGGGACATTTGCCCATTCCAAACAATCGTAAATTCGGAATTTTTCGGAGAGGAAGCCTCGGATGAGTTATCCTTTTGAATATCACTATTCGTTTGTATATTTTGATCGGTTTGAAGCGATTCCGATAGAAGCGTTAAACGACCGAAGTCCGCGGAACTTTCGATCAGCCCTTCATTTTGGCGAATCCGGCAACGTAGTTCCCGTGTTTCAAAACGACTCGTTCCCTGACGTACTTGCACCAAATCGTTGGGGGCTTCCGCAACGGACGTTCCTGTGAGTGAGTTCCGATTCGTCACGATCAGTTCTTCGCTAAAAGCGTTGTAGAGTATTGATTTCGCCGCCACATCCAAATCATCTTGTCGGCTGAACAGTGTCGCGGGATATCCCACCGCTTCAATTTTGTACAGTGTTAATTGAGACATACCGTGCAGCAAGGATGGCGACGTGGACGCTTCTGTCGAGCGAGTCGCGGGTGCCGGTGTTTGTACCGACACACCAGTGGAAGCATTCGGCGTGGCCTCCGTTTTCGGTCCCAGTTGCAGAGTCAAATTCTCGCAGGTCAATTTGCCAAATGGAGCCTCGGCGGGACCTTGTAGTATTTGTACATAACTCAATAGGGTCAATTTCCAGTCTTGAAAATCAAAATTCATCGCTCCGCGGCAAGTTACCGAAATCGGCTCATTCGGATCTTCTAAAAATTGAAGTCCGCGAGCCGTGTCGGCATCCTGCGGCGGATTCGACGCATTTTGCACACGATCGCTTTCCGTTTCCGCGGGCCGAATGAACGCGCCGGGAGCGAATGTCACATATTTGAGATTTTGAATTTCCGCGTTGCGTACGCCCTGAATAGCAAAGCCTTTTTCGCCATTTTTGGGTAAAAAATGCAGCCGTAACCCCGTTCCCTCACCGGAATGACGCCCGCAACGTATCGCAAAATCGCTCGGCGTCCAAAGCCGTTCGCGATTGATACTCACGTCCGACGCACTGAGATAAAACGCGTCTTCCGGTTGAGCTGGATCACTATTTCGACGAATTTGTACACGTCCTGGAATACGAATTTCCTGTATTTCGCCGAATTGTCCGCGATCCATATCGAATAGACCACTGAACGTAAGTTCCACACTTCCTTCAACTTGCATCACAATTGCGCTACGTGTTCGCAGCAGCAAATCTTTTTCATCATCGGGAAACCAGACAATCGTGCAGGGCGAAAATTGCATACGATTCGATTCCGGCGACGCTAACTCACGAACCAACACGATCATATTTTCCGTACGCAACAACTTCGTATCTCGATCGCGTTCCCAATCACTTGGTTGGAACAGCATTTGTAATTCCTGTGGAATGGGCTGCGCATCGGCTTCGAGCGTGGGTCGCACATCGCCAGTCGATTGAAGCAGCGGCCCCATGATCTGGGAATAGGAAAAAAATAGGCCAAAGGTGAGTACGAGGACAAATAAATAGAGACTTAAAAACTGACGGATATATGCCGCAAGCGGATACTTTGCGATGTCCGGTTGACTGACAGAAGGTGGGGACGCGGCATTCTCGGCTACCGCATGAGGAACTGCGGAGCGGGATGGTGTATGGAATGGCAAATGGAACCGATTCATGACAATACGACACTTGTTCCAACAAAAATAATGACATAGGGACAAGTCGAAAAATACCGAGTGCCGGATGTTAACGGAAAACCAAATCCATTACCAGAGCATTTTTACCACGCCGCTCCTCAAGGCATCTTGTCAGTTTCGCCCCATATCGACTTGTCCATTCGGCCAATCAATCACTCATCCCATCGATGACTTTACACCCATCAACCACCGTCACGGTCGGGTTCCATTATCCCGACCAGAAAACGGCCGCGGACCGAGGCATGTTCACGCAAGTTGCCACCGCAATCGGAGCGACCGGCTGTACCAGCGTCAGGTGAGCGACATCAGTGTCAGGTAAAAAGTTTGCGTATTTTCCACAAAAACGCTTTTTTCGTCAAACTTTTTAAAGCGAAATAACCTCCATGAGAGGAAACTTTTTGCGAAAAATTTCCTCTCAAACTCCTCTTCCAAAACTTTTTACTATACGTACAAGCTGCAACGTGGGTCAACATGGTACGATGTTTACGGGAACACGCCCTAGGAATCTCATTTTTCACCATGCCTGAAGAAAATCGAACAGATAAGCCACCTGAAACGGCTTGGGCAGGACCTGAACGCCCATGCTTTGCCACTCCAGCAGCTCATCAAAACGTGGAAACGCGGCCAAAAGAAGCGTCGGAAACCTCACCGTCTCCATATTTTGAGCAATTTGCGAAAAATACGCCGAAATTTCCGGTGAATCTATGTCCACACAAATCTTTGCCAAAGAATCCATCGGTCCCACGGGAGCCGTCTCACGAAGCAACAGTGAGTCCAGCTCTTTCGGCACCATGCCACACGTCTCCCACCCGATCCACCGCGCCAATGCGTCCAGCAGCTCCGCCAGGGCACGGTCCTCGCAGCAAACGTAAACGATTTTCCTCACGGAAGCATCGCCCACGGGTTCGCCCAGTTCTGTCGTCGTGTCATTTTTGGCAGTACGCCGCTCAGATTCCACATGCCGCTCAGCTCTACAGCCCACGAAAGAGGCGACCGTTTCCACGACTGAATCACCCATTGCTGGAAAAGTGAGACCGTTCATTTGAATCCACTCTTCATCCGTGGTGGTGGGTGGAAATCGCCATCGAGAGTTCCCCGCCACCAGTCGCGGCAACTCGTGACGCAACGCCCAACTCGCCTCGCCGAATTCAAGTCGAATTTCACCACGCCGTGGATATCCCGTACGTGTTTCCCCTTCACACCACGCTCCGCCAATCGTCACACGTGGTACCAACGGCCACATAGTCGCCATTTTTTCATAAATCGCCTCCGTAGAAGGAACCGTACCGGTTCGCGCAAGAGAAAAACCGCCATCAAAAGCGTGAGGACGCGGCTCGTAGGTCACAATCGCATCGGGTAGCACTATACGGTCGTTTCCTTCGATCATTTCCATGCGTTCGAGTGCAAGCGTCGGTGTAATAAAACGTTCCAGCGACGCATACGGACGCAAAGTTCGCGCGAGAAACTCCGATTCCGGCGTGGAAGCGGCAATGAAAAAGAGGCTCGGCAGGCGTAATTCCGTGGTGGCGTGTGACATCATTCGGCGTACAGTTCCGCCTCGGTTTCGGCGATTAGCTGATGCGCCGCGATCGCATCTTCCGCCGCTCGCAAATTTTCCAGAAATTCTGGATACGTCAAAATTCGACTCAACCGCGCGAGCGTCTGAAGATGGGATCGATCATCCACTGAGGCAATGAGGAAGAAAATATCGGTCGGTTGCCCATATTTCGTCTGCGCAAAATGGATCCCCGTTGACGAAACGCCCAACGCTAAAAAAGGTTGCGCCAAAATATTCGCCATGGGATGACGGGGGTGGAGTAGCGCGACACCATTCTCCAACGCGGTCGAATATAGTTCCTCACGCGCTTTAACCGCTTCCAGCATGGCGTCAGAGTCCCACAAAAATCCCGTCCGCATCGCCAAATTGATCATCTCCGGGAAAACAGACACCCGCGTTCGAGAGACGAACGGAATCCCAATCGCGTCGGGAATCAACATATCCGCGATGCAAATCGGCGGCACCTCACTAGTTGGAGTAACCGGCACAGCCGTTAAAATTCGTCGCAGTCGACCCAGCTCCTCATCCGACGGCGGCGTCTCCGAGGAGCCAAGCAAACGGTCGATTTCCGTGGCGAGCCACTCAAGAATTTCAGCACGTGGAAAAACCCACTCACCGCTGACCTTTCGACCAGGTAATTTATCACGATCGGCCATGCGACGAACCTCCTGCGGCGTTCGTTGCAACAGTCGAGCGAGTGTTTCGATGGTAAAATCTTGTTGAGACATGATATGCCAGTACAAAATAGTGTGGTCTATGGTGGAAAGCCCATTTTATACAAGCCATTTTCCGGTTAAAACGGATATAAAATGGACTCTTAACACTCGAACATCATGAGCGGGACACCGCATCCTCGTGGTAAGGGGAATTGCGAGCTTATTCCGATCGCGGCTGACCGAACTCTTCGGGAAAATCATCCAAACTCATCATCGTACCGCTATCCTTTTTCTCCGCCTTTTTCCGTTCCGCCTGAATTTCTTCCGCGTTCTCTTCAGTATCATTGAATTCCGCGGGAAAATCGTCCAAACTCATCACCGAACCGCCGGTTAAGATCGCCTGTTGTTCCGGGGCGAGGTGGAAGAGTTCTTCCTCATTATCAGGCGTGACGCCGGTGTCGAACTCTGGTCCAGCAGTACTGGCATTTTTGGGAGTTTCCCGCCGTTTCTCCGGCGATTCCGACGTGGGCACAGAAGAAAGTCCAAAATCGAAATCATCTCCCGAAATCTCCATTGATTCCGACGATTCACTCACCTTGCCCCCCGATTCGAACTCATTCGGCACAACTTCCGCCTCTTCGTCACCGGAGTCGAGGAAACTTTCAACCGTGGAAGCGGGCTTCGCGGCGGGAACCGATTGCGGCTGAGCGGGAACAGGTGTCGCCGGAACCGCCACAGACATCGGAGCCACCATGGACATTCCCATCATTCCGGTGGCGGACATTCCAGAACCGGTGGAAAAGACCGCTCCACCAGTACCAGCGATGGACGGACTACCGGGGAGCGAAAACGCCTGAACGGGGAGTTTGACGAATCCGATCCAGCGGGCACCCTCGATTCCAGTCAAACAGTTCATCGAAACGAGTTCCCAACCTTCGTAACCTGCTCGATTGAGCTGATCGAGTACTTCCACTTCGTTCCGTCCGACAATCGTCGCATACCGCCAGATCACTTTTTCCGCCATCTTACGCCTCGTACCTTTTCTTTTATTTCATACACAGGGACAGCCCCATCGCCAGTGTTTTTGCGATTTACAGGCGGTCATTCGGTGTATGTTCCACTGGAATAAGCATTGCCCGCAACATACCCAACACCTCACAATCCACAGTTTACACCGCCGCCCCCCTCTTCGGCAAGAGGACCTTCACTCTATCTTCCGTTTTCGATCCAATTCCATTGGAATCATTGAATCCAACACCCATGTTAAATCTTCTTTCAGCATCCCGCACCTGCTCAAACGCTCGCGTTGTGGAATAAAACAAAAAATGTGGACGAGGTCCGCCGATACCATTGCCCCGATTCTTCTCGATTAAAATCGCAAATCATCGTTGTAATACGCTCGAAAAGTTCTCGTTTGATCTATCCTATCTCGTCCGATACTGTACAGCAAATAGGGCGAGGCTTGACGATTTTGGTGAAGCATGGAACGCCCAACCCCACCTGGTGGAGCAAGCGGAATTGGCTCAAATGGTTCAGGGCGATACGCATAAGGCAACCCTGAATATGGATCCATCGGAATTTCATCAAGCAGTCCCGCTTCGACCAGCGAATCGAGCGACGGTGGGTATTTGCCATGTAATCTCTGATAACGTTCCAACGCAATACCAAGTATGACGAGATTTTCCTGACTTTGCATACGTTCATGAGCTCGTAGAAAGGCCTCTACCGCAGGGGTAAAAAGAGCCAACATCACCTCGGCAACCAATTTAGAGCGATGTGTCGGTGACCAGAATATCATACTGACCATCATGTTTAAGTCGGATCTTTTTTTCCCCTTGCAGTATCGCAACATCACTTTTTCGATACGTTCGTGCCGCCGTTGGCAATCCGATTCCGCTGCCGCCAACCGCAATTCCCCAAAACACTCATGAATCACACATCGCATCTCCGTTAGATTTGGCGGGAGATACCGCAGTCCTTCGGCCAAGTCTTTTTCGTCTTCTCCCATCCCGTCAAGATTCAACCAAGTGGCATCCGGCAGTTCGTCTTTTTTGTAGTAGAGTACCGCCCGCTGCATCGCATCAAGCAAAATGATCTCTTCACCGCGTAGAACCGCGTCGGGCGGTCCTATCGGTGGCAGAGAACGTATCTGTTCCGCCAACGTTTCCAGCTGCTGTGAGGTCAGATTACCATGGAGTACCAACAACCGCAGGGCTTGTTCCGCACGTGCTTCCACCGCATAGGCATACAATCGCCAAATCTGCGCTGATTTACGTTGGAGGTGACATCGCGAGAGTCGAAAAAGCGTTAAGACATCCCGCATTGCCGCGTCTTTTGCGGTCGGTTCGTTCTTCGCAATCGCCGCGTTGATTCGAATTTGCATGGAGGCTGTAAGTAACCGAATTATTAAAAAACGGGAAGGCTCCATCGTAAGAAGAGATACTCGCCGATCATACGGGGTAAAGTATGGCTTTTCGATGGCCCGCGTCCAAAGGTCTAGCAGCGGTGACGTTTCCGCCAGCCACGCAGCCACCTGTGGATACTCGGTTTCCGTCCATGGCGCGTTCTCGAATCGTTCTTGATACGCTTTTGCCTCCGCTGAATTCCATGATGCGGCCTCGTCTTCATCCGAAACCACACGCTCCATCACTTCCGAGGTCTCTTCCACGAGCGGGTTTTCTTCGAGATATTCCGCAAGATCGCGGTATTCGAGAAACGCCGGCTTGACAGTGGGATCTATGTGGAATCGCTCACAAAGCGGCAACCATGTCTCGTGATACCACTCACCACTCCGTGGATCGTCCGGGAAATCGTCCCACGCGACCTGTCTTGCTAGCTCTTTTTGCCCTAGTCCAACAGGCCCCAACGCAGCGCAAAAATCACCGAAACCGTTCTCCGCCGGATATCCCTGCTGTTCGGGATCAAGCGAAACAAACTGCGTAAAATAATCAACCACCTCTGGTTGTGGTTTCTTCGCCGGAGTTTCTTTGGCATTTGCCGTGGCGTTTTCCGCTCCTGCGGCATTTTCCGCCCCCCAAGCATTCTCCGTTCCACCAACATAGCCGGTTCCCCAGGCCATCCAGCAGAACAGACACACCCACGGCAGTCGCGTTTGGAAAATCCGCCGACGGAACTTCGAGCAATGCCCTTCGGTTCGGACCGTTTTCCATCGTTGCGCAAACAGACTCAGCTCATCAAACCATATCATCAATGGGCCCCTATGAAAAAATCCAAACGCACAGCATCCACATGAATCAATCCACAGGCGATCGTATATCCAGATTGGCATCTGATCATACCTTACAGGGAACCACCCCATGATATTACTTGTCATCGGATCATTGGTAATCGGCAGGTTTTTTCCCTGGAATATACTTACCAAAACCGAAGTAGGTAGGTTCGAACGGTCCAACAAGTTCAACATTGGTACCGGCCTCCGGAATTTGCGATTCGAGTCCGCAACACCAATAGACGCCGTTGACGATCATGCGACGCACGCCGTCACTTGGCAGATCCGAAGCAGCCCCCATCGTCGTGGTGAAAACACGTCCGATTTTCGTCACATCGGTCGGGCTGGCATACGTTTTCGTCCACGCAATCGGCATCATCGGGTCATTTTTCTCATTATCCACCGGTTTGTCGGTCGGCTGCATGCCTTCGAGCACTTCACCCAAAAAGATCGGCGTCGAATCGCCGGGCAACGGCAGACGCACCGTGTAGACATCCGTCGGTCCAAAAATATCTTCGCAACCACGGACAAGCGGATTCTTTTCCTGTCCCGGAGCGACGATGCCGCGAGTGGCCTCAAACGCGTGGTGTCCATGGTGATTGATCCACGTTTCGCCCAGCACGTTCCGTCCGAAACCGCCCTGCCAGCCGCTTTCTTCCGAAGCGTTAAAACTATACGCGGCAAACTTGCGATCTGCCGGAATATTGAAAGCGTGCGTGGCCGTTCGCAACCCAATAAACGCGCCGCCGCGATTCACATAATCGACAAAATGCCGCATCTGTTCATCAGGCAAATTTCGGAAGCGTGTGGCTATAATGCACAAGTCGGCTGTGTCGAGAGCTTCCATTCCCGGAATATTATCAACCACGGTCGGCGTAATTTCGCCATTCGCGGGATCAATCGCAAATAACACGGTACAAGTGAATCCGTGGTGTTTCGCTAGGATTTTTCCCAAACAAACGCACGCTTCTTCCGAACGATATTCTTCATCGCCAGAGATTAATACAACCTGCTTGCCTTTCCCTGTACCGTCACCTTCGCCCGGATAGGTAATCCATTGAGGTTCCGCCGCGAGCGTGACACAAGATAACAGCAGTCCCAACACCATTGCATATCCCATTTTGTGCAACATTCAAAGACCTTTCGTATGACTTGTTCTTGGTTGCGATTTTCCACACGGATACATTCCATACTCCGTCACAACGACACCGCCTATAGCGTATCATAAATGACAACCTCGGTTCAACCGTCAACGCCGTTTTTGGGGTAAAAAATTCGGAATCAGGAAATCACCGTTTCCTTTTTACCAAACCACGGCCTTACCAGGATATCCAGATACCGAGAACCATCTTGAGATATTCCATGGTCATCCAACGCAAGGAACAAGAACTACCCATAGGCCCCTAAGCCGAAAAACATTCGATTTTTCATCAGTTTATAAAATAACAAATCTTCCGGAATCTCTTCGCCGGGCAAATGATGACTCGAACGTGGTTCACTGCGTTCAAGTTCGCCAATCGCGTCACGACCTGTCGCGTCGCACACCTGCTGCTGACGTAAAAAAGTCGCAAGCTCACGCGGATACTCCAAAATCACACAACCACGTGTCCGCTCGGTACAAAACTTCGAAAAATCCCGCAAATATTGACTTTCATCTATCGCTCGTACAAGATCGCCCCCATAATCGCGGATCGTTTCTCTGGCAAACGCAAGCGGTGGACAGGGACCAATCGCACCGTCTGGATTGATCTGGAACCCCATCCCCAACGCCGCCGGACATAACGCCTCACCCTTCGCGTTCCAATAGGTATCGATGATCACCATGGCGTGTTTGCGGCGCAATTCCAGCATGCGTCGTCGAATTTGGAGCATTTTCTCATGGGGTACCGCGAACTCCGGCGATGGATCGTCACCCACCGGTCGATAAATGTAATACCACAGATATCCCGCTTTCAGCTCCATCCAATGCTGTACATAACAATCGTCAAGTACTTCCTCCAAATTTTGTCCCGTAATCGTCGTGGCCACTCCGTACAACAACCCCGCCTCGCCTAAACGTCTGCAACCCGTCTCCGCCCGCGCAAATGAATTCGGACCACGTCGCCGATCTGACGACTCTGCAAAACCGTCGATACTCACCAGCGGTGTCACATTACCGCAAGCCGAAAGACGCCGTACATTCTCCCCATCCAGAAACATACCATTGGTAATAATCTGGAAGTAACAATCGGGATTTCGACGCAAAATACGAAAAATAGGTAATTCATCACACGAACCTATCTTTGGAAACGCATCGGTCGCAGACTTCGCCGGGCTGGTGACCACATGCTTCACCACACCGGCTGTGTCTATGGCAGCGTCGTTCACCATGGCAGCGTCGGCGATCACGTCAGACATGGCGGCCGAACGGGGCGATTGCCACAAAAACGGCTCACCACCGAGCAGCGTGTAAAAACCCGCATGTTGCGAACGACCGTGCTCGATAATCGTTTGTACATCCTGTTCGGTCAACTCGCGACGATCTGGTTTCGCGTGAATCCAACAACCGTGACAGCGTAAATTACAAGCGTCCGTCAGAGCGATAAACAAAAATGGCGGAAAAAGTTTACCATTCCGTAATCGTTTTCGCCATGCGGAAAGCGAACGAAGCGATGGAAAAACCCACCGACGTAACGCGATGTAACCATGACGAAAACGCACGATGCGAAAGAGACGACTTAATATGCGGAACGTGATGCCCATAAAGTAATACCTGACTGCAATGGTTGCCTATCCAACGATGGCCCATGTTAACGAACGATGCCACCCATGAGGGAAACGCCCAGCCCTAAAAGCCCAGCTCTAAACGCCGCAACATGAGCCACTGCTCTGAAAGACGCCACCATTCTCGCCGATGCGTGAACAGGCCATTCTGGTGGAATACGTCATTGATTCGACCTTGCCAAAATGAATTGGGAACGAGAATTATCCATATCCCTCGACCGGTCGGAACAAACAGGTACAGTATAAAGGTAAGATTTCGCGATGTCCATTCTCACAAAAATTTTTCAGCCCAAAATTCAGCATATTTTACGGTTGCAATTATTGGACAAAATCGCCAAAATAGTGGTACCAGAAAAGAGCGTCCCTTGGCATTCGAAGAAAGTCTTTTCCATGTCTAAAAAATTGACGAAAAATTTGAAAAAATCGCTCCGATCCAAAGAGTTTTTCTTTAATCGTGAGTTAAGTTGGCTTGAGTTTAACGATCGCGTACTGCGTGAGGGTTGCAATGAAACGATTCCTTTACTCGAACGACTCAAATACTTAGCTATCGTCAGCTCGAATCTGGACGAATTTTTTATGGTACGTGTCGCGGGATTGATGCAGCAGCGGACGGCGCAAATTGATACGCCCGACCCTGCGGGGATGAGCCCAGCGACGCAATTGGCAAAAATTTCGCTGCGTGCCCATCGGCTCGCGGCGGAACAAACCGTCGCCGTGCAGGAAGTGCTCACCCAACTCGCGGTCGAAGGCCTCGTCGTGTTAAGCCCCAAATGCTGGACGAAAGGTCAAAAAGCAGAATTGGCTCGCCTGTTCGACGAGGCAATCGCGCCGGTCGCGACCCCCATTGCGATGGATGAACTGCCTGACGTGCCGCTCCTTTCGAATTTGCGGATTTATGTCGGTTTACTGCTCGAAAAGAAAAACGACGATGGCGAACGTTTCGAAGTAGTCGCGGTCGTGCCTGTGCCCCAGTGCCTTGCTCGATTCTACCCGGTGTCGCTCCATCAGGAAGGCATGCCGGACCCGTGTGAGGCAATCGTAGCGGTCGAAGATGTGCTGCTCGCGAATGCCGAAAAACTCTTTCCAGGCCAAAAGATTCTCGATCGCGTTCTGTTCCGAATTACACGGGATGGAAATGTCGCGATTAACGACGATGATGTGGGCGATTTATGCGAAACGATCCATACCGCGGTTTGTGCTCGACGACGGCGCGCAGCGGTACGGCTCGAAATCTCGACCGACGCTTCCCAGCAATTGCTTCAATGGTTGATGAAAAAGCTCGGGCTCAACGAAGACAATTGCTATCGTATTGACGGTTTGCTGGATGCTTCAGCGTTCTTCGAGATTGCCGGTCGCGACGGTTACGAACGGCTGCGCTACGAAACGTGGGTGCCGCAAATTCCACGCGATCTTCCCGATGACTCCAATTTGTGGGATGTGTTGCGAGAACGCGACGTACTGCTTTCGCTGCCCTACGAATCGTTTGATCCGGTGGTGCGGATGGTGCGTCGTGCCGCTGAAGATCCCGATGTTTTGGCGATCAAACAAACATTGTACCGAACGAGTGGCGATTCGCCCATCGTTCAAGCGCTCGAGTTGGCCGCCACACGCGGAAAAGAGGTGACCGTGCTCGTCGAACTCAAAGCGAGATTCGACGAGGCGCGAAATGTCGTTTGGGCTAGACGGCTCGAAGACGCGGGATGCCACGTACTATACGGGGTGGCCGGTCTCAAAACCCATGCCAAAGCATTACTCGTGGTACGACGTGAACATGGTCGAATGCGGCGTTATGTCCACTTAGCGACTGGGAATTATAACGACAAAACGGCAAAACTGTACTCCGATCTCGGACTCATGACAACCGATCGCGATTTGACCGCCGACATCGCGGCGTTTTTCAATTTGCTGACCGGTTATTCCGACGCGGTGGGTTGGGAACGGATTACGTGCGAACCCGTCTTTTTGAAGCAG
>JAQVKF010000168.1 GCA_028694795.1 Thermoguttaceae bacterium | reverse complement strand
GGAACGAAATTTCTGGTACCGTTTTTCCAAGAGCTCGTCGATGGATTCGCGTGAAAGTTCACGAAGATTTGTTCGTAGGAAATGTTTCATCGTTGCCGCCATTTGATGGTGATCACGGTGCGCACCTCCACTCGGCTCCTTCAAAACGGCGTCGACGAGACCGAATTGCGTCAAATCCGCAGACGTAAGCCTTAACGCCTTCGAGGCTTGCGCCTTATACTCGTGCGTCTTCCACAAAATTCCCGCACAGCCCTCAGGGCTAATTACCGAATAATACGCATGTTCCAACATGGCAACGCGGTCACCCACACCCAGTCCCAGCGCACCTCCAGACCCCCCTTCTCCGATCACGATACAGATAATGGGAGTCGCAAGTCGCGACATCTCGAACATAGATTGGGCAATCACCCACGCTTGCCCACGCTCTTCCGCACCTACGCCTGGATACGCGCCCGGCGTGTCAATCAAGCAGATGATTGGAAGGTGGAATTTCGCCGCAAGATGCATTTTAGCCATCGCCTTACGGTAGCCTTCCGGATGGGGACACCCAAAGAAACAGGCCGTTCGTTCCTTGAGGTTTTTCCCCTTATGCTGACCCACCAAAAGTACCTTATAACCCGCGATTCTTGCCCAGCCGGTGCGAATGGCGGGATCGTCACCAAAGAAACGATCGCCATGGAGTTCGATAAATTCATCAAAAACCAGCTCAATATAATCACTCGTTTGAGGACGTTGGGGATGGCGAGCAACTTGGACCGTTTGCCATGGGTCCAAATTGCCATAGATTTTGCGCAACAACTCCAATCGTTGGCGACGAAGCCGCGATATTTCCTCCGCAAGACCAGATTCGGCAGCGCTGCGTTTTTCCAGACTTTCAATTTGATCGTCTGTCTCATAAACCGGTTTTTCAAAGGATAGTGGGTATTCGATCGCGGTACTGCTCATTCGATTTCGTCGTTTGAAAATGGAATCGTGTAAAAACAACGCCTCTCTATAACCACCAGTCTACACGTTTTCTTTCGTGTTGACAATCCCTATCCTTGCGGCACCGTTGGAATAGCCGATCTAATATGTGGATTGGGCGTTTGCCGCCCTGTGGTCTAACGGCCTCCATAGCTTATCGAGGTCTGATACGATAGACCTCCGGATATTTCCTTTTAAGAATTTTCGGAAAATGCCTTCTTTTCAAGAATTCGTTGGTAAACTTTGCGGATTTCAGCGGTCATATGCTCATGTCGAAACTCTTCAGTAAAGCGACGTCGGCCTTCTTCTCCCATTTTTTTGCGAAGTTCAGGCGTTTGCGCAAGTTGGGTGATTGCTGCGGCGATTTGTGACGTATCCCGCGGTGGAACGAGAAATCCAGTTTGTCCGGTAATACAGACTTCTCGCGCACCATCAATATCGTAGGAAATCACCGGGCGTCCAGCGATCAACGCTTGTGGTAGGACGCGAGCTAATCCTTCCCGAAGGCTCGTATGGACCACCATATCCATGGCGGAAATCATGCGTGGAATTTCATCAGGCGGAACGAGGCCGGTAAAGACGAACATATCGGTTAATCCGAGTGATTCGATTCTCTTTTGCAGTGAATCATGCAGCACCCCGTCACCTACTAACATAAATTTAAGGTGTTTAGACAGGGTGGTAGATAATTTTTTTATGTGGCTCGCGGCAGCGATGAGATCATCGTGTCCTTTGAGCCGAAAGAGCCTCGCGATTTTGCCGACGACAATATCGTCTTGCGTAAAGCCATATTTTTGGCGTATTTCGGCTCGATATACATCGCAGTGTAAAAACGGATTGACGTCCATTCCGCTACGGATCGTGAAAAATGGTTTCGTTGTAACTTCTTCGGGGAGAACAATTTTGGACGCGAGAAAAGTTTGACTCATCGCGTTCGCAACGCTGATGAACGCATCGCAGCGTTTGGCTCCCATTCGCTCCGCACGACGAATCAGACAGCGCGCTAACGGATGCTGGTTCGGATGAAATGGCGTACCATGGATACTGTGGATGATCACGGGCGTCCCAAGGGACCGAGCCGCAAATCTTCCCAAAATCCCCGCTTTGGCACTGTGGGTGTGAACGACATCCGGTTTGAATTTTCTTAATATTTTTTTTATGTGGATGTATGCGGATAAATCGTGACACGGTAAAACCGAACGGCGCAACTCGTTGACTTGTTCAAAGCAATAGGGCCCCTGCTCTGCCCGATGGACCAACGAGCCTTCCGGACCTTCCGGCGGCCCGGCAATCAGCAATACGTCGTCCCCGTAGATTTGGCTGAGATCTTCGCAAGTCAATAGGGTATTTTCTTGAGCTCCTCCGATGATCAGGCGGGTGATAATATGGGCGACTCGCATCGTGGCACGTCCTAGGTTAATACCGAATATTTTCAGCGAAAATGGCCACACGGACCATCGTATGCTGAAAGTATGGTGGATTCTCCAGAAAAACGCAAGGTTGATTCCCGAAGAATTGCCCTTGCCAAAAATATTCAGCTTTGATATAGCATCCCAATGTTGGCGGATGGGCGGTACCCCGAGTGCAGAGTGGCTCGGATACTATTCCATTCGAACGAGGAGAAAAATTTTCCGGGATGAAAGCGGCCCATGGCGAGGATCGAAAAATGCGTATAAGTGGACGATGTTTTATTTTCTCTTTTTTACTCGTGGGTATCTTGAACAGTATGGGAGACGTACGAACGACGGCGTTTGCAATTGAATCACCACGGGTACCGATGTTACGTGTGCAGGGAATGTTCGGAAGCACCGCCGCACAGCTTGAACTTGGATTACGTTATGCGGATGGGGAAGGTGTGAAGCAAAACGATGAACTGGCGGTAAAATGGTTCCGCAAAGCGGCTGAAAATGGTGACACGAAAGCGATGTATCGACTGGCAAATCACTGTGCGGATGGACGTGGAACGGAACAAAATGCCGCCGAGGCCGTCGAATGGTATCGACAAGCTGCCGCGAAAGGACTTGCCGCCGCTCAATATAAAATGGGGTATTGCTGCTGGACGGGAACCGGAACACCGCAGGATGACACTGAAGCGGTGCGATGGTGGCAGAAAGCCGTCGATCAAGGATTGGCGGACGCTCAGTACAATTTGGCCATTTGTTACACGCTTGGACGCGGATGCGATCGGAATGAGACTAAGGCCGTTTCGCTCTTCCGACATGCCGCTGAACAGAATCTATCCCAAGCTCAATATAATCTCGGTATCTGCTATCTTTCCGGAACAGGCGTCGCGGAAGATGCGGCCGAGGCGATTCGTTGGCTTCGTAAGGCTGCTAGTCAGGGAAATATGGACGCCGTCTGCAAACTCGCTCAATGTTACCAAGAGGGAATCGGCGTGACAGCGGATACGGGTGAAGCGAGATCGCTCTATCAGCGGGCCGCAACGATGGGGAATGAGGATGCTCAAATCGCACTGCGAAATATCGAGAGCGAAATGAGTCAATCGCTCAAACGTTAATTATGGACCACGCCAATTTTGGTATTTTACCGAGTTAAACACTCGACGGTGCCAATCCGATCATGAAAGTGACCGGATTGGTTGAGGCATAAAAAGTTGAAAAATGCAATTATCGTGGAGTATATTCTCCGGAAAGCTAGTTTTCAGAAAAACCAACGTCACGTTAATCATTACGTCACGTTAATCATTACGTCACGTTAATCATTTTGCGGTGACCATTGGGGGAGATTGGCGACCTGTTGACGGGCCGCGTCGCTGATCGGCACGCCCCAATCGTCAAAAAAAGTGGCTAAATTTTTGCCGACAGCGTTGGAAAATCGGATCATATATTGATCAATTTTTTCCGCGTCATTTTTCGGTAACGCATCGCGATGGTTGGCTTCATCCGCCTTATAACTTGCGGTCACTGCTATGAATGGTTCCCAGCCGAATGCTTGTTTGAGTTGATAATCCATTAGTAAATAGAGGAATGGATCGCTTTTTAGTTTCTCGAAATCGCGTCCAGCATCAATGTACTTTTGTTTCATCTCGCTCTGCCGTTTGGCATCACCCCCCTTCATTACAAAGGCGTCTTTCACACCACAGGCTTCCTCAAGAACATATAACGCAAACCAATTACAAGTGACCTCCCCCTTCCCCGGCGTTGTCCAGTAACCAGATTGATAATTATGTCCCACCTCGTGGAAAAAGCCCCAAACCTCATCCGCTTTGAAATGCTGAATCGTATCGAGGTTGACTAGCCGCTCCGCGATTACTCCGTTTTTGCCAATTGGCAGCATAATTGGATAACCGGAGTGCATATAACCAGCGGAAATTTGCAAATCGGGTACATAACGCCATTTCTCGTCACGTGGCGGCCACGAGGCGATGCGATCGCATGCGGCGATTCCGGCGTCCCATAATTGAAGCAGCGGTTCGAGTGTTTGCGGATTGACTTTCTTCAAAATAAATGTGGGAATTGATAAGACAACACGATTACTTTCAACCTCTCCCCACGGTGCGGTCGTTTTATCGAGCTGTTTCGTCCATGTTTCCATGGACGTTTTGCCTAACACGTAATAAGGCGAGGTCGTCGCGCCGCTTACCGAGATTTCAAAGGTCTCGGTGATGCCCGAATTTTGGGGAACCACGAAGTACAAAAGTCCACCAAATGCGTTTGCCGCCAGCGTTTCCGACTCGGTCACAGAAAACTGACGTGTGATGGACGGATATCGCTGCCACGTGTCCAAATGGGCAATACCGTCTGTATGACAACCAATACGGATGGCGAATTTTTTCGATTCAGCAACATTTTTCGGGACGCTGACACGAATTTTCGCTCCGGGAGCCGCGTACAATCCCAGTGATTTCCAGCCGGTCTCCTGACTCGGTTGAATCGTAATTTTAATCGGCTCCGCGGTCGCCTTCCCGCATTTTCCGGGAAAAACGTCGCCAGCGGGATGAGCTTTGACCTTCTCAACGGGCGTTTGCTGGATCTCCTGCAACGCAAGGGTCATCTGCAGCCGCGCTTGCACATCGCTGACTTTGACTGGCTGATCAGGCGAAGGAATGATCGGCTTTTTCGACTCAAACTTCGCCAGTTTCTTATACCAAGCCGAATCTTTCGGCGCTGTCATCGCTGCGAGCGAAAGAGTCGCGGAAATCTGCTTCTGATCGTCCTCGGTGAAATTTGTTTCTTTGGAAGAAAGAATGTCTATGGCTGTCCATGCGCTCACATAGGGTGAAATTTTTTGCACTAAATATCCGTTCGGTCCCGTTTTTTCGACCATGCCATCCGCCCAGCAAATTCCATATTTTCCAAAGAGTAAATTGCCCGGATGCTCAAAAATTGATTTCGGCGCGTTGAGCTGTAACCATCCCCAGCCAAGACTGACACCGACGCATCCGCCACCATTTTCTATGAATTTTTGAACAGTGGATATTTCATTAGATGTACGTAAAGTTCCAACATCTAGGCAAAGTACGCTGACCGCCGAAAGAGCCGATTCCATATTGGCTCTCGCGATTTCCGTTCCGCGAAACCCTTTACCGCTGAGATATTTCGCTAAACTCGCGCCATTTCCATCGCCTTGCAACGTGGCGATTTGTATCGATTGGAGTTCTTTAACATCGGTGTTCGCGGCCCATGTGATCGCATTAATCATCAACCGCGATGTGTCAGCAGTGTCCAAAGTATCACTTCCAAAGTAGCCGTTGTGCCCGAAGGCGACGATACGTCCCTTCCCCGCTTTCGCCGCGGCGACTAGAGCCGCTTCGTTGCCCGCTTTACCACCACAAAGAATCGGCGTCGCGTCTTTTCCAAACACACTCAACGGTCCTGGTGCTCCAGTGACCGCGAGTCCCTTCACATTTTGTATTAACGTGGTGTAGGTGTCCATTTCTACAGCATTAACCAAATGTACATTGAATGTCGTCATGGCTGCCACGAGCGACATTCGCATGATGAAACGAGCCATATGCCCCATGTCAAAATCTCCTTGTTGAGAAAATCGATCCTTACTGATTTACTTGATTATTTTCACGTAATTTTTGCTGCGCCGGCAATAATCGATAGGGAGAAGCTGTCATAATGGGTTCGACAAAACTTTTTTCGGTAATGAAAGCGGGACCGTCATACACAGGTACACCGGTGATTGTATATACACCATCCTGCTGCGAGATCATCGACGGTTCCACTTCATAAATGTTGCCCGTTAAAAGATCGACCCAAACGGGTTGTTTGAACGAGATGTTACGAAATTGCATGGTTGCCGGATAGATAGTATTTTGGTCGGAGGGAATCTCGGAAGCGTCCCAGAATACGACCAGCTTTTCGTCCGTATTTTTCTTCTGATATGCAAACCACGTGGTCTCTTTTTCACACTCGATCGACGCGTCGAAATCATGAAGCCGCTCAAGCGAACCGTCAAAAATCTGTACCGTGTTTTGAATCACGTAATACGCCGGTTTGACTTTTAAAATATGGTATTCTTTATCCGTTTTCAGCAAACCATAACGATCGATATCGCCGTTTCCAGCCTCTGGAATCGTTCCCGCTTGTACTAAATGATAGTCTAAATCGGCAATCGTAAAGACGTATGACTCCATGTCGTGCCCAATGTCGCTGAGCATCCGTCGTGTGTTCCACTTACATTGTGTCAACTCAGACCACGGGTATTTGCTTAACGCCCCGTTGAGACAGTATTCCGATTCAATCCCTGACTCCCCCTGCCATAATTTTAACCGGTCGGAATGTGAATTTACAATGTGGATCATCTGTTCAATCCGCTCGGTAGCGGAGTCGGGATTTTTGGTATAGGAGTGAAAAACAATCCATGTGAACAGATCAAGCTTCTTCTTTTCCGCAAGCAATTTCATCGACGCATCCAGATATTCGACGTTCGGTTTACACAAGACGAGAGCGCCGATTTTTGCGTTCGGATCAATACTCCGAATGACCTCTGCCGTTCGAATATTAAAGTTGACGACGACCTCTGGTGTGTGCGCGGGAACGAGGTCCGGTTCGTTCCAAATAATCCATTCGTCTATCTTGCCTTCGTAGTGTTTTACCATCTCAATAAGCCACCGGTCCCATGCGGCTAACCCCTCTTCGCTGGTTGGTAATTTTCCCGAAAGCCGTGCCTCGCCCGCTCCAGGATAGAGCGGATTCCCATAGGTTGTCTCCATTCGGATGTTCAGACCACGAGCGACCGCGTCATCTACAATTTTGTCCAGCCATGTAAAATCATACACGCCACGCTTTTTTTCTGTTTTTGCCCAACCGGCCTGTAAGCGTATGTTTTTAATGTTCAGTGGACGGATGTATTCTTTATACGATTCGTAGTTCGCGAATTCTCGATCCAGGGTTTCACAACCAAGTGTCCATGGTGAATTTTTTAGCTTTTCTCCTTCTTTCACTTCGGTTGGCTTAAGCGTTCCCCAAAATGGTAGATCCGGAGCTAAATCGGTTTGAACGCGAGTCGAGGAGGTGTCCAACATTTGACCCTTGGCTGTGGTGGTTGGCCCAATGATTCCGAATGTCAATAACATCCATAACATGGTGTATGAAATAGCACTAATGCTCGCATATTGGTTAGAAATTGGATGGTGTGAAACCGGATTGAAAGCAATAGTGTCACGAGACTGAGTGAACGAAAATACTCTGTACCATAGAACAGGTTTTCTCCGCATGGTAAAATCCTTAAAAATAAAATGTTTCTTATTCTTGAAATGTTTCATCGACTAATTTTTGAAAGGCTTTTTGCGAGTGAACGGTCCCGATTGCGCGGCGAAATTCTCTTGCGCCACGCCGTCCGCTTCCATAGCGGCACGCAAACTTGCGCATCATCACCATGCCTCGTTCATCTCCAAACTGTTGGATCATTCGTTCGCAAAATTGGAACAAAATCGTCCTTTCACGTTCGATGGGAATGGTCGAAATCCATTCGGAAGAACGTTCCGATTCCGTCAATAACAATTCCGACGCTTGACGGAACAGCCACGGTCGGCCAATCGCTGCGCGTCCAATCATAATCCCATCCACGGGATATCGTTTCAAAAAATCGACCGCTTTCCCGGGAGAATCAATATCGCCATTGCCGATAAGTGGAATTTTATTCAGATTTGACTTAACCGCCGCGATGGCATCCCAATCGGCGGTACCGGAAAACATCTGTTTGGCATAGCGCCCGTGAACGGTCAACGCCGCTGCCCCCGCCTGTTCCACCGCGACGGCGATTTCTCCCGCACAATTTCCATAGATAAACGTATGATCGTCGATGTTGTTTTGATCACGAATTATTTCATCGTGGCAGAGTTTCGATTGGGATTCGGCTTTTGGATTCTGTGACGGAGCGATTCCCAGCCGGATTTTTGCGGTGACTGGCGTCGGATGACACGCTTTGACGACTCGTTCAACCAGTCGTCCCACTCGTTCAGGATCGCGGAGCAGAAACGAACCACTTTGCGCTTTTCCGGCTACATCGTGGGCAGGGCAACCGAAATTAATATCGACCACGCTAACCTGATATTCATACGCGAGTTTTGCGCCAACCATTGCCAATTTACCTGGATCATTATCCCAAATCTGGGCGGCCAGCGGACGTGGCTCCTCGGCCACGCCCCGCAGTCGATCAAGTTCGCTTTCTTCTCCGACACGTTCCTTTTGCGACACAAACCCACGCGCGGAGATCATTTCAAGCGCCGGAAGACCGCAACCGCCCAACGCTCGAACAGTGTCTCGATAGGCTCGATTCGTAAATCCTGCCATGGGGGCCATCAAAAAAGGTGGATCAATCGGTATCGATCCTATCTGTAATGTTTTGATCATCGTTTGTTCCCTTGTCTGTGCATACCATGTATAAAGCAAATTGCGTCGCAACGCAAGTACCGGTTATGAAGGGGGGGAACGAACGACGGATGATAAAAAATCGGAAAAGGGTTCTTCATTCTTTGG
>JAQVKF010000167.1 GCA_028694795.1 Thermoguttaceae bacterium | reverse complement strand
CCCCACGTCCAATTCTGCATCTCCACCAACCGGACGGTGGGCATGCCACCCATTTTGACGATGCCATGCAAGCGTTCCATTTCATCCAAAGTTTTGGCTAGGACGTGTTCGCGTCAACGTCGTACCATCTTGACTACATTGCAGCTTCTACGTCTAGTAAAGAGTTTTGGGAGGAAATTTTGAGGGAAAACTTTTTGCAAAAAGTTTCCTCTCATTGATTTGTCGATTCAAAAAAGTTCTACAAAAAAGCATTTCCGCAGGGAATGCAAACTTTTTTGAACTTTTTACCCGACATTGGTACTTTTTACCACCCACCCGGCTTGCTCAGCTCGCGGTCGGATTGGAGCGGTGCATACGCAAGCCGATGCCGAAATGCGGGAACGAGCCGTCACGCGTTGTGTTCCCGCGACGGCGGTGAAAAATGCGAGGCCTTCTCACGTTATACACTCGGTCGGAGGGAGCCAATTATTCGGCAATCAAAATCAGCCGATCAATATAAACCGCCTGTACCTCGTTCGGACGTTTCGGCGGCGCACACCAAAAATACATCGTCGCATTAAGAGAATGCACCCCCAAGTCCACCATGTGATATTCCAAACCATTGATCTCCGGAACGTTAACCACACGATACGCCTCATTTTTCTTCTGTTCCGAGTCGTATACGCCGAGTTCCATCGCTTTCCCGTCGTTCGCCGTCGCTTCGCAACGCACGCTTGCCCAAAGATGCCACTTTTTCTCCGGGGCAGACTCGATTGATTTCGGAAAATTAAAACTTGTCGCCCATTCAAAATGGTCGCCAGGCATCCGAATCGCTCGACCATCCGAAGCCGCGGAATCATCGACTCGCGATCCCCAACCTCGTTCCGCGCCAGCAATATCCATTGCGTAGTCTTGAATATCGATCCACGAAACCGTATTGAAATCGACACCTTCAATCTTCGGCTGTTTCGCTGGATTTTCAAACATACCGTCAAACATACGCAACGTACTCGTTTTGTATCCATCCCAAACTTCACGACCGGAAGACTCGCGATAGGAGAAATTGTCTTGCGATTCCATAAAATCAAATAATTCTTGTATCGCCGCCGATGGATTTTCAACCTTTTCTACCTGCGTATCAGTAAATGCCGCAAATGTCCGACCTTCGGCATAACGCAATAATCGGTTCAAATCGAAGGCCACCAACGCTCGACGTACTCGTAACGCAAGCACCGGATTGTCCGCGACCGACGCTCGCGCTTCGTCTAGAATTTTCGTGCATTTTTCCAACGTAGGAATACCCAGCCACGACGACGTGGTCCCCATGTAACATCGCAAATAAACCCCTGACGCGGTCGCCTCGTCATGGATCGTGTTGAGATATTCTCGCAATTTGGGAGCCGCCGGACCGTAATAACCGGTGAAAAATTCGTTCCACAACGCCTCTTCATCCGCATCTGGATTCCACATCAGTTTTGAGATGACCCAGTTTCGCGCCGTGACGAAATCGCCTATCGAGGTAAAACAATCGCCCTGTTCAAACAGCCCGATCGTATGGTTTTTCACAAAGAATCGGATATTCGGCGCCAACACACGCATATTCGGATGAGGCAACAGGTAATGGGTAAAATTGGTCACATAATCCCAAACGAACAGATTTTTCGCGATACGGCTCCAACCTTCCATATCCTCTTTCAGTGAGATGTTTTGTTCACCTTCGCCAAGTGGCTGCACAAACGAACACTCAATCGTACAGAGCCGAACGACAACATTGTCGCGAGGTTTAATCGTTTTAGGCGGTTTGCGTGTGTATTGATACGCGAGTGTTTCGACAAAAACATCGGGAAATTCCTTCTCGATATCCTCCGCAACTTGGTTGACGAATTGGATGAGCGTTCCGGCATGCGAGCCTTCCGCATCATCAATCGCCTTACATTTTGGACAGGTACAACAGTTATGACAATCATTTTGGCTGATCGAAATGAATTTTGCCCCTGGATTTTTACGCAGTTCCGCCAGCGCATTTTTCGTCAGCTCTTTCCGCATTTCCTCGTTGGTCAGACACAGTTGGGCATTTTCATGAGTGCGTTTGCCATCAATTTCGCTAAACCATTCGGGGTGTTCGCCAAAATACTTCTCCGGTGGAATAAGCGGATAGAACGAATGCACAAAATAGATAAACTGATGATGATCACCGAACGCCGGAGTCACACGATCGTGAAAACCATTGCATTTCGAACGTGCCGCAAATTCACCGCCGAATGCGTCACGATAAAACGACTCGCGATAAATTAACTTCGGTGCGTACTGTAAATTCGGTACCATCACCGTCAAGTTCGGCTGATTGGGCACGTCCGCTTCGGTTGAACTCCACCAACGCACGCCGCAGCAATCTTCGAGGAAGGTATACACCGCGTAAAGTGAGCCTCGCTGTGAATGCCCAGCAAGCAGGATATCGCCAAACGAGTTCGTCTTCAACACGATTTCATCGTAGGCGAGCGCATCGAAATCGACATCGGGAAAATACTGGCGGGCAAATGGCGAATCACCTACGCAAAAGATCGACTGATCCTCCATCGCGGCTCGCTTTCCGAGCACGGGTACATTTTTCGCCGTAATGATCGGCAATTCCGCTCCAGTGATCTGCTTCAAAAACGACTGTAATTCATTCGCGGCAGTCTGTTCGACTGGTGTCGGTTCATCGGCGAGCAAAATACGGCAACCCGTTTTGCCCCCTTTCGCAATGGTCAGTGGTGTGGTATCTTGCGCTGCGGCGGCGATATGGGAACGCGGCAGGGGTGACAATCCACCAGCCATCAGGCAAAATCCCGTTGTCGCAAATGTTTTGAGCATCGTCCGCCGATGAAAATGGTCCGTATACATAACGTTATCTCCTTGGAACATGAATCAATACAAAACTTCATATCCGGATTATACACACGGCACAACGCACAATGCAACCAAACCACAATCCCTATGCCACTTGAAAAAAAGAAGGCAAATCACTAAAACAATACAAGCGTTTCGCCGCAATGGTATATGATGGTTCAAAACGATTTTTACGACAAAAGGCTCGAGCGTAAATCATCCACCCAACAAAATACGCACAACTTACGAATGGAGTGAACATGCCGATTTTTGGTGTACATGAGTCGATTTCCGGCGGTTTCGAATTAGCGGTGGAACGAGTCGCGGCCGTCGGTGGACGCTCGCTCCAAATGTTTGTCAAATCGCCACAACAGTGGTATTCCACACCAATTACGCCGGAAGAGGTCGCGCGATTCCAACAATCGCTCGCCGAACGAAACGTTGGTCCCGTCGTGGCACACGCTTCCTATTTGGTTAATCTTGCGGCACCGAATGAGGAAACACGTCAGAAATCAATGCTCTGTTTTGCGAACGAGATCTGTCGTTGTGCCCAACTCGGTATCACCCAACTGGTTGTCCATCCTGGTTCCGGGGGGTTGGCCACGTCCACGACCGAATTAGCTTCATCGACGGAATCCGACGCAACTGTTCCTCACCGCCAACTTTTGCCGTCCACCCGAACTCAATCGCTTCTATTTAAGTCTTCTCCTCCAAAAAAACGCGTAGTGAAAAAGCCAAAATTAGAAATTTCCGCGGCGTCCATTCAAGCGGGATGCGAACGTGTTGCCGATTCGTTACGTCAGGCGTTTCTTCATGTAGATGCCGCTACTCACACAGGCCAAACGCCCTATTTGATCGCTCCTCAAACGGTTCGAGTGCTGCTCGAAACGACAGCAGGCCAAGGTGCGTATCTCGGACGCCGTTTTGAAGAGCTTGCCGCTATTTCCACCACGTTACTCGGCAGTCCGGAGGCCGCGTCGCATCAATTTGCCCAGCGGATCGGGGTTTGCGTCGATACGGCCCATATTTTCGCCGCTGGATACGCCTTCGGTACGCCAACAGAGTATGCCGCGCTGATCGCCACGCTCGACGCGACGGTTCGACTGGAAAATATTTACGCTTTCCATATTAACGACAGTGCCAAAGCGTTTCAGTCAAACGTCGACCGCCACGCACAGTTGGGATTGGGACTCATTGGTTTAGGCGGCATTGGACATTTTGTGCGTGACCCGCGTTGGAGTCATCACCCCATGTTGCTCGAAACACCCAAGGGGACAGACGAAAACGGTACAGATTACGACATCGTGAATTTACGCATTTTGGAACGTTTGTCCGAATCGCCCGGCCTGTAAGTGGTTAAATGGAATACCTTGCCGCGTTTGCGGTACCACGTCAACGCGAGGGTGTTGCATCCCAGTTTGCGTTTTTACTAGGGCGTGTTCACACAAGTTACTACCTTAATCGGAGCGACGGCCGTACCAGCGTCGGGTAAAAAGTACCAGTGTCAGGTAAAAAGGGTGAACCGACGAATGCCGGGAACAGAGTGACCGCATCGGCGGAAGTACTTCACCGAGTTGGTAATACCACCGTCAGATAAAAAGTTTGTACATTTTCCGCGAAAATGCTTTTTCGCCAAACTTTTTTCGGGGACGAAGAACCAATGAGAGGAAACTTTTTGCAAAAAGTTTCCCCTCAAACTCCCCTTCCAAAACTTTTTACTGGACGCACAAACTTCAATATCAACCAATTTAAGCCGCCCAGATTGACGTTATTTCATTCTTGACTATGGGGTTTTGTCACGTGATTATATGTGAACACATCCTAGACGATGATGGTTCAAACCGGGTGAGTGGGTATACCAATCCGTTCGGACGGGCGGCAAGCGTACCGCTGGGTGTTTGTGTTGCCGTGCGGTTGCTGATGGTTCGTTCGGACGGTCACTTCGTTCCCGGTCCTCATTGGTCAAATTGAACACACCATGCGGCCCGACCGTCCGTGGACCGGATGGTTTCTTATCGGGTCGTATTCGCGTCATCAAAGGGAAAAGTTGCGACCTCAATCTGAGAGTAACCGGTTGCGAACTGGGATGGCAAGCTAGCGATGTGGCTATACCAACGTCAGGTAAAAAGTGTTGCGGGATTGTTAGTGTTAAAATGAAAAAGCATGGCTATTTTTTATAAATATTATAGTTATTACATCCATAGTGAAAACCCCACTTTTTCCAGTAGTGTCGGTTCGATAGATAATCATGGCGGCGATTAAGTTTTTTATGGAAGACAAATTCTGATGCCGACCAAGTTCGTTCCTCAGGCATGGAATGAATGTGATGCGGGACAGGGAACGTTCCGTTCAGAAAATTCTGCCGGCGAAAGATCGCTTGGAATACAGGGAGGTTATGATGATGAAGGCAATGACAGCGAAGAAGAACGCTGTAGCGAAAGAGACCATGGCGAAAATGAGACGGCTCATGGCCAGTTCACTGATGGTTGGTGGCGTAGCGTTGGGAGCGGTTGCGGCGGATGCCATGGCTGTGGAAAAGACTGAGCCAATTTTGACGAGTGAAGCGACCTCGGACGTGTCGCCGGAATCCGCCGCCGATTCGGAGGCATTGGATGCGTCGTGGCGCACAGCGCGGTTGCGTTGGGCTGACGACGCGGAAGTGGTTGGCGATCGAATTGTCGCGGATGATAATACGGCAGAGGTTTCTTCGGAGCCGACGGCAACTTTTAATTCCACTCGCTTTGATTCGGCAAACGAAGCTCAGACAGAGTTGGAATCGACCCCACGCCGTTTTCTCCAAACGGATTGGATGACGCGGAATCGAATTGATTTTGGCGGCTGGTTAGAACAGGGCGTGGCGATGGGAAGTCATCGAGCGGGTGACCGTTGGACCGGACCTGTGCAGATGCGAGATCGGGAGTGGGACGTCAACCAATTTTGGATGTTCCTCGGCCGTGAGACGGACACGAGTAAACGAGATTGGGACATTGGCGGTCGCATGGATTTCATGTGGGGCACCGATGGACCGTGGATGCAATCTGCTGATGGTTGGGACGAAAAGTGGGGCGGCGACTATTATGGTTTCGCGTTTCCGCAGTTGTACACCGAATTCGCTTACAAAAATTTGACCGTAAAGGCGGGCCGTTTCTTCACGATTCTCGGTTACGAGGGAATAGCGGCGACTCAACGGCCGTTTTATACTACGTCGTATTGCTATGGTAGCGAACCGTTCATTTACTTGGGCGTGATTGCCGATTACAAACTGAACGATCGCTTGACGTTCCGCACCGGATTCCATCGTGGTGACGATCAAGTGGACGATACGGATGGTAAAGAAGGGTTGACGTGGATGGGCGGTACAACGTGGAACGCGCCATGGGAAACCACCTCTGTGACGTGGAACGTGACCGCTGGCGAGCAGGGCCCCGGCAACACGAAGGTCTTCTCCTCACTCGTGGCTGAACAGGAAGTGACTGATCGACTTGCCTATGCGATGGTGTGGGATTACAGCTATACCGACGGAACGGTAGAAAATGGTATCCGTGATGGACAGGCGACGTGGTACGGCATCGCGAACTACCTTTCCTACGAATTTAACCCGAAAGTTGTCGGTAATTTACGTGGCGAATGGTTCCGCGACGAAGATGGGGCGATAATCGCGAGTTATGGTCGTAACAGTTACGCAGCGGACGGTGGATTCATGGGGAACTTTGTCGAGTTGACTGCGGGATTCACATGGAGTCCGTTGACCAATTTGCAAGTGCGACCTGAATTACGAGCTGACTTCTTCGATAAAACGAACGACGCAAGCGCGTTACCGTTCGGAAATAGCGATAAATCCTCACAACTCCTCGGTGCGATGGACGTCATTATGCACTTCTAATGCTGAATGCCGAATACGCAAAATGTGCGAAGTGGGAACGAATAACGTTTCTCCTTCCTAGAGAGAACCCACCCCAAAAGACCTGACGCGATTTTGAGTATCAAACCGCGCCGGGTCTTTTGGTATCTGTGTCCATAGAACATGAAGACGCTGCCGGCAACAGCAACGCAAGCCGTCGCATCGTGGTTCGACTACCATACAGTTGCCATTGGTTTGCCGATTTACGGTCGCGGCGTACAGTAGGCGATTCGCTCGATATGCCTACAGATTCCATCAAAATCGAACTGCGAAATTCCATGGTACACGGTAAAAACGCCGTGCAAATGTCGCGACGCGGTGGAACATTTTCGTAAACGAATTAAGCGGGTTGTCAAGTGTTCACACGCTGTGACGAATGGGGTATAATACGTCTTACGTTTGTCCTCGCCCCAATCTGCGAATGTTTACGCCAACCAGCCACGCATTCCAGCGTTGGTGCGGTTGGGATGAATCGTTGGTATCCGACATTTTCGATTGAGTTGATTCGATGAGTTCGCCTGAAATATCCAATCCATGTATGGGATTACTCGCGGGAAGTGGTTCCTATCCACTGCGAATCGCGGAGGGACTGCGTCGACGCGGCGTTCGTGTGTGCGCTTTGGGCGTCATCGGTGAAGCCGATCCCGCTCTGATCGAAAAGTGCGACGTTTTCGAATGGGTCAAACCCACTCGATTAGGAACCGCGATCCGTTTTTTTCAAAAACATCACGTGACACGCGCAACGATGGGGGGTAAAATCCTTCTGCAACGCTATTTTTCGCATGGCTTGTGGCTCCGGAATTTACCCGATTGGCGATTGTTGCGTGTGGCGATTCCTTTTTTTGTGACGCGAGTGCGCGATTGTCGTTGTGATTCGATTCTCTCGGTGTTATGTGCCGAATTTGCCAAAGATGGCATCCGATTCGTTCCCGCGACCGATGATCTTCCGGAGTTGCTCGTGAAAGTTGGTACCCTTACTCAACGTGTTCCATCAGAATCTGAATGGAAAGATTTATATTTCGGCTGGAAAGTGGCCAAAATACTCGGACATATCGACATCGGCCAGAGTGTGCTCGTGCGGAATCAGACCGTCGTCGCGGTCGAGGCGATGGAACATACCGATCAGACGATCGAACGTGCGGGCCAAATTTGCAAAAGTGGTGGATTTGTTCTGATCAAAACCGCAAAACCATCGCAAGATATGCGTTTCGATGTGCCTACTATCGGCCTCGGAACGCTCGAAACACTCGCCCGTTGTGGGGGACGTGCGATCGCGGTGGAGGCTGAACACACGCTCCTCGTCGAAATGAATGAAGGGGAATTTATTGCCAAAGCCAACCAACTGGGAATCGCCGTCGTTGCGGTCAACGATGCCATGATGGCCAAAGAGAATCCCTAAAATCAGCCTATCGACTGAGCCCTTCCATGTTTCTAACGCGACAATGGGAACTCCATCCATCTGAAATGGTTCGTGGATGCGAAAACTTTCGATTACCGTGCCAGAGCGTGTTCATATATAATCTATGTTAAAAATCATGGCCAAGCATGAAATAACAGCCAGCGGGACGGTCTATGTCGGTTGATATGAGAGTTTGTGCGTCTAAGACGCGTTCACGTAAACGTCGCAACATCTTGACTACATTGCAACTTCTACGCCTAGTAAAGAGTTTTGGGAGGGAATTTTTGGGGAAAACTTTTTGCAAAAAGTTTCCTCCCATTGGTTCCTTGCCCCAAAAAAGTTTTACGAAAAAAGCATTTTCGTGGAAAATGCGCAAACTTTTTACCTGACACTGGTGCTACACCTGACGCTGGTACGGTCGTCGCTCCGATGGGTGGCAATTCGTGTGAACACGCCCCAGTTGTGTCCACAAACGCGGCATTGCGTCGTTTCTCGCTCTACCGGCATTTCCGCCGCGGCTCCCTGCCGTCGGAACGGACAATCACCCACCAAGCGTGGTGCACCCGACCAAACGAAATGACTTACCCCGTTATGTTACGGGGAATACGTGTTAAATGGGCGGGTTCCAACGAATGCGACGAGCGAGAATATATTCTTCAAGCTCCTGTTGAAATTCGATGAATCGCGGCTGTAAGGAAAAATACTTCTTCCAAAAGGATGCGTTTTGGGTCACTTTGTTGTAAACTCGGACCACTAACGACGGTGGAATCACGCCCGCTTTCGCCTGTTTGACCAC
>JAQVKF010000166.1 GCA_028694795.1 Thermoguttaceae bacterium | reverse complement strand
ACGCCGGGGTCCACACGCAAACGCAAGATAAACAGGTAGCGCAATCGCTTGGAAAAAATCTGTTACCTCGGAACGAGTCCATCCGCAATCAGCTTAAATGGGAAAATATCCGGGAAAATACGATCTAGAGTATTTTATCCAGCGTCTTCGTCAAGGTACACATTGCTCTCACGAACCGGAAACCGTTTTTCTTGGATGTGAGTTCCGCACAGATATGTTCGTTTGTGAAATTGACCTTTCGTCTAAAGAAGTGAACACCTCGCCGGAAAATCAGTGGCTGGATACGGCGATGCTTATTACATTATCTGAAGCCGCCGTGTTAGCCGCTGGACGCTACTAGAGGCGGATTTTCAATGATATTCGGTGCGGTCGGATACGCCGCAGCGAACAAAAAAATCTGATCTATGGGAATATTTTCCTTTACGACAGCCTATCGAGCAGCGTGGGATACAGTACCGCGCTCGCGAATCAGGTCGAAGAGCTTTTTCGGAAAATACGTGAGACATTGGAATGCCATCGTGAATACGCGTGCCTCAACATGCCTAAAGCACTATCGAAGTCGGTGGCATCATTGGCGATTGAATCGTCATGCGGCGGTAGAACTTTTGGACTGGTGTTGCGAGGGACGTTTAGCTGAACCCCTTTCTACAGACGAACAATGGCGTATGCTCCATTCGCTGTCTTCCATTTTGGAACAACAAAAGATTATTTTGAACAAGTATTCGGAAAAAATCACAGCCTGCCATGATAGCAAACAAACGGCCACTATTTATATTCACTCGGATATGCGGAGTGTACAGAATACGCATGTTCCGAAAAATGCGATCCGGTTATGTGCTACGGAAGCACGTACGGCGCCGCCGCGAGTCTATTCCACAATTTGTGGGTATTTTATCTCCAATAAGCCACAACAGGCGACGAAGACGTCATTCCACCCGCTATATTTGAAGTTGGAATTCATTCCACCTTCGGCGAGAAACCTCTCACGGGGATGAAAACCGGCTTTCAAAAGAGAAACGGTGAGACTAGGGTGTGTTCACGCCTAGAAATGCCACACTCGGTGCGCCATTTCATCGTCAGATTTTCGTCCGTCCATCGAGGCTAATGGATTGGCATGACCGTCCAATCAACGCGATGCTGTATCTCGTTGGCGGATTGCGTCATATAACGCGGGTACCGTCGCTCGATGTTCGCCGCGAACGTAAAAACTGTGGCCGCCATCCGCGACCGTCCGTACGAGCACCGTCTTAAACGGTCGGAAATAGTACCGTGGATCGTTTTTTGGAGCGACCGTATGGATATCGTCGCCAAGGTCCGCCATATCGAATACGGCGGTCGTAAACTGTCGAATCGGACGAGGCGGCGTCTGTTGTTTCGCCACATTTCGAGCCATCGCAATCGCCTTCAAATAGACTTCCGGCCCCATGACCGCTGTACCAATATTCAGAAAAACGCCGCATTCCAACCGCGTGACCGCGTCGGTCAGCGTCAGGAAATCGCGATAAGTTGCCACGCCTGTCGCCGCGGGATCGAAATTCGGATGTTCATGAACGATATCCTGTCCAAACGCGATATGCACGGTGACCGCAGGCGCAATGTGCGGACGCTCTACGGTTCCTTGGCGCATTTTCCATGCCATGGCCAACACGCTCGTTTCCGCATAGGGAAAATTCTGTTCCACAATCCAACGTCCGAGCGAGTCGCCTACGCCCAAACCGTCTTTCGCTCCGGCCGCAATTGCGTCATTATAATACGACGTTTCACGCCACAGACCGAATTGACCTTCACTCACATATTTCGCGACACTTTCACACGTCGCCCCGATCATCGCCATTTCAAAATCGTGAATTGACCCCGCCCCATTGAGCACGAGATTCGTCAGCAGACCGCGTCGCATCAGATCAATCAGCAGCGGTCCATTGCCCGAACGCAGCACATGGGCCCCACACGCAAAAATGATTGAACTCTGCTGTTGGCGTGCCATGATCGTCGTGTCAGCCAGCTCCGAAATCGCCTTATGCTCAAAAGGTAGCGGCCGTGGGCCGTCGGGATAGAGCATCACCTCCTCACGACGCGTATCATGCACACGCTCGGCAAGAGGTAGTAATTTTAACGCGGTTCGATCAAATTCAGTACGAGACATGAAATAAACTCCTTCATCATGATATTTTGAATACATACCTATTGAGCTTGAATATATGACAGAGGGGAATCCGTCGCAAGTGATTTTACAACGAAAATCTCCTTCGTAAACGCGATATCAGACGGGATAGGCGTAAAATTTACCGTTTTTTGGAATGGGTACGCTGGATCACCCCTTGCATGCTGGTCGCCATCGCCCAAAGCATCGGCAGGGCCGCCTCGACCATACGCTCGGTCACCTGCGTAACCATCGGTGCTGCTTGTTCCGTGTCTTCCTCCGCGTCTTGCGAGGGCGGCGAAAAAACTACGCTCGTCATTTCCTCTAGGTTCAACTCGCGTACCGGAAGGTAGATTGCTTCCGGAAACCATCGTGTTACCGCCGCTTCCAACGTCGGACAAAGCGACCGCAACTTCTTACAGGTTTGCGAGGAGATGGTATCGATGACTGTACTCCGCAAAGTCGCCACGCTCGAATTTTCAGCATATTTCCAGACGGATGGCATCTCCGTTTGCCGAACCGATTTCTTATAGCCGAGAGTTTCCAACGATGGTACAATCACGCAAAGACGCACAGGTCCACGTTGGAGCAGATTTGGCGGGGTAGGCCCGGCGAGCATTTTTCCAAGTGTTTCGATCGAATCGGCGTCTTGTCGCAACCGCTCCGCTGTCGGCGTGACCACCCAAAACAGCATCAATGGGATCATCCCGGAAGACAACAGACGCGTCATTTGCGGCGTGGTCCACGGATCGTAATAACATAACACTCGCGAAACCAACGACGTCTGATCACGACATGGATGTTCCTTTCCAGGTGTCATGGCGAAGAGAAATGGACGCGGCATATCCGCCGATTCCGCCGTGGAACCTGTCATTGGTTTCGTCGATGCAGTCACCGAGGTACCAATTGATTCATATTCGAGCAGCGGAAGATTGAGTTGCGTGTCCGCATCGGTCAAATGAATCGCGAAATATCGCGGCAAAATCCGTCGAAGCGAATGGATCATCGATACCAAAAAACGCCTCTGATCCCATGTCCGTTCGGTCTCCAAGCATGGAGAACACACACTCGCAAAATACGCCATTGGAACTTCCGTCAAAACACGTGGAATTTCACGGTGACAACGGGGACACGCCAGCAAACGCGACGGGAATCCACCCGCGTCAATCGCCGAGCCGTCCGAACGAAACCGTGTCGGTAGAAAACGCATCGGTTGATCCACACCCAATCGAAAATCGCCCAATAGCTCCGGATGTTGTGAGATATACAACAACGTCTGCGGCGCAAACGTTTCCCAACAGTGCGGACACCGAATCTCTGGAAGAATGGACCGATTCATCACGTTTTTCCTATTTCATTTCCACCATCATGGTTTTCATCGTTCATTTTGTTTCCATTCGCACGCAAAATTCCGAAAACCGTTCGAATATCGTTCGATCACATCCATTTTATTGGTTCGAATACAAGCGATATTCGGGACATACGGCTAGATTCGAAAATGGATCGGTCGCGTTCATAAGCCTTGCATGACCAGAGGTGTCTCATCCGATTCGATGTCCATCTGTCGTTTTGCGATTTCGTTCGCACGACTCGCGTATCCGTTCAGACGCTCTCGAAGCCGCTGTTCGAGCTTCGCTTCCCGTACCTGTAATTCCGGCGAAAATTCAGACAACGCGATACCGTCCAAACGTCCAAGCCGCACTTGTCGCTCGCGTTCATTTTGGGCGGCTCGCAATTTCGTAAAAGCCGTCACCAACAGCCGATACGCCCCACCGTAATCATTTTCTCGCATCGCTTTACGTTCCGCAATGTCCAGTGACGCTTCCAACTCGGTTAAAAGTGCCTGTCGATCCCGTTCCGCGACATCCGCTGTATCCGCTTCATCTACGGTATCCACTTTATCCATGACTCCCGCCGCGTCCGAGCCGTCGCCAGATCCACCCTTCGCCCTGTCGCCACTCGCTTCGCCCGTGTGTTGATCCTCTCCGCCACGAGAAACTACCGTTGGAAATGCGGCATTACCGTCCGATTTTTTCGTACTATCCGCCACAGTGGAACGTTTTGCAGGGGATGAAGCCGCGGGCGAGGACGTCGAATTTGCTCTATTGGGAGAACTCGGCGGCGTTTTTTGACTTTGAAAAGATTGGGCGGTACGGGATTCGGAGGAATCGCTGAGTGGTGTTTCGTTCGTCTCGGCGGTCGCGGTAACCGGAGCGGTCGTAGAAGAATCGTCCGCTTTCGGAGCTGCCCGGTGTGACGAACAACCCGCAATGGAACAAACCACCCCAACCATCATCCAACGGACGAAAGTCCACCTTGAGCGTATTTCATCCGTGTTTTTCCCCATTTTTACGATCCTCCCACCCCAAGTTCCGACAGATGATCTCGTTTTTTGCCACTTCTAGCGTCTGTGTATAAACATGTTGCTGGTCAATACCCGCAAACCGCTCAAAAAATGGATAGCCACAACCGCATAAATACGGTAATATATATGAGCAATATATAGGAGTATATCGTTTTTGGGCGTTGAGTGTAGCCATTTTGCCGAATTTTACAAAAAGTACCCCTAACTTGCGTGAATCCACTTAGCGATAGATTCGGCAAATGACCGTAGCGATCCAGCGACTGGGTGGCGGACCATGGCCAACCGCATGGCGGCAACAACTGGAATACTCCGTTCCTACGTTGCCGCATGGCCCGACGGCCATTGGGAAAAGTCTCGTATTATCGTAAACCCAAGTCACATAAATCGTTCATAGCATAACCTTTTTACCATAGTTCCCATCCTTGGGAGAGTTTTCATGAAATTACGGAACACCGCGTCCGCACTTACCACTCACGATTCAAAACACGCGAACGATCATCAGGAACGTCTGCTGTGGTCACGTCGTACATGGCTCGCAGGCACGCTGGCTAGCTGTTGCGGCTTGTCGGGATGCACCTCCAAAAGTTCCTCCGATACCCAACTCGTGAATGTCTCTTACGACCCAACACGAGAGTTTTACGAGGCTTTTAACACTGCTTTCGCCAAATATTACGCCGAAAAAGGCAAACCCAATGTGTCTTTCAAAATGTCGCACGGCGGAAGCGGCAAACAATCGCGTGCGGTCATGGATGGGATTCCCGCCGATGTCGTATCGCTGGCGCTTCCTTTTGATATCGACATGATCGCGGAAAAGACCGGGCTGATCGACTCCGATTGGCAGACCAGATTTCCTCACAACGCCTCGCCCTATCAATCGACCATTATTTTTATGGTACGCAAAGGCAATCCTCGCAATATCCATTCTTGGAGCGATTTGACCCGGGACGACGTCCAGGTGATTACACCCAATCCGAAAATTTCCGGCGCGGCACGATACAACTTTCTCGCCGCTTGGGGGTACGTTCTCAAACAGGAACTCGGCGATTTAGAATCGTTAAATACTCCCGATTCGCCCAAAGTGCTCGCGGCGGAGGCAAAGGCACTCGAATTTTTACGCAAAATGTTCCAAAATGTCCCCGTTCTCGATTCGGGAGCACGTAGCGCGACGATGACCTTCACACGAAGTCAAATAGGCGATGTTTTGTTAAACTGGGAAAACGAGGCATTTCTCGCGGCAACAGAATCGAACGATCATGAGTTCGAGATGGTCGTTCCCGAACTGAGTATTTTGGCCGAGCCGCCAGTCGCCGTGGTCGATCGTGTCGCGGAACAACACGGTACCACGCAACTAGCTCACGATTATCTCGAATATCTGTATTCCGACGTCGGTCAAACGCTTGCGGCCAAACACTATTACCGTCCGAGCGAGCCAGAACATGTCGAACCGTCGCTTTTGGATCCATTCCAACCGTTGGAACGATTTTCCGTTTCGAGTGTTTTTGGAAGCTGGAAGGCGGCTCAGACACGCTTTTTCAACGACGGCGGCGTTTTCGACCAAATTTTTGTTCCAAAATGATTTTCGTATTCGATCCGGTGTCAATTCGACGATATAACTAGGTAGAAAAAATGGACAGACGAATAAGAGAATCACTCGGAATAGATCCATTCGGACCGAGAAACATGTGAAACGGAATGGCAAGATAGGTAAAACGATGATGCGTAAAATATTTCATCGCGGCGTGATTCCGGGATTCGGTTTAACGTTGGGATTCACGATGTTTTATCTCAGCGCGGTCGTATTGATTCCGCTATCGACCCTTGTGGGTAAATCGGCTCAAATGGGTGTGTCATCGTTTTGGAAAATGATCAGTAATCCACGGGTTTTGGCGTCTTGTCGTTTGAGTTTTACGACCTCGCTGCTCGCAGCGTTGGTCAATTTATTTTTCGGGTTTATCGTCGCTTGGGTGTTGGTGCGTTATGAATTTCGTGGAAAACGCCTTATCGACGCCATGGTCGATCTTCCTTTTGCGCTTCCGACGGCGGTTTCCGGAATCACACTAACGGCTCTGTACGCGCCGGATGGTTGGTTTGGTTACCAGCTCAACCAACTCGGTATTCAGGTCGCGTTTCAACCACTGGGCATTGTCATCGCACTCATTTTCATCGGATTACCTTTTGTGGTCCGCACGGTTCAGCCATCGTTGGAAGATTTAGACCGCGAGATGGAAGAGGCCGCGACGAGTCTCGGCGCCACGCGATTCCAGACTTTTTGGCGCGTCATATTGCCCACCATTACGCCCGCTTTACTCACCGGGTTTGCGACCGCGTTCGCACGCGGCATTGGCGAATATGGCTCCGTCGTATTCATTTCAGGTAACCTGCCAATGAAAACGGAAATCGCCCCGCTACTGATCGTCACGAAACTCGAACAACACGATACCAAGGGAGCGTGCGCACTTGCCATCGTCATGCTCACGATCTCTTTCTGTATGCTCCTGCTCATCAATGGAATCCAATGGTGGTGCCGGAGAAAACAGAACATCTAAGCCTTTGCCAAGAACAACGGAGAGATCGAGAGGTAATTTTTATGGAAATAGACCAACCGAGGTTTGCAAGAAGTGCCATTCCGGGTAACATAAAATAGATGATGAAACAAGAATCACGAATCCATTCGGAAAACACAACGCAATGGTTGCTCATTACCGTGGCGGTTGGCTTTCTTGCGCTCTTCCTAGTCGTGCCGCTCGCCCTCATCTTAACCGAGGCGTTCAAGCGTGGTTGGAGCGTTTATCATCAATCACTCACCGATCCCTACACGCTGTCGGCCATTGGTTTGACCTTTTTCGTGACGGTGATTGTCGTGCCACTGAACACGATTTTTGGCATCGCGGCGGCATGGTGTATCGCCAAATTCAGATTCCGGGGCCGACAACTTTTAATGACGCTCATCGACATTCCATACAGCGTCTCGCCCGTCATCTCCGGACTCATTTTCATCCTATTATTTGGTCGTCAGGGCTGGTTTGGTGATTGGCTCGCGGCTCACCACATATCGATTATTTTCGCCTTTCCCGGCATCGTTTTAGCGACGCTTTTTGTCACCTTTCCGATGGTGGCGAAAGAACTCATTCCGCTCATGGAATCGCAGGGCAATGAGGAAGAAGAAGCGGCAAGACTGCTCGGCGCGACCGGTTGGCAGACCTTCCGTTATGTCACACTTCCGAATATTCGCTGGGGATTACTGTATGGCATTCTCCTCTGCAACAGTCGCGCGCTGGGCGAATTTGGTGCGGTGGCTGTCGTCTCAGGGTCGCTTCGAGGCGAAACGACAACGATACCGCTCCATATCGAAATTTTATACAATGAGTATCAGATTACCGCGGCGTTTTCGGTAGCCTCGCTACTCACGCTCACGGCGATCATCACATTGATCATCAAATCATTTTTAGAGTGGAAGCAGAATCGAACCTTGACCATGCTGCCCGTGTATGATATGGAGGTACCGGAAATTCACTATTCGCAACCCGCGATGCCGGTCGTTTCCGATTTTTTACACGAGAAATCTCCGATGAACCACGTCCAGCCGACCGACCGCCGCGATTCATTGCCGTTGCCATCGACGATTCCATATCGAGGCCGTTCCCAAGGAGTGGGTGAAAATGAGTATTGAAGTTCGGAATATCACCAAAACTTTTGGGCCATTTACCGCATTGCGTAACGTGAGTTTAACCGTTTCGCACGGCGAACTCGTCGCACTGCTCGGACCTAGCGGTTCTGGAAAAACGACTTTATTACGGATCATCGCGGGGTTGGAACAGCCGGACGCGGGAAGTGGTCCGATTCTTTTTTCCGATCGAGAAGTGGTCGGAAAAGATGTCAAATCGCGAAACGTCGGTTTCGTTTTCCAGCATTACGCCTTATTTCGGCATATGTCGGTGTTTGAAAATGTGGCGTTTGGTTTACGGATTCGTCCTCGTAAATTACGACCATCTCGCGAAGAAATTCGAGATCGCGTCATGCGACTGCTCCAACTGGTCCAACTCGACTCTTTTGCCACACGTTACCCGAATCAGCTTTCCGGCGGTCAGCGTCAACGGGTCGCTTTGGCACGCGCATTAGCAATTGAGCCGCAAGTGTTGCTCCTTGACGAACCGTTCGGGGCACTCGACGCGAAAGTCCGCAAGGAATTACGCGATTGGTTACGACGTTTACATGAGGAAATCCAAATCACGAGTATCTTTGTCACGCACGATCAGGAAGAAGCGTTGGAACTGGCGGATCGTGTGGTGGTGATGGATCGTGGACAAATCGAGCAAGTCGGCACGCCGGACGAGGTGTTTCACTCACCTCGCACGGAATTCGTTACGACATTTCTAGGACAAGTCAATCTTTTTAGTGGTCGTATTTCGGGCGGTAAATTGCATTTTTCGTCGGTCACCTGGGAACGCTGGGGCGAACTC
>JAQVKF010000165.1 GCA_028694795.1 Thermoguttaceae bacterium | reverse complement strand
CTCTTCCGATCTGAGGCCGCACGTACCATCGTAGGACCGCCAATGTCGATATTTTCGATCGCCATGGCGTCAGTACAATCCGGTTTCGCAATCGTCGACGCAAATGGATAAAGATTGACAACCACCAACTCAATTGTCTTAATGCCGTGTTTCTCCATTGATTCACGATCTTTCGGATTGTCGTGACGGCACAGGATACCACCGTGAACGAGCGGATGAAGCGTTTTGAGCCGACCGTCCATCATTTCTGGAAAACCGGTATAATCGGAAATATCACGCACCGGGATCCCATTTTGATCGAGAAATCGCTTCGTACCACCGGTACTGAGGATTTCAATTCCGAGTTCGGCGAGGCCTTTCGCAAATTCGGCGAGTCCGCTTTTGTCGCTGACACTGATCAACGCACGGGTAATTTTCGGCGAGTTTTCCATCTGTTCGATTCTCCGACGATTGTAATGGGACAATGGTTTTTAACACAGGTTTCGGTTTTTACCACGGGTTTTATTTTCGTTCTGATGGAAGATGGAAACCTCTGCTCCGCTGTTTCACATTCCCACCGGACCCTTTTCCCATTTTAACAAATTTTCCGCAGGATGGAATCAGCCATTGCTTGTTTTCCACCGTTTTCTTTTGTAAAATCTCCGTGGATGTTTATTCCAATGACGCTCTATTTTTTTGACGGACCGAGCTGTCGCCAATGGGTTCAACTCGGAGACGGTCATTCGTGGCGGGCCGCCATCGTTCGAGAACCTTGGCAACAACAGAGGAATTTTCCGCGGGTGGGGGTTGTTGAAAGTGGGAAAAAAAGGATAATTTGTCGTTGTGGATGATTTTGTTCTTTGACAATGGATATCGGTATCACGTTCCTCACAAACCGTTGTGAGAGGGATAGGACTTCAAAATGGATGTGCCCATGGGATCGTCAGATAACTCGGATGCTGTTAGCTCGGACGCCACGCGGACCACGGTTTCATCAGGAGATGTTCCGTCAGAAAGTTCATTAAATGGAGAACCATCCCAATCGAAAGTGCGGCACAGTCCGATTTTGGATATTTTGGCGGGGAAAAAACGACCCGTTAAAAAAACGACCCCATCACCTTCGCGTAAGGGTGGCTTGCGTGTACCTGTATCTTCTGGTCAGACGCGACGGCGGAATGTGAGCGTACCGATGGTGTTGCGTCGTCGTGCGCGAGAGGTCGCGTTCCAGGTGCTCTACCAAAACGATCAGAACGCGCAGCATGACGATCAGCGGTCCAGTCGGTTTATTCGACGGCGTTTGCAAGGGACCAATTTGGTCAGCTTTGCTCAATCGCTGGTGGATGGCGTCGGACAATATCGGACGAATGTGGATCTGTTGATTAAGCAGTCCGCTCGCAATTGGACAGTGGACCGAATGACGGCGACAGACCGAACGATTTTGCGATTAGGTGCGTATGAGCTTCTGTACTCGGCGACTCCGGCTCGCGTTGCGGTCAATGAGGCGGTCGAGTTGGCGCGACGTTATGGAACGGCTCAATCGTCCGCTTTCGTCAACGGGATTCTCGACGATTTGCTGCATACGCACGCCAAAGCGAAAGACGCTCAGGAACAGGCGGCTCGACGTGAAGCCTTTCAGAAAAAACTCGCCAATACACCCAAAAGTTCATGAACGAAAAGCCCCGGAAAACTTGTGTTGTGATCTTTTCGCAGTTTTGCGGGCGTGGATTTTGTGGATGCGGTGCGCGGCTTAGGTATGATTCATGGTAGAAAACGAATTTGACAGAGACAGGTAGGATACGACGATGGGACTTTTTGACCGATTCAAATCAGGTCTTCGTAAGACGATTCAGATATTGAATACGGATGTGCGTGACCTTTTCAAAGCGTCCGGACGGTTGGTGGACGATTCGTTTCGTAGGGAGCTTTTCGGGTTGCTCGTGAAGACCGATATGGGTGTTAAGACCGCGAAAGAAACAGCGGAAGAGGTCTGTAATACGCTTCGAGGCCGTGTGGTCGAATTGCCGGAAGTGGTCGAGCAGATCAAAATCAAACTCAAATCTATTATGCAGCAGCCGGAATCGCCGATTACTTTCGCGGCGAAAAAACCAACCGTTATCATGGTTTGCGGTGTCAATGGCTGTGGCAAAACGACGTCGATTGCGAAATTGACCTCACAGTTCGTGAATGATGGCAAGAAAGTCGTGTTGGGTGCGGCGGACACATTTCGAGCGGCAGCTGTGCAGCAGCTGGGCATTTGGGCCGACCGTTTGAACGCGGAATTGGTGAAGGGCGAGCCAGGAAGCGATCCCGCCTCCGTCGCGCATCGTGCCGTCTCACGCGCAATCGAAACAGGGGCCGATATCTGTATTGTCGACACCGCCGGACGACTGCAAACGCAACAGAATCTGATGCAGGAATTGACGAAAATCTCCCGTGTTATCGGTAAGTTAATCGACGATGCACCGCATGAGGTGATTCTCGTGCTGGACGCGACGACAGGGCAAAATGGGATCAGTCAGGCGGAACATTTTACGCAGGCGGTCCATTGTACGGGGTTGATCTTGGCGAAACTCGACGGAACGGCACGCGGCGGCGTCGCGATTGCCATTCGACGCATGGTGGGACTTCCGGTCAAATATATCGGTGTGGGCGAATCGGCGGAAGATCTTGCTATTTTCGACGCCGAACTCTTCGTCGATGCCATGTTCGAAGATTTAACTCCTTAAATCCCGATCAAGCCGCCGTGTGGTGCCGCCTTGGGCGGTCTCTGGCTAGAGGTGGAGGCGTGATCTCCACCCAGTTTGTGCGGCAAGCTCCCACTTGGAATGACACGTGTCGCGAAATATTCGACCAGTGAGGGCCGGGAACGAAACGACCGTCCGAACGGATTCGTACGTCTGCTCACCTGTTGGAATTGTAACTGTCTAGGATGTGTTCACATAAGTTGTCACTCCAATCGGAGTGACCGGCTGTGCCAGTTTCAGGTGAAAAGTACCAGTTTCAGGTAAAAAGTTTGCGCATTTCCCACGTTTCCCACGGAAATGTTTTTTTCGCCAAACTTTTTTGAAAGGGAAGGTGCATATGGAGAGAAAAACTTTTGAAAAAGTTTTTCCTCCAAACCTCCTTTTCAAGACTTTTTACTATACGCACAAGCTGCGACGTCGGTCAAGTGGTACGACATTTGTGTAAGACGCTCTAGTAAAAAGTTTGAATCATTGTTGTCCGAGGCCACTAGAACTTCCACTCTAAAATACCGCTTGACATTCCATCCTGAAGCTGGGCCTGAATGCGTAACGCCGTCGTCGTGATCGAGTCAAATTTCACCTGGTTATAGGCATCTTTCTTGACACCATAGGCCGATGCGTTCTGAACATCCTTCCACTCGCCCGACTCGTTCATATACTGCAAGCTCCACGACTTCGGTACGCGGCACCCACCGGCTGGCTCGTCATCGAACCAATAGACGCTCACCTCGCTGATGGTGATCGGCTTTGGCGTCTGTACAGAAATCCATTCCTGTGTTCCGAGGTGTCCCCACCACGTGAATCGCGGTATCTGATGATCGTTTGAATTCGCTGGTTCCTGACCATCGTAAACGGCTTCGATGGAGTCGCTTCCGTTGCAGTACGACACATCCCATTCAAGTTGGTCGGCAACCGGTAATTCGAGATTCGGATCCAACGTTTGCGGGTCCAACACGCGATACAGTTGATCATCCCAATCAGTGAACACTTTCACATCGTCTTTCGGATTGACGATCGCTTTGCCCTGTTGACGCAACCAGACGATCATCTGCCCGGGTTGCCCATGGTCCCAGACGTGATATGGCGTCGCGGTCCACGTTTTGCCGTTCACATCCTCGAATGTAATCGCATTCACACCACCCAACAAGTTCTCGCGATATTCGATTTTGAATTTCGGATCAATCGGCAGCACCACAGCACTCACCCGTTCACCATTGTTGTAGCACGATTCGAGGCAGTAAACGACCGGTCCACACTGAATCGCCACGCGACCACGATCTGCCGCTACAAGCGGATTGGCTTCCACGCGACGCGGTTCCATCGGAATCTCCACGACGAAATCTTCCGTTTTTTTGTTATCCGAACACTGAACCGAAAGCGGCAGGTAACCCGCGTCGGAGTTTGTTTCGTTCCATCGCGGCTTACGCACACGCATTTCAAACGCAACCGGCTTCTCCGTCGTGACTCGGATACTCAGCTTCCCGTCCCACGGATAACGTGTTTCCTGTTCGATGGTGACTGGCACACCTTTCACATCCAACGTCGCTTTACCAGTGGCAAACATATTCACATAGACATTGCCCTCGGCATCCTGAGCATAGACATACCCCGGAATCGACGGCAACACACGTACCATATTACTCGGGCAGCACGCGCATCCGAAGAACGGTTGGCGATGGTGATTTCCATTCGATTGCAGCGGATTGACATAGAAAAACAATTTACCATCGAGCGAAACACCGCTCAACACGCCGTTGTACAAACAACGTTCCATCACGTCGGCATAACGCGAGTCGCCGGTCATCAAATTCATTCGATGCGCCCACAATGTCAGACCGATCGCGGCGCATGTTTCGCAGTACGCCGAAGCGTTGGGCAATTCATACGCTGCGCCAAAACCCTCGTTTTGCGCCATCGCGCCAATACCACCGGTAATGTACATTTGTTTCTTTGTCACGTCATTCCAGATGGCGTTCATCGTCTTGATAAACCCGGGATCTTTGGTATATCCGGCGACATCCGCTGTACCGGAGTACAGGTACATCGCTCGTACCGCATGTCCCACAATCGCTCGCTGTTCACGTAGCGGCATGTGGTCTTGGCAGTATTCGCCGTAGACTTTTCCGCGATCCGTTGGATTACCACGTTGGTTCAGGAAGAACTCAGAAAGTTTGAGATATCGCGGCTCACCTGTTACTTCGTACAGTTTGACCAGCGCGAGTTCAATCTCTTCGTGTCCCGGCACATCGTAGACTTTGCCTTCCCCGAAATGATTGTCAACACAATCGGCGAGTTTAATGGCAATGTCCAAGAAGTTTCGTTTACCAGTCGCGCGGTAGTGCGCGACAGCCGCCTCGAACAGATGCCCCGCACAGTACAGCTCGTGCATGGCCGCTGTATTCGACCATTTGTGGTCCGGCTCTTTGAGTTCGTAGTAACTGTTCAAATAACCATTAGGCTGCTGGGCGGAGCCGATCAAAGCGATAATTTCATCGACACGTTTTTCAAGTACCGGATCAGGATGAGCGGCGAGAGAATAGCTCGCACCTTCGAGCACTTTGTACACATCGGAATCGTTAAAGAAGATTCCCTCAAACTCGCCATCCATCAGCCCGCCCGCTTTGGCAAAATTGGAAATACGTCCCGTTTCTTCGCACTGTTGAAAATTATGCGGTAAGGAAACGGCCCGATTTGTTTCGATTCGTGGTGCCCAAAACTGATCGGTCAATTGGACCTGAGTAAACGGAACTTCGTGGAGCAAGCGTTCGCTCTCAGCGGCCCCGACGGTCGTCGCCGCCCATGGTCCCAATACCAACAGTCCCAGTACCAACAGTCCGAACGTCAACGAACCGGTCGTCATCAGAAAATTTCTTCGTTGCATTGTCACCTCACTTAGGAAAGACGATATCATTTTGGCACTTCATCCGCTTGAGACGGCTTTTCATCAGAAGATCGGAACTTTCGGCTCTGCCCCTGACGGCGTGGACCTCACCATACCAGGTTACCATCGACACTGAGTTACCATTGATTTTTGGAAAAACAGTATACGCCATTTCAACCGGATCAATATTGCCCATTCTAGAGGAAATGGAAGCCCAATACAAATCACCAAAAATTTTTTGGGTCCCCACAACAATCCAGCCGAAATTCAGTCTTCAATCGTCGCGAACCAGCATTGCGAATACTTGGGTCGCATTTTGGTCCGATACCGATTCTCATGGGAGCATCCGCTCGGCGACGCATACCCTTATACCGATGATCCCACTGCGTTGGAAGGCGTACGCTTACGAAAATGGAAGGTATTCGCCAGATGGTAATGATCGTGCATTTTCGGAAAAATACGTTATAATGGGGATGCGTGTTGGTCGTTCCTGTTTCCCAACCCCCTTGCGCGACCGGTCTTTCGCATGGAAACGATCAGAGCGATTTGTTCGCGTGTCCAGAGTGATGAGATAACGACACGTTCGCGATTGGATAACGCACGTTGAATATTCGACCTGATAAACCCCGATGTCCTCCCAATATGGAACCAGAATCGAAAATGAAATCCGAATCTTACGGCAAAAATCGTATGCAGATTCCCGAATTACCGTCCGCGGAACCGATGTCCGCCTCCGCAAAACCGAAAGAGGATTCACAGGGTACGTTCGGCGCGTTCCGAGAGGTGTGCGAGTCGATCGCCATTGCGTTTATATTAGCGTTTCTTTTTAGGACATTCATTGGCGAGGCGTTTGTGATTCCGACCGGCTCCATGGCACCGACGCTCATGGGGCGTCATCGCGACTTGTGTTGTCCGGAATGTGGTTTCAATTTTCAGGTGGGCACGAGTAACGAAGTGGACGCGAGCGGTACGGTCAACCAAGGCGTTTCACTTCCCTCGGCGATCTGTCCGAACTGTCGATACACGATGGATCTTTCGATGGAAGAATCGCGTAAGGCGAATCCCTCTTACGGTGGCGACCGTATTCTCGTGTCCAAATTTGCGTATTGGTTTTATGGGCCGCAACGTTGGGACGTGTCGGTTTTCTTTTTCCCCGGTAAGGCGAGAGAAAATTACATTAAACGGATGGTGGGGCTTCCGAACGAGACGGTTAAAATTTCCCAAGGCGATATTTTTACGAAGGCAAAAGGGGCGACAAACTATGTGATTCAACGCAAATCGCCGGAGAAGGTTTTGGCGACCATGCGTTCCGTGTTTGACAACGATTGTCAATCGAAAAAGTTGCGAGCCTCTGGGGTTCCTTCGAGTTGGGCGGAACGTGCGCAGATAGCCTCTGGTTTGACGAGTGAACCCAACAGTTCATGGGAGGTATCGGAAGACGGTCGAACGTTTCGGGCGGTTGCGAGCAAAGCAGGCGTATCGGAAGGAACGGCCGCCTCGCCATGGTTGACTTATCAGCATTTTTCGCTTTCATACGATCAGTGGGAATCCATTTTAAGGGATGGTCAGGCGACGGTTCCCGCCCAGCTCGTCACCGATTTTTTGTCGTACAATCTGATTTCGCCTTCCCGTGAATCGTATCAGTTCCGTTCGGCAAGCCCAACAAGCACGGTCAGTGAGAGTGGTGCGTCAGGTGACGCATCCACCGGTGAAGCGTGGTCCGGGACGCCGCTCAAGCAGGCGTTTGCGGAGAGCCTGTCACCCAAAACGTTGCAAGGCGCCCAACTTCAGCAAATGGAACCCCATTGGGTGGGCGATCTCATCTTGGAATCGGAGTTGGAAATCACGCCGACCGAGTCGGGGTTAAATCCAGAGGGCGAAGTGATCTTTTCACTCATCAAGGGTGGTTGCACTTTTTCCGCGACGTTAAACTTAGGCAGTGGTATCGTCACGCTTGGAACCGGAGGTGACGCCGTGTCTGAGGCCGAGGCTCTTCCGGAAGAAGCGTTCCGTCCGAAGTTTGCGCCGAAAGCCCAAACGCCTATCATTTATCCGGGTAAATATCGGATTCGATTCGCCAATGTGGATGATCGGATGACATTTTGGGTCAACGACCAAGTTCAGGAATTTAGCGAACCGCCGGAATATCTACGCCCGTCGGAGCGTTGGCGTCCGACCCAGGCAGATTTGACGCCCGTTCGGATTGGTTTTCGCCGCAATGGTTCCGCGACGAGCGGCGAGGTTGCCATTTCCGGCCTAAAATTGTACCGCGACCTGTATTACATTGCGACACGAACCAATATGTCCAATCCGGAGTTGGGCAACGAACTTTTGTATCGGAGTGGTTCCGAGGACGCAGCTATATCCCGTCTGTTAAGCACCCCGTCACGTTGGGATATTTTCCAAAAAACGCCCGAGGTGGAAATCGAACTGGGCGAAGATCAGTTTCTGTTTTTCGGTGATAACAGCGCGTGTAGTTTGGACGGCCGCCAATGGGTGAACAGTGCATCCGGCAACCCGTTGTCGTGGGGCTGGAACGAGCCGCAATACTGGGTTGATCGTTCGCTGCTCAAAGGCAAGGCGGTGTTCCTATTTTGGCCGCATTCGTGGCATTATATTTCCAGTAGCGAAGGCGAACCAGTCATTCCGCTGTGGCCCAATATAGAACGTATGAAGCGGATTCGTTAAATTGTTAAAATAAAACAAATATCGTAAAAGGGTCAAAATAAGGATGATGATTTCCATCGCGAATCATGACATGGAATGATTTTGCGTGTGGTGATTCGTGTGTGGAAATGAAATTCCGATGAGCTTAGAGAAGGAGCCATACGATGCTTGAAGTATCGGGCCTCCACAAGCGATTTGGCAAAAAGCAGATCGTTCGTGGCGTCGATTTACGAGTCGAGACAGGTGAAGTCGTTGGGTTATTGGGAAAGAATGGCGCGGGCAAGACGACCTGTTTTCGGATGACCTGCGGCTTAATCGCCCCAGATTCTGGACGTATCCTGCTCAACGGTTTGGATGTCACGTGGTGGCCGCTCTATCGACGTTCCTGCGAAGGAGGAATGGGTTATCTTCCTCAGGAGTCGAGCATTTTTCGTAAGCTGAGCGTTCAGGACAATTTGCTCGCGGTGATGGAACTATTGGGCGGCAAGACGCGAAAAGAGCGGAAATATCGATGTGCGGAATTGCTTGAGCGGTTTGGTTTGCAGAATGAGGCCAAGAAACGGGCGATGCATCTTTCTGGCGGTCTGAAACGACGGTTGGAAATTGCGCGAGCCCTCGTCTCGAATCCGCGGATTATTTTGTTGGACGAGCCGTTCGTGGGTATTGATCCGGGTACCGTTCAAAGTATTCAAGTTATTATTCGCGAGCTTACCAAACAGAACATTGCC
>JAQVKF010000164.1 GCA_028694795.1 Thermoguttaceae bacterium | reverse complement strand
CATATTCAGGTATAACGGAACCGGTTTCACGCAACAATTTCACCCACGCGTTGTGGGTCTTGCGATCAATCCCGAACACCGCCTTGAGCTGTTTGAATGTAGCACCACCCTCTTTGAAAGCGATGGCTCGTTCTCGAAATCTTTTGTCGTATTTCATAGAACTAGTATCGGATGTTCATAGGAAAAGCTTAAATTAAATGACTATACATTCTTGGATATGACTGGCATTTTTTACATTACTTCTTCTACAACAATGTTTCATCAGCGACCTTCGGAAAATTTCGGAACAAAATTTGTTTTTGTACCGCATATCAAGATACATTGAACCGCCACTTTTATGGTGGTCTGACGTTTACGACAGATTCTTAGGCATATTCCATGTTGTCTTACAGATGCGATATGTTTCTGTACATCTGATCAACCATTTGATCGGTATTCCGCGGTCAAACCCTATTTTACAAAGGAGTCGTCATGCGATATTTGTCTGTATGTGCCATTTTTCGCAACGAGAATTCATGGTTGGATGAATGGATTCAGTACCACGAACGTCTTGGAGTTGAACATTTTTATTTATACAATCACGACGATGATACCCAGGTTTCCGACCTTATTCTTCGTCCGTATGTGGAACGCGGACTTGTGGACAATATCCACGTCAACGACGATTTTCATGACTTACTGCAACGCATTCAACGGTCAGAAATTCAGAATGCTGTACAGGCCGATGTGATGCGTCGCAGCGCAGGCCAGACCCAGTGGCTTGCGGTAATTGATTTGGACGAGCTGATTTTGCCGCGGTGCACAAATGATCTGCGTTCGTTTCTGGAGGAGTTTGAACCGCACAGTGGTTTGGCGATGAACTGGAACATCTTTGGTACGAGTGGTTTTATCCGCAGACCTCCGGACATGCTCCACTCGCTGGTTCATCGGGCGGAGGACCAATGGGGTCCGAATGGATTTGTCAAGAGCATTATTCGTCCGGATCGGGTGAACATTTCCGCGATTTATGGTTCACACCAGTTTCCATGCCACACAGGGGAGACGGTGAACGAAAATCATGAACCGGTGAACTGGCACGCCCATTCGATTTCTACGAACAAAATCCGAGTCAATCATTATCTTCTTCGTTCCTGGCAGGATTTTTGGGAGGTAAAAGCGACCCGCGGTCGTTTTGGTCGGGGTGCTCCTTTTGATAGTGCGTACTTCGACTATCACGACCGGAATGAAGTTCCGGATGACGAGATCAGTCGCAGATTTGGTAATCACGATGTGCAGCGTCACGATTTTTCAACGACATCCAATAACATTGTGAGCCAAACGCCAGTTCGTGAACAACGTCCACGCATTAAAGTGGTTCAGTACATGTATGGCGACAGCTGTTATTTTCCATGGAGTCGTTACATCAACGAACGTTACTGTCGGAGACATGGATATACGCATATTGTTTCCGATGAAAAACCGTCACAGCCGGATAGGCATCTTAACTGGCATAAGGTCACAACAATGATACAGAATCTTTATGATTGTGATTATTTGCTTCTCACAGATGCAGACACAATTTTTTATGCGCAAGAATTAAAAATAGAGCGGGAATTGCTGCCGCTGATGGACGATAAACTGTTTCTTTTTGCTCAGGATGTTGTTTCGGAACAAACTCGCTGGACACCCGGCTATCCCAATGCGGGCGCGATACTGATTAAAAACAGTGATCAATCCCTTGAAATTCTACGTGCGTGGGACGATGTTACCCGTTATGACTCGGAGGTTCGCTGGAAATGGCCGCTCGAACAGATAGGTTTATGGAGGCATATTCTTCCCAAATACGGTAAATATTTCCATGTACATGAGGATTATTACATGATTCATAGTTTGTACAGTATGTTTTTGCGACATTTCTGCAGCATGCCGGACGAGATGCGGCGCGACAAGATGATCGAATACTGCAGGACACACTCCATACCAATCCCAGAGCATCTGTGTTTCAGACGTGAGGATTCAACGAAGGAATATAACACGCCGATATCCGGAGCCTTAGCGGTCCATACGGTGGGCGAAGGAGGTCTCTCCATGGAAATATTCAAAAGAGTCGGAAATTATACACGAGCCATAACTCGTTGGATTAAGGCGGGGCGTCCCGTTCGGTCTTCGGAAGAAATCGGGAATATTTACGTGGAACATTGTTCGGAATGTGAACATCGAAACAGATCATCTTCCACGTGTTGCTATTGTGGTTGCCATGTGAGTACCGGTAGTCAACCGATGCTGAACAAAATAGCCATGGGAACGGAAGGCTGTCCTATTCAGCGTTGGTAAATGAAGTGTCCATCCTTATAGAAGAGTAGTTTGAACGATGAATTTACACAATATTTTTGAACGTGTTTATACAGTAAATCTTGCTCGTCGCAAGGAGCGTTGGGAGTTGTTTACTCAACGTCTTCCGTCGGACTGGCCGTTTCGGCAGCCTGAGCGATATCCGGCAATAGATGGAGGCCTAGTCAGTCCTCCCTCATGGTGGCATGAAGGAAGTGGAGCGTGGGGGTGTTATCGATCGCATTTGCGGATATTGGAAGATTGCTTGAACAATCGCATTGATTCCGTTTTGATCATGGAGGATGACGCGAGCTGTGAGGCGGGTTTTTGTGAAAAAGTGGAACATTTCTTCGGCAATCTTCCATCGGACTGGTCATGGATTTATCTGGGTGGTCAGCATATACAAGAAGACCAAGGTCTCCCGCATCGGATCAATGACTGGGTGTACAGACCGTTTAACGTGAATCGTTGTCACTGTTATGGATTTCGTGGTCGTGAATCCATTGAGATGGTGTATCGTCATCTCAATGACATATAAGGATGGACTTGTTTACATCATATTGATCATTACCTTGGAGAGTTGCATAAACAACGCCCCAAGGGACTGTATGTTCCACGAGAATGGCTAGTCGCGCAGTCGGAGGGAGAGAGCGATATTTGTGGCGCGAAACTGGAACTTCGCCTATTTCCCAGTGCGGTTGAAACGGTACATCCGAGATTGGATCGTCCTGGAGTGGCCATTCTCGGCGGGTACTTTGGCGGTATGAATACAGTCAGTGGTATTTTATATCACATGGGTATACATACAGCTTATATGCCTGAAAATCCTGGCGATATTTTTGAGGATGCCCATCTCGGAGAAATCTGTCGCAAATGTTTTCAGGAACCATGGATTCCTGAAATGCTCGCGACACCGGAGCGGGTTGATTTTCTGAGATACTGGGCTGGAAGACAGTGTAAATATTTACAGGAAAAGAAAGCGGATACTCCATTTTGTGGAAAGCATCCGATCCTGTCGCTAATGGGACCAGAACTGATGGAGGCATGGAATTCACCTCGATTTATTGTTGTGGAGCGTCCGGATCAAGACAGTATTCGTTCGATGAATAAAAATCCATGGCGATGGCATCCGGAGGCGACGGCATATACACTTCAGCGGCTTCGTCAGTCGCGGGAAACATTCTTGAGCGAGCATTCGCCGGAATTACTGCGATTGAATTACGATCAGATATTGGCATTTCCCGAGGAGACGATTCGACTGATCTGTAATTTTATTCATCACGTTCCTAACAATCAACAAAAGGAGGCGACACTTGCGTTTTTGAAAAAGTGTGCAATTCAGCAGCTCGCATAATCGAAGCTGCATACTAAGCGGATGAATACATCTACATTCGTTCTCGCTGGATGGTGAGTTACGAGACTTTCGAGTGTTGTTTTTACGTTGATCAATCGTCCCAATGGAATAGGAGAAGCATGATGAGTACCAGCGGTATTTTATGGAGCAGTTCTTGGAGTAGTTCTTGGAGTAGTTCTTGGAGTAGTTCTTGGAGCAGTTCTTGGAGCAGTTCTTGGAGTAGCTCCTCCAGCAGTTCATCCAGCTTGTCAAGTTGGTCATCGAATTCGAGCAGCAGTTCATCCAGTTGGTCGTCGAGTTCGTGGGGTAGTTCGTGGAGCAGCGGTGGTTCGGGTGGCGGTGGTGGTTCAGGCGGTGATGGTGGGTCGCCCCGATATCTTCCTCCAACCCCACCAAACACTGGCACATGTGGTCAGTCTCCACCCACCGCAGGTAATCCGATTCGTTGTATGGACGGTCGTATTTTGCTTGAATCAGTGGACATACGTATGCCAGGCGGTGATATCGACTGGGTACACAAACGTTCGTATGATAATCTTGCGGACATTGGTCTGGATGAACTGAACGGCAACCATTGGGACGTCGTTTCGTTGCCATTAGTATTGACGCTATCCCCATCCGACCCGGAGATTATTCAGGTCTCGCTTGGTTTTCGCGAGGTTCTTACCTTTGATCGTGCAACTAGTGGAAATCAAGTCACTTATACAGGACGTGATCAGGTTACAGATCAGCTATTGTTTAACGCGGCGGATCAAACGTATACGCTTCTTCGCAATAATGGTCAGACGTGGTCATTCCAAGGTTTTTTCCCATTGATAAATACGACGCATCCTGCGGGATCGTTGATCAGCGTGACCTCTCCGAGTGGTTCCGCATTAGCGACGGAATATGATGATTCAGGAGCGTTAGTACGTGTACATAAGACATACACGGAAAATGGAGTTGCACATCATGAATTTTTGGCGTATCAGTTTTCGGAAAGTGGCAAAATTACGGCATTAACGCTGCTTCGAGGAGTGAGTGCCAGCGTGTCCGAGGCAACCCCCATCCAGCGAGTTTTGTACACCTATTACGATGACAGTGGTATTCATGGTTCCGTGGGGGACCTTCGCAGTGTAACTACACAGCGTAAGGACGAGACGGCAGAGACCGAGACTTGGTTGGATACCGGTACCACGTATTTCAGATATTATACAGATGATTCGATTCAGTCCTGTATGAAATATCTGTGTACTCCGAACGACTATGCTCGATTGTGTACGGCACAGAATATCACGGATCCCGACAGTGTTGAAGATTCGGTGGTTGCGGGATACGCCTCCAAATACTTTGAATTTGAAACCAATCGTCAGGCGGTCAAGGAAGTATTGGATGGTGGTGTACGTCATTTTGAGGTGGAATTTACCACGTATGGTGATTCTACCGACGCGAATACGGTCTGTCAGAAATCGGAGGAAATTCGGCCAGATGGTTCGCGTTGTGTGGTCTATTCGAATCGTTATGGTAGCGTCATTTTGCGTGACAGCATTCCGGCGACATCGGCGAACAGTACAGAAACGCGGATGATGGAATTTAATACATTCACGAATTCTGGTCTGATTGCTCGGCAATATACGTCCGAATCAATCCATTTATATTCACCTCCGACAACGATTACGGGACCTTTTGTATTTGCCATTCATACCAACGGGGATACCTTGACGGATGAAGAACAGGCGAATGCGTACATCCTGATTCGTCAGAATGAGGGTCGAATCGATGCCAATATTTACGGTACAGCGGATCATTTACTGAATCATGTGATTCGTCGCCAGATTCAGATCGGAGCCAGCGGAAATCCCATTACCATCGAAGAGACAGACTATACGGCCCACATGCGTACAGGTAAATCCGTAGAGGTCCTTCCAGCGGCGGTACGACGTTTCCCAGAGACCACGGGAAGTGGAATTACTTCCGCAACATATAGCTATATTTTTGATTCGGCCACCGACCTGATGGTTCAGCGGACCACGTCGCTGCCAGCGGTCTCTGCCGCTGAGAATGGAGATGGAGCCGCAGTTTCGACGGTAGAACGTTTCGATCGTAAGGGGCGTCGTATTTGGTATAAAGACGAACTTGGTATGATTTCGTACAGTGCGTATAATGATCAAAAAGGAGTGATGATTCGCAATATAGTGGATGTGGATACCACGAAAACGGGCGATTTCTCCACCGTCGTACCTTCGGGTTGGTCTACGATTTCTGGTGGAGGGAAACATTTGATTACAGATTACGACCATGATGAATCTGGTCGCGTTATCCGGACGCTCGGTCCGAAAAATATGACCGTTAGTAGCGACAATACTGTACAGGCAACACGTCCCGCCCACTGGACCGTTTATGATGATGTTTACCGTGAAACACGTGGTGCGTCAGGGTATGTCGTATTGAACAGTGATGGCAATATCGCGTCTTCCGTGTTGGTCAATCCAGTATCGATTACGAAGTATGACTGGGAAGGCAATACCGTCGAGCAGATTACGGCATCGCGAGTCAGTACATCCGGTGAGCTTTTAATCACGGATACCTTTGATCAAACATCGTATATTTCGTGGCAGAAAACGATTTATACCGATCGTCTGATTAGCGCGACGCGTCAATACTTTTTGATTCCAGCAGTGGGAGATGGTACAAAGGACGTTCACTACCATGAGACGCTTTATGGTTACGATACACAGCTTCGGCGTATCCGGACCACGTCGCCGGACGGTACGATCCGCAAAGTCGTTTATGACTGGCGTAATAATGTGATTGAAAGCTGGATTGGCACAACGGACACGAATTTAATGAAGGAGAGCGATGCCATTTACGGTGGTCCCTCGACCTGTGCGACCTGTGCTGGTACGCAGGACAAATTGCGAGTTCGGACGCGGTATGTGGACGAGAGCAGTACGACGGCTCGAGTGACGGAATACGAATATGACTCACGAGGTCGTCAGATCCATATTCACCACGAGTCGGATGCGGATGGCAACGCGACGTACACGAAGACGACGTATGACAATTTAGATCGTCCGACGCTTGTAGAGCGGTATTTGTGGAATGAATCCGGGGTAGACCGACTTCTTTCCCATGTGCAGCAATATTACAACGGTCGTGGTCAATTTGGAAAACGGTTCATTCGTTCGTGGATCCATCGACAGGTGCGGTCAATGGCACGCTGGAAAGTTTCACCTGGTATGACGCAAAGGGACGCGGTATCAAGACTCAGTCCGCTGGTGAAAACAAGAGTAGTCATACGGTACACAACTCGTTTGGCGGAGTGGAGCGGACGTATACGGCGTTGGCGTCAACGGACGGAGATGTGATACTTCAGCAGACGGAGTATGCGTTTGATTTAGCGGGCAACGTTGTTTTAACGCATCAGTACGAGCGTCTATCGGACGCGGCGGGTACGGGGTTGCTGAACTTCACGACGGCGGAGGTATCGGCGTCGGCGAGCTGGTTGGACGGCGTCGGTCGTTCGATTGCGACGGCAAATTATGGTCGAGTGGCGTCGCAGATGACTCGTTCGGATACCGTACCCACGCGGTCAGATTCGATTTTGGTGACTACGACCGCGTATCACAGTCAGACGGGTCGGGTATCGAGTACGATTGATGCGGAGTCCCGTGAGACGCGGAGCGAATACGATGCGATGGGGCGGGTGAAGAAAACCATCGTCAATTACACCGGCGATGGAACCTTGTCGGCGACAGCTCCGGATGAAAATGTGACGACGGAATTTGTATATGATATTTCGGGTCAGATGGGTGAAATGAGGGTAAAAACCCCGGAAAACGACCAAATTACCCGATATATTTATGGTACGTCGCAGACGTCTCTCGCGCCGTTGGTATATCGTAACGACTTGCTGGTAGTGGAATTATATCCGGACAGTGACGATACGATTGAAAATTTAACGCTAAATAATGGGGTGGATGGTATTGCGGATCGTGTGGAGTTTCAGTATAACCGGTTGGGTGAGCGGGTTTGGAAACGCGACCAAAACGGTTCGATTCACACGTATGAGTACGACCATCTCGGCCGGCTTTTGAGCGATCGTGTGACGACGCTGGCCGATGGCGTAGATGGTACCATCCGGATGATCCGTACAGTTTACACCGTGGACGGCAAGATTGACACGCTGACGAGTTATGACAACCCGACGTTGGAGAACGCGAACATCGTGAATCAGGTGAAATACGACTACACAACGCAAGGATTGCTTTCGCGGGAGCGGGTATCGCACAGCGGTGCGGTGACCGACGTAACTCCTTCGATTGCTTACACTTACGACGTATCGCAGTCGAATAATCGGTACACGAAATCGCTTCGACCGACGAGTTTTACGACTCCGAACGGCACGGTGGTCGGCTACGCTTACGGCACGAGCGACTCGCTTTCCGATCAGCTGAATCGGATCGTCGGTGTCCAAAACGGCTCAACGACCGTTGCCGAATACGCGTACACCGGCGTCCAAAATATCATGGGCGTTTCGTATCCCGTTGCAGGCGTATCGTTGGATTATACCAGTGTATCCACTCGTGATTCCTTCGGTCGAGTGATTGATCACGCATGGAAAACGGCTGACGAAACCCCTGTCGTACAGATTCAACACGGTTACGATCGTGGTGGCAATCGTTTGTATCGCCGTGACATGGTGGCTTCGGCACACTCCGAGCTGTATCAATATGATCAAATGAATCAGCTGACCGCGATGCAGCGTGGTGTTTTGAACACCGCTGGTGATACCGTTACCTCGAAGTCGTTTGAAGAAGATTTTGCGTTTGACATGACCGGCAACTGGTTGAACTACAAACAGGATGCCAATGGTGATGGTGCGTTTGAGGTCAATCAAACGCGGACGCATAACCTTGCGAACGAGATTTTGACGATTTCGGGTGGCAATACGCTGGTGTCGCATGACCGTAATGGGTGTATGACGAAGGTGCCAAAACCGTTAGATGGAACAACAGCATATACTCTCGTATATGACGCATGGAATCGTCTTGCGCAAGTAAAGGATGATACAAGTGTTGTGGCAACTTACATGTATGATGCTCGGAATCATCGGATCAAAAAGACGGTGGGAACGGTTGTCACGCTAAGTTATTTCAACCAAAACTGGCAGGAGATCGAAAGTATTGCGGCGGGAGTGACCACAACTCATGTCTACGGTATTCGTTATATCGATGATATAATCAGTCGTACGTCCGGTTCCGAGACGTTATATACAGTACAAGATCCCAACTGGAACGTATGTGCGCTAGTGAATCCCAGCGGCACTGTCATGGAGCGTATCACCTACGATTCGTTCGGCAAACCTACTTTCCGCGATGCTTCGTTCGTTGCAAAAACTGCGTCATCCCACAACTGGACCAAAACCTTCACCGGTCAGGTATACGACGTAGAAACCGGATTAATGTTGTATCGCAACCGATATTACCACACCGGTTTAGGGCGTTTTGTCACCCGCGACCCCGTAGGATACGATGCAAATAATGTGAACCTCTATCGGTATGTTA
>JAQVKF010000163.1 GCA_028694795.1 Thermoguttaceae bacterium | reverse complement strand
CACGCACGAGAACGGCTCTAACAGCGACGCTTCGACATCGGATACTGTCTCTGGAATCGTCATTACATTGCCTTGAACGATAAAACTCGCTGGTACTACAACATAGGATGCGTGGCCGCCGTCGCGATCAATTCCAAACGCGGTGTAAGTGGGACAGTAATTGGCCTGACCACGCATACACGCTGGGCAACGTCCACATCCCGCGTTCGGCACGACCCCCACACGCTGACCGAGCTGGTATCCATGCACATGGCTACCGATGGACACAATATCACCGATGAACTCATGTCCAAGTACAATACGCTGACCTGGCGAAAGTTTGCGATGACCATTCCGAATGATTTTGACATCGGTACCACAGATCGACGCCGCGCGAACTCGCAGCAGTATTTCGTCGTCTCCACATTTGGGAATGGAGATCATTCCAATCTTCAACCCCGATGTCGAAGCCGCCGACACTGCGTCTTGACGGTATGTCGCCGCCAGCATTTGGGTAGGAACAGGAGCCTTCCGCGGACAATCCGTCAAAGTGTTTCTTTCTGATGATGAGTTATTCGTACGTTCTTGCAGCATAATATCGACTCCACATATACTCGGATACTAAATTCTAGATTCACACGGATCGCGTTCACAACCGGCCCCCGACCTCCACCTGATGCCAGCTCGCCGCCATCGAACGGAAGCCATCGGGAAACGGCAATTCGGTCAAACTCGCGAACACTCAATGCGGCAGTGTGACAGGTCGGCGTTCCACAATGGATTGATTCCCCGCATTCACCACCATCACCGCGGCGCGTCCATCCACACCTGTAGCTCTAGGCGTATCATCTTCACGGATACATCGCACGAAATCAATATCTTCAGCTCGATAGGCGTCAATGAAAAGATTCATCCAACTGTGGACGATATCATGTTCTGCGCCGTTTGGCATGTACGAAACAACCGTATTTCCGGACAACGATCCAACAGTGATCAGACCATGTTCGCCCAAAATTTCACAACGCGAATCGTACCCGTATTTGACACCTTGCGCACCACCGATCATTCCCTGCATCTCGTTGCTCATCCGAGCGGTCAGCAAGACATTATCATAAAAATCGGGATACCCACGCACGGCATCCGGCGAACGATAGTTCCCGGCAATAGCGTACACTTCCTGAAACTCGCCGCCGGTGAACCACCGAATCGCATCGATATCGTGGCTATTGACTTCTGCAAGTGGTCCATTACTCTGTTGCAAATCGTACATCCAAGGTTTCGGCGTCGTCGGTCCATGGGTCAGCGATTTCACTTGAACGACACGTCCAATCTCGCCACTTTCAATCCGCTGCTTTGCCGCTTGAAACCCCACGTCGAAACGTCGCATAAACCCGATTTGCAATTTCACTCGTGCGGCACGTACCGCGTCCAACATCGCATCACACTCCGTTACGTTCATCGCCATCGGTTTTTCACAGAGAATATGCTTTCCCGCAGCCGCGGCGGCCACGACGATTTCACGATGAAATTTGGTCGGCGTCACCACAATCACAGCATTCACCCGCGGATTTTCCAATAACTCGCGATAATCCGCATACACACTATCCGCGTCTACGCCAAGTTCTTGCGCTGCGGCGGTACGCGACGCTTCCATTGGTTCCGCAATCGCGACAATTTCCGCTCCAGGCACGACCCCAGAGGCAAAATTTCTCGCATGAATCATCCCCGCACGTCCTGTGCCAATTACCCCTATGCCTATTCGTGTCCCAGTTCGAGTCATAATACGCTTTCTATGTGAATTCCCAAGTAAACCTGTCGAGGGACATTCGCTCGCATGTCTCTTCACATGATCAAGTTCATTCCCTGGTCTTGCTTCGAACGTATCGGATGCCTCCCCCACGGAGACATCCGACGAAAAGGATGGATCTATCCACCCCAATCTTAGAAATTACTCAACGCCTGATTATCGTGGCGATCACCCAAGTTCATGTACGTGACCATGTTGATCGAATCGCTGATGAATCGTACAGAAGCGTCACCCAATAGGAAGTTCGCCCCACCGGAGTGGCCAGACGAAAATGTGTACGAAAGACCACCACTACTGCTCTTTTCGCAATCCGGGCTATCCTTAACATTGGTGCCCAAATTGATACCACCGAGGGTATGCAAAATGCCTTGACACGTCAAACGATAAGCCCAACCATGTTCAGCCATACGGTAATTGGATACTTTGCATTCGCCGACCAAAAGGGTGTTCGACAAACCGTCGGTAATTTTCGAGAACGGCATTTGGAAATTCGACCAACCTCCATTGTAAAGAACGAACGCAAAAGGCCCTACACAATCTTTATTCCATCGGCTGTAATAATCGGTCGCGCGGGAAAAACGCGCACCCTCATCCAAAGCCACCTGATTATACACATTTGCCGCATCGCACGCACCCGGAAACGCGTCTATCAACGTCGGACCGGACGAAGCGTAATAGTTCGCCGTATAACGTGTAATCGAATCGGTGTAAATCAAATCACCATCACTTGGACAATGGTAAGTTGGTACACTCGCCTCCATCAACCAACGTTTACGTCCCACTTTCCCATCATCCGGAAGCCACGCAACATCCGAGATACCACCCGCTTTTGTCCAGTCGATGGCATCATAGATGGCTTTTTGTTCAATGTATGGCAAAATCGCAATCAACAGATTCGATCGATCGTTATCCAACCCCCCCGTGGCCACGTGCAAACCATACGGAATGGATTTATTGGTATCGTGATAGGTTTGAATCGCAATACCGATCTGACGCACCTGACTCGAGCATTGGATTCGACGTGCCGCCTCACGTGCCGCCTGAACCGCGGGAAGCAAAAGTGCGATTAAAATACCGATAATTGCGATAACCACCAAAAGCTCCACCAGCGTAAAGCCTCGCCGCTCGGACTGTAACATAGCTCTCTCTCCTGTACAAAATAACGAGTTCCCAATAAAAGTTAAGTATGACTTTCAAACCGCGGCAATCACCTAGCCTATTCGATTTGAAAACGTCTTCCAATGTGCGAGGCATCCGCAAACATTTTATTCAGACCCCTCGCGAGAGTTCTTTTTGGATCGCCATCGTCGGTAAGATTGCGCAAAAGAACTCGCTTAAAAGTTTTATCGTATCGGCATTCCGTCGATCGAAATCGACTCATCCCGATGGAAAATAAGGCACCTATGCATTTGTTAAAAAAGAGCTCGATCAAAATCATGACCGCCAATATTCCGAGCAAAAATTTTTCTTTGCAGCTCCCACTTGGGCAATTTCACTTTTCTAGTTTGAATTCCACAGGGGCCATTCCACGAGCCACTTCGATGGTCAGGCCCGATTTTTCTGGATCGCGGTACTTTTCAGACAACAGATTTTTGGGCGGTCGCGGATCGCTTTGAATCATCACAGGAGACGGAATCCCAGCAGCGGCACCAGCCCCCTCGGCAACCTCTTTTTCTTTAGATTCATCTTCTTTATACTTGGCGATACCGACCTTGTAACTCCCCGCGGGAATAAGGGCTTCGCCTTTGTATCGCAATTGGAATTTTCCTTCCGCGTCACTTCTGGAGACGGAAGCAGGACCTTCGGTTCCAACAAAATTAATGGTCGCGCCTTCCAACGGTTTTCCATCCATCGTCACCACGCCTGTCACTTCCGCTCGACTATCGCAACCAATCGAACACAAAAGAGAAACAAGAGCCAGAAACGATAACGCCATGTTCGAACTTTTCATCTTTTTCCTTCCTATAAACGGCGATGATCCAAACTTTCGATTCATTTCGTTTTCTTTCGATTTCATAACACCGCACACTGATACACATCATTATTGGAGTTATTCGTATCGGTTTTATGGAATTTTTATTACCAAAAAATCAATAAAAAACCATGTGTTTCTTACATATTGCTCAAAACATGAACATTATTCTCTGAAAGTGAAGGCGTTCGGCGGATATCAACCACGGCAAAGCCAACACAAACCACATATACCAAACCATTTGCTTTCGATTGTAATCGATTCAAAAACGAAATGCAATATTATTTTTCAAATTCTTTCGTTTTTGATTGACTTTTTTTGTTTTGTATCGTAAACTAAGCGTGTTGTCGTTATTGAGCGTTGGGAAAACTCACCCATAAAGGTTTTGCCACGTCATTCCATTTCTTTTCGTTTACTGTAAAATGAGACACGTTCTTTTTCATTGGGATGACAAGGGACGCCGTTCGTTCCAGACGTTTTACACGTAGCCTATTCCGATGGATACGAGTCCTTGTTAGTGGCGTGTGGATTCCAGCAGTTTGATCGCGATACCACGTTGAACCGCATCGGAATAGTCCATTTTCAATCAAGATCGTATCGGAAGAATCCATCATCGAAGAAAACGATGAGAACGCATGTGGAACCGGTATTGAGGTTTCGTTAGAACGGATTCGATCCCGTCCTAACGATTCCAGACAAACTCCGAACGATCACCATTTCAGCGAGATGACATCCTATGAGTAGCACCAACGTTTTATTTACCGAAGAACGTCGAAGACGGATTTTGGTTTTGTTGCGAGAAAAGAAGACATTGACGGTCAACACGTTATGTCGCCAACTTGATGTCTCCCCCGCGACGATTCGTACCGACTTGCGTGAGCTTGATCAAGAAGGGTTACTCACCCGCACCCATGGCGGGGCCATCGAAAAAACACGTACAGGGTTCGAGCTGACCGCGAGTGTGAAGCGGACCGACAATTTGGTTGCCAAACAGGCGATCGCATGGAAAGCGTCACAGTTCATCGAAGACGGTGATACAATTGTGCTTGACACGGGCACCACCACGCTGGAGTTGGCACGTTGTCTGGTATCGCGTGATCGGCTCACGGTAGTGACCAACGACTTGGAAATAGCGTTGCTCCTCGAAAATTCGAGCGGAATTCATACACTATTATTGGGCGGAACGCTTCGTCGTGATTTTCATTGCACGATGGGACCGTTGGGCCAGCATATGGCTCGCGAGTTGCGAGTGGACAAGGCGTTTATGGGAGCCAACAGTTTATCGCTGCAAAATGGGGTCGGAACGCCCGATCTTCAGCAGGCGGAGATGAAGAAAACGATGATTTCGATTGCGCGGCAAGTGATTGTTCTGTGCGATCATACCAAGATTGGACACGAATCTTTCGCACGTTTTGCCAATTTGGAGCAGGTGGATGTAATCATTACGGACCAAATCAACGACAATGCCAAACAATCGCTTGAAGAGCGAAATATTCAAGTGGTAGCGGCCGCGGCCCCTCCCTAGACCACCCCTCTCGTATGGTGAATACCGATCAGTATGCGCAAGGTATTGGAAATCCATCGAATGAAGATGAGGGCAAGAGGGGTGTCATAAATCATCGAGAGGTGTCCATGGAAACTGGAGATCATTTCATGGAAGGTGGACTCCGCGGAATTTTTCCATGGTCCCATGTTCGCGATAGCCTATTAAAAAAACAATGTCGGTTTCGCTCAACCGATTATTTCAATCAGAAACGATTAGAAAAGAAAGTGATGGAAAGCAAATGATGAGCCAATGGACGATTTCGATCCTCGGAATCTGTATCTGTTTTTTACCCATTTCCGCAGTACGAGCGGCCGATTCTCTCGCGGTTTCCGCGTACGCGCCTATCGAAATACTCGGAGCGCAAGTCGAGAGTTATGTGAAAACGCTGGAAAAAAACGTTAAATCGGAAAAAGATTTTGATCTGGACGAAGTGCGTCAAAATGGTGCGACGCTCGCGACATTCGCTCTGACGTTGGGAATGAGTGACGAAGAGTCACCGTTGAAAAAAGCCGCTCCTGCGATTTTGAAAGCCTCGGAAGAGTTGGTCAAGACCACCAATTACGCGGAAGCACAAAAGGCGGTTTCCGCCGTACGCAGCGCGATGGATACGACCTCGGACGAGAAAATGGAGTGGCAAGCGGTCGGCGATGTGACACTGCTCATGCGTAAAGTCCCGTTGCTCGATACACGTTTACGCCGCGAAGTGAAGAAGAATCGTGCCGATCAAGCGGTCGTCTTGGCCGTGATCGGACAGGTTTGCGCGCTGGACACCTCTGTGGCCAAAACTGCCGAGGAAGCCAATCAGTGGGCGGAATTCAGCCGACTTTTGCGCGACCGCGCCGCAGCGATCACCCAACAAATTCAAACGAAAGAGACCAGTGATCTCGAATCTTCACTCGACGCTCTGAGTGAAGCGTGTGACGCATGCCACGAAGTCTTCCAAAAGAATGTTCAAAAATAAACGTGTACAAACGTTTCAATCATCGAACACCCGAATATCGGGTGTTTTTTTATGGACCAATTCGAACCGTTTAAGCGGATTCCACAACATAAGTGACGTGCCAGAGACTCATTGGGCCAGATCGTAACAGTAGACAGTATCTTGATCCCGAACGTACAGTTTCTTCCGAACGACGATGGGATAGGTCCAAGCGTTTTGATCGCTTCGATCCGGTGGAGTGAAGCGGCCCTGTTCGACATATTTTTCCGGTGTCGCAGCAACAAGAATCAGTTCGCCGGAATTTTCTGCGCGAAGAATCAGATGGCCATCCACATATCCAATCGCGCATCGCGCTCGAAGCCTTCGACGCTCCTCCCATTGGACCTGCCCCGTCTTCATTTCGAGGCAAACAAGGCTTCCGCGATCCGTCATCGTATACAAATATCCATCATGATAAATCGTGCCAAAATGTTTGTTATCGATTTTTTTGTCGGCATAAATTTCGGTCGCCATGAACATTCCGTCCTCGTTCTTTTGAACACGATACGCCACGGCTCCGACATTATACGCACTGGAGGCAAAGACGACTCCGTCGGCGTAAACCGGATCGCTGCAAACGCCATATCCTGGAAAATCGGCGTGCCAAAGTATTTCGCCAGTCTCCGGGCGGAGTCCCGTAACGGACATATCGGTCAACACGAGATACATCGGTACACCATCCACGGTGATTGGTACAATCGACGTATACGAGGCGAGGTCGGTCAAATCTTTCGATCGCCAGAGAACTTTACCTGTTGTTTTGTCCAAAGCCGCGACGGTTCCATCTGTTCCACCGGGAATACAAAGAAGCCGATTCCCATCGACGAGTGGCGATTCGGCATATCCCCAATGGATGTCCGCCGCCGCTTTCGACGGCGTCACACGCCCGCCCAGCTCGGTGTGGAGATTGATCGACCAAACGGTACGTCCCGTTTCCAGTTTCGCACAAAGGAGATACCCCTGTTGGTTCAACGCGAAAAGATAAGTTCCATCAGTCGCGGGGGTCGATTTTGGCCCGAAATATCCACCTAATTCACCACCAGGTCCAATGTGAATTTTGTACAAAATTCGACCATTTTCGCGATCCATAGCGATCACATAACATTCACCATCGAAATCGCCTTCGGTGAACATTTTATCATCATAAAAAGCGAAATTGGAATATCCCTCGCCAAGCCCCGCGGCTTTCCAGAGCAACGTGGGGCCGGCCTTCGGCCAGTGGTCGAGCAGTCCGGTCGAAAACGATTTACCATCACGATTCGGTCCCTTCCATTCCGTCCACTCCGGTTCCTGTGCGACGGCAACATGAAAAACGTTCGTTTGGACAAAGACGATGGCCCACAACAAAAGGGCAAATCGCACCCCGATATCGACCCAATTCACAGTTTGTTTCATTGATGTACTACTATTCTGGTTAAAAAATGTCATGGATTGAACCTCGCCAAAAACGGTTTTCTGGCGGAAAATCGTGGACTTAACCACGTAAACACAACATCCGTGGACAGGTCAATGTCCAAGCGATTGCCCACAGGAAGACGATTCCGTAAACCGCCATTGTCTCGCCAGTCGAATCAGATCACGGATAAGCTGTCCCAGACCAATACCGGAAACACTACTGATCTCCTTTTTCGTATGGTTTAGTCTCGTCAGGCTAATACAATCGGTAGATCGCATAGCGTCCATTAATGTACAAAGATTCAAACGGCAGTTTCTGTTTAGTCTCGACAATTAAGTACGGCGCCTCATATTTTTCGGCAATTCGCCGTAAATCGTCTGGTTTCCGCTCTGATAATGACGAAAACCAGTTTGGCCACGGAAATTCGGGATGCGGCGAGTAGATTTCCTGTAACCGTGAGTACCACTCGACAATCGACCGGGCATCTTGCGGAAAATCCTTCCGCGTCACTACCTGTGGATGGCCCGTTCGCCAGGTAAAAGTCGAATTCTCTCGCGGCGTTAAGAATCGAGCACCCGACGGAATCACGCCCGAGTTTCGAATCCAGTCACACGCCGCAATCCATTCAACCGGTTGCATTTTGGCCTCTGCACGCGGCGGATCGCTCCACGTTTGTACACGCATCCGTCCAATTTCGCCCACATATACCACCGCGAACAAAATCAACCCCGCACACAACAGGTATCCACCACAACGTCCGACTAACGCTCCAAGTCCGCGTCCCAGCCACCACAACGGGTCGTTCGCGTCGGCACCACTCTCCACACAAGACACCGTCAAGGTTGGACACGAGGCAGGCACCTTCCCTATCCGATCGCAAACGGTCACCTTTTCGATCCGCGTCAATGGGCACAGGTCGCCACTTCGGCCACTTCGACCGAAATGTTGACACACGGAGATTCGCGACGGATTCGACGGCAGCATCCCACACGTCGCCAATGCCCATTGAACCGCGCGGAACGTCAGCCCCATAGGCACGAAAATATCGGCCAATCGGAACCAGTAGAATTTCAAAATCCGCGCTGCCAGTTCATACTGTTCGAAATAGAGAGCGTACCAGCTCCAAAATCCGCCGCTCAACGCCAAAAGGAGGGAACCAAGCACGACCTGATCCGCCAATCCTTCGGCCTCGGGATATTCTGAAGAGGAAGCTCTTCCCATGGACGCGGACATACACAAACGTTGATGTTTGATCCCCTGATGAGGACGGTATAACGTCCAGCCGCCTAAAAAGATAAACATTGTAATCGCGATGAGAATCAAACTCGTAAGCATAGCCGCGTCACCCGCTTTGGTACCGTCAATGCCTCGCGCGCAGATGACTCCGAGCGTCCCAAACAGGCCCACGCCACCCAACAGTACGCACAGCTGGCCGGACATACATCGCGTTTGACGTCCAACGAGCAAAAGTCCGATCAGTCCAAACGCCAACACTTGCCAGAAAAAACGTAAAATACGATTCGCGTCCATTCCATGGAGATATAAAT
>JAQVKF010000013.1 GCA_028694795.1 Thermoguttaceae bacterium | reverse complement strand
CGATCACCTTCGTACCGCTCGACAGCAAACCGTCCACTAATTTCAATAAATCGGCATGCGTTATGATCTGACTCATCCGATGAACCCCTCCTTATCTTCCACACTGTAGGTACCAATCACCGGATCCAGCTCGGTCACACCCGCGCGGTATCCTCCAAAATTGTCTTCCGCCGCCTTCGCCATCGTGAGATTCAACAGCTGTAAATCAATCCCCATCGGACAGGCCGACGAACACTGACCACAACCCACACATCGACCGGCTAAATGGAACGCACGTGTGATATTCCACGCCACATTTCCCTTGAGCGTCGCGGAGGTGCTGATCTCCTGTGGACGATTACGATCCGCGATACAGCGATTACAATAACAAAGCGGACAGACTTGTCGACAGGCGTAGCAGCGAATACATCGTGATAACTCCCGCTTCCAAAACGCGAAACGCTCTTCAGGCGTCTTTTTCAGGAACTCGGTCAATCGCGCGTATCGCGTGGATTCCTCGACCGGCTCGTTCTTCACCGAATCGGCTCCAATCACCTCGTCACAAAGCTTCGCGTCTGGTTGGTGCGCATCACAAACGGTACATTTATAAGGCGTGGCCAACGTACCGCTCGCCGCATCGTTATTTTCGGCCGCTGCCGCGCTCGACCGCTGCCCCGCGCACGCCATTCCAATAATGTAAAGATTCTCGCGAGATACTTGTGATTCCCGTAATAAAACCGCCAACGCTCGTAAATCGCAACCTTTGACCACAATCGCCGCTTTGCCCAGTTTCTTAATTTCTGGCCGCGAAAGATACGTCACCAAGTTCAGATCACACAGATCATTCCATTGAAGTCGCTGACAATCTTCAGGCTTGGTGATGAAACCGGGGATCGCCGGATCGCTATCTACCGGACTTTTGACATAACCGATGACTACCTGGACGGTACCGTCCGTCAGGAGTTTACGGCAGCTATTTTGAAGTGGTTCTGACATGGATCATACCTCACAGATTTCACGATATTTAGTGTACGGACCGAGGGCACGAGTCTTTTCGGTAATCTCCGTGACCACTTGTTGAAATTTACGACCTTCCGCGGCGGAAATCCACGTAAAATGAATCCGATCCATATCTAGACCGAGCGTCGCGAGAAGCTCACGAAAGAGCATCCAACGCCGGCGCGCGTGATAATTTCCAGCGTTATAGTGACAGTCGCCCGGATGGCAGCCCGAAACGAGTACCGAGTCCGCTCCATTTTCGAACGCCTTGACGATGAGATTAAAATCAATACGTCCGGTACATGGTAACCGAATAATCCGTACATTGGTCGGATATTCCAACCGATTCGTTCCCGCAAGGTCGGCTCCCAGATACGTACACCAATTGCATACGTAAGCCACCACCTTCGGCTCAAATTCCTTACTTACTTCTTCACTCATTGCACACTCCATATGAAAAACATACGTCTTGGACGTATCGCTCTATTTATTCTGTGTTGATCGCTATTTCGACTTGGCGGATTGCCCCTGAAAAATCTCCCTCAGCGATTCAATCGTCAATGGACGATTGGTCTTGTGTAACATCGCATGGCAATTGGGACATACCGGTCGAAGATCCTTTTGTGGATGGACCTCATAGGTTGTCCCTATCTGCTCTGCGACAGCGGCGTTAAGTGGTGTACATGGATAAAACCGCGACCACGCTCGCCATAAGCCTTTTCGAAATCGAATCCACAAACGACGCAAACCGTTCCATACTTTTGGATACACACCGCACGCGCGAGCGGATCACGCTCATAAGCGTTGACCGTAATCGATCGTTTGGCACCTTCCTGGAACGTTTCAGGAAGATCCGATGACCATTCTTCCGATAACGCCGCTGGATCCCTCTTGTCCAGCTCTTCCATCGCTTGCACGAGATTCTCTTTCAACGTCCAACGAAACAAAGAACCTTCCCACCAACCGCGAAAGAAAAAGTCCCACCATTGATCTTTGTAGGAATCTTTTCCATTCGGAACCTTGGTGAGTGTCACATCGTATCGCTTGGCAATCCGTTTGACACAAGCCACCACGGTGGACGTCACGCCACTATGTCCGCGATATCCGAGTTTCTCCGCAATCACGCTCGCAAAACTGCTGTGATCCCCACACGCATAAAGCAATCGGAGAATGTCGTACATTTTCTCCGGAACCGCATCTGTATCTCGAAGAATATTCTTCCAACGATCTACGGAAATGTCATCTTCTGGCATGTAAATGCTCCATTCCACCCGTTGATTCTTGGGAACGCGGATTTCGGGCTACTTTACCCAGCGTACTTCTTACAGTAGCGTTTCGATCTGCGCGTAAATCTGTTCGTCCGTAAATCCTTCGATATCCGCCGATTTCGATGGACAGACCGCGACGCACGTACCACAACCCATGCACAAACCCGGATTCACTCGCGCCGTCATCTTGATGAAATTGCCACGACGATCTCGTACTTCCGCCTTTTCGATCGCGTTGTACGGACAGGTGCGGTAGCACGCAAAACAGGCCGCGCAGTTCTTCTCGTCAATATGCGCAATCTCAGGCTCGCGGGTCAATTCTTCCTTGCTCAACATCCCCAACACTTTACCCGCCGCCGCGGATGCCTGCGCCACCGATTCCGGAATATCTTTTGGGGCCTGACACGCTCCCGCCACAAAAACGCCCGCGGAGTTCGTCTCCACCGGACGAAGTTTCGGATGGGATTCGCTTAAGAAACCGTACTGATCGTAACCGACGCTCAACTTTTGCGCCAACTGTTCCGCGCCCTTCGAGGGAACCATCGCCGCCGCGAGTACCACCAGATCGGCCTCGACCGTTACCGGTTTGCCCGCCAACGTATCGACTCCTCGAACGATCAGCTTGCCACCCTCTTCCGTGATTTTCGATACTCGACCGCGATGATACAACGCTCCATCCTGTTCAATCGCTCGACGTACAAATTCGTCGTAATTCTTGCCACCGCTACGAATATCCATGTAAAACACGTGCGCTTCACCGTCGTGAACTTTGTGTTTGTATAACATCGTATGTTTCGCGTTGTACATACAGCAAATCTTCGAACAGTACGCCATGCCCTTATTATTGTCTCGCGAACCGACACACGAAATGAACACGACCGTTTTGGGCTCTTTGCCATCGCTCGGACGTCGAATTTCACCGCTCGTTGGACCAGAGGCCGAGACGATACGTTCGAATTGCAGCGAATCAATCACGTCTTTGAAACGACCGTAACCATATTCACCATAACCTTTGGTTTTTTCCGTTTCCGGAGCACGGAAATTGTACAGTTGGTAACCGGTCGAAACAACAATCGCACCGACCTTCTCGGTCACAAATTCGTCCTGATCGTCGTAATGAATCGCTCCAGCCGCGCATTTCTTCTCACAAATACCGCAACGACCTTTCGTCAATTTTAAACAGTGTTCCGCGTCAATCACCGGTCGCGCAGGCACTGCTTGTGGGAATGGAATATAGATCGCCGTACGATTGCCCGTCGCGTAATCAAATTCGCTCGGAATCTTCTTTTGCGGGCAAGAGTTCCAACAATTACCGCACCCCGTACATTTCGTCGTGTCAACATAACGAGCTTTTTTCCGAATTTTCACCTCGAAATTACCGACGAATCCATTCACCTCTTCGACTTCTGACCACGTGTACAGCTTGATTTTCGGGTGTTGGCCGGCGTCCACCATGCGAGGCGTCAGAATACATTGAGAGCAGTCGAGCGTCGGGAACGTTTCCGAAAGTCCCGCCATCTTACCACCAATGGACGGCTCACGTTCGACCAAAATGACCTCAATACCGCCGTCGGCCATATCGAGTGCCGCCTGAATTCCCGCGACACCACCACCAATCACCATCGCGCGACGTGTCACCGGAATCTTAATCGCGTCCAGCGGTTTGTCTTTCGAAACCTTTGCCACCGACATCGCAATCAGCTCAATCGCCTTGGCCGTCGCTCGCTCTTTGTCTTGATGTACCCAAGAACAATGCTCGCGAATGTTGGCCATTTCCACTTTGTACGGATTTAAGCCCTCACGAGCCGCCGCCGCACGGAATGTACGTAGGTGCATATGCGGCGAGCAGGACGCGACCACAACGCCTTCCAGTTTGTCGTCACGAATATGATTCCGGATCAACGTTTGACCGGGATCGGAACACATATATTTATATTCCATCGCCACGGTGACGCCTGGCAGTTTACCAATCTCTTCCGCCACTTTTTTCACATCCACCGTTCGAGCAATATTCTCACCACACCAGCAAATAAATACACCGATTCCTGCCATAACCACAGACCCTTTATATTGAAATTCCGCGTTCTTTCAGATACGCGACTATCTTTGCCTTGTCGTTTCCACACGCTTGCTTAATTTGCCATATCTTCGCGTCAACAAGCGTTCGATACCACCAACCTTGTAAAAAATGCCAAAGGAATCCTGGAACGCCCTCCAAAAAGCCTAATCGCACAAAATATCGTAGTACAAAATACGCAAACGCTCGCCAAAAAAGCGGCATCTTCGCATATTTTAACTTCTTCGCACGCTTTGCCGCCGCTTGCGCACTCAAATGGGCCACTTGCGCACTCAAATGGGACTGCTCCGCGTTGACCATGTCACAACTCGTTGATCCCTTACCCTGCGATACGCCAATTGATTCGGTTGGTAATCGGGAGGAAGGATGTTGCGCTGTATCTTGTTCGAATATCCCCAATTCGACATTCAGTAAATCCGCCGCCTCACGAATGGCGTAGCCGTTGTGCTTCGTCGTCCACCAACCGATATCCTGTAAATTATGGTCGTAAAAGGCACCCTGAAAATCAATCGCATGGCCTTCTAACAGCTGAATATGTTCATCCATTTGCCGATTTTCACATATGGCCTTACCATAACGAAACAGCCGTAAAAGACGTACGGTTGGGATGCCTCGGCGCATCCAACGCCCCATAAAAACGACGCGAAGCGAAAAAATGCCACCCGTTTGTTCCTCACCCATTTGGGGAATGCGTTCTCGCAATTCATTGATCAACTCATCCGTCAAGTATTCGTCCGCATCCAGACGTAATACCCACTCCGTCCGAATCGGCGTATGTTCCAAACCCCAGTTAAACTGTTTTGCGTAACTTAGTTCCCATCGGTTTTGCAGGACCTGAACGTTGTCGTACTCCTTCGCAATCTCCACCGTGCGATCTGTCGAAAAACTGTCGATGACAAATATTTCCCTCGCCACACGCCTCGCATTTTCAATGCAACGACGGATGTGCAGCTCCTCATTGTACGTTAAAATAATGACCGAAAGATCAAGCGACATGGAGAAAACCTTCCGTTACGGTACTTTGACGAAATGCCGATCCAACGCGAGTTCTTTACGTCCAATGTCCATCGACAATCCAATCAGATCCGATAGATAATAGATCGGAACCGCAAAATCAGTGCCATATCGTTCGTTGACCGCCGACTGTTTCATATCGAGATTGACATGACACATCGGACAGGCAACCACGATACAATTCGCACCATGATCAACGGCGTTCTGCAAAATACGCCGCGCTAATTCCAGTACCGTATCGGGATCAGACATCGTCGTACCGGCTCCGCAGCACTCCGTTTTACAATTCCATTCTACAGGAACAGCTCCTAACGCCTCGACCATCTTATCCATCGACGACGGCTGTTCCGCATCATCAAAATCGAGCAGTTTACCTGGCCGTGTCATCAGACAACCGTAGTAACATGCCGGTCGCAGCGACTCGAGTTTACCGGTTGCTTTCGCCAGAATTTGCTCCATACCGATCTCGTGGAAAAGTTGGATCAGATTCAAAATTTCCGTCGAACCGGTCACGGATAATTCGACGATTTCCGACATTTTGGCTCGTAGTTCTTTACTTTCTGACAGCTTCTTCTTCGATTTGATCAACTCCATCGAACAAAGTGGACAGGGAGCGAGGACTTCGCCGTAACCGTCACGCTCGGCAATGGCCAGATTTCGTGTCGGCAAAGCGACGGAAAGCTGATAATTCAGCGCGTGCGCCGCCGTCGCTCCACAGCAAAGCCAATCGTCCAGTTCTTCCATCTGCACATCAAGCCGTTTGAGCACCGCTCGCAGTGAATCTTCATAGTCGTTCGATGAGCCGTGCAACGCACAGCCGGGATAATATCCAAATTTCATAGCATTACCTTTATGATAAATCTCTCCGAATAAACCTCTCATTCGCCATCCAAACGGATTTTATGTCACTCACACACCGGACCGAAGGTTCCACTCATATGACAAATCTACGACTCATCCATCTCTGTGGAATTCGAATCATGAGGCTTACGTTCACTGGTCGTTGGAAAGCAACATGGATACGACATTTCTACCGAAACCAAAATCATTTTTCCAATCAAAAAATCTAGGTAAGACGTTGGTCTTCACTTGTCGAACTACATTACCCGACATACGTCCCAACCTAGCCATCCGTGTAATGGGCCAGGTGGGGAGTAAAAATTTCATTTTACCGTCTTACGGCATTTTAATATTGTGTGATTCCTGGAATCGGTTGCGGGTAATCACCGTTGGCGTCCGGTTTCACCGGAGCGTCGCTGTCGATCGTCATTTCCGCGATATTCGGCACATACGCAAAGGTCGAATTCCATGCTTCGTCCGACGTGATCAGCTGACCGGTTTCCATCCCCATACGACCGAAAATTGCCGTAAAGGTGGTGTCGATGCCACGATCCATCTCATTCCACGGCTGATTCTCACGAATCGCCTTGAAGAACAGATCATGTTCTGTTTGGTACGAATTGTTTTCTTTCGCGGTCGATTCCCAGATGATTTTACCCTCATTTGCCGCCGCACGGAAGCCTTCATACAAGCGTGGCGTACCGACACCCTCGCCAAGAATCGCCGACCCCTTCGTGCCGTGGACCACTCCAAAGAACGAATTCCAGATATTATCCATCGTTTTCGCTTGGACCATCAATTTGTGACCGTCCGCAAATTCGTACTCGATCGCACCAATATCGATCATTTGGTCGGCGTAGGTACGATGGATTCGACCGCCCATCCCTTGCGTACGCACGGGCAACTCGCCCTTCGCCCAGCAGCAAATGTCGATATTGTGAATCAACGCATCCACAATAAAACCGCCGGTCGTCCAATTGAAAATGAAGATATTGCGCAGCTGGTGCTGCAGCAGTGTATAATCGCCAATCGCTGACGGACGATGCGTCGAGTGCATTCGATTGACCCACATGGATGTGATTTCACCGATTTTACCATCTTGAATCGCTTTGACCGTTTCTTCTGTGCGGAAATAATGGCGATTATTTAGACCGACCGCCACGTGCAACCCCTTTTCCTTCGCGATTTTATTGGTTTCACGCAGTTGTTTCAGACCGGGAATGTCGACGGCAAGCGGTTTTTCCGCGAAAATATTCACCCCTCGTTCCACTGCGTATGCAAAATGGAGCGGACGGAACGCAGGTGGCGTCGTCAGAATCACAACGTCTCCCGGTCCAAGCGTATCAATCGCCTTTTTATAGGCGTCCAATCCGATAAAAATCCGATCAGGCGATACATCCACCTGATCTTCTGCCGCCTCGGTAGCCACTCGAATCGCGTCCGTCGCCTTGTCCGCAAACGCATCCGCAACGGCCCATAATTTGGCTTGTTTGTCCGCTGTGAGTGCCTGAACCATCGCTCCACGACCTCGGCCACCACAACCAATAATGGCTATTTTAATCGTGTTATTTTCGCCAGCATGCACTGCCGGTGCAGATGTAAAAAGACCGCCAGCCATTGTGAGTCCGGCAAGTGTGCCAGAGGTACGCAAAAAATGTCGCCGTGATTCCATCTAATAATTCCTTATCGTTGTATAGCTGCAATAATGTCTTATTGATCCCAATTGAAAACATGACTCAAACGCGATCAAAGTAGTTTCGCCCACTGCAAAATACCGTCGCAAACCCCCAAGCCAAAAGGATAAGTGTTCCGGACAATCTATGCCATCGCGATCGCTCCACTCAAATCGATATGGTGAAAAACCATACAAATCTGTTTTACCATTCATCATGGTTTATGCGGGAGGTCGTCCAACACTCGGCAAAATTCATCTCGGTTCGCACAATCCAAAGCCGCATCGGTCAAATGTCGCGGATGTTCAACCTCGGCAATAGACTCTACTTTCGCCCGAATCGTCTCCGGAATCCGTTCTAGGTCACAAAATCCATTGCTGTATTCCCCGCTACATGTCGCCGATAACCACACCTTCGTTGCGAATGTCGTTGGGTAATATTTCTTTCATTCTCTCCACCTCACCAGCGCCAAATGTTTTGGCTACAGCCGAGTCCACGATGGCAACCGAAAGTCCACTGACGGAATTACCGTAGATCAAAAAAAGGTTCATCTGTTGAACAATCCGATCGTCGAACGGTACAGCGGCCAAGTGGCTCAACATTTCGTCAAGTCGCTCACGAAATTGTCGTTCTGACGCACTTTTCAATCCTTCCGAAATGAGTCGTGATCCAGGCACATCACTCGCTGATGCAAACTTTCGTGCGACACGGCGAGGCCGATCAAATACGGGCGGAACTGGGGCGTAACACATCTGGCTGCATGTCGATGAACGAATCCAACGTCAGGGTCTCGCCCCACGGCTTAAGTCCGTGGTATAACAAAATCGGCGATGTCGCAACCAGTCGAAACTGGACGCCCGGTCATTTCGGACGTTTCGCATCGTTCCAACTTTAGTACCGCCCAAGTGACAGGCACACTAATCATCGCAACATCGCAAATCAATCGCCGTAACTTTTGTGTTCGACGAAAATCAAAACCGGTTGTCGCAAACCGTCTTCCATCGGAAGCTGTATGCCAAATCCGCAAAAAATTCGCCGAAATTCAGCCGAACACGGTGGCGATTTGGGCCTAGCTTCGAACTTAGCCAAAAGTACCGATTCGAATTTGATTCCGACGATTTCGCAACGGAAAATCACGACATCGCCCCATCGGACACCCCATGAAGCTGTCAAAACGAGGTGTACCATGGAGTCCATTCACTTGCGCCATCATTCCAACGTTTCGCCCGGTTGGCAACGCTCGAAAATACGCTTGACCAGCGCAGTGTCTTTCACGCCATGCGGCAAGAAGTGCAACTTGCCACGCGTGATCATTTTCGGTGCGAGTAAGGCGTTTTCCATCAAAAATGGCAAATCCATCGGTGTCGCAAAATAACCGCGTGCTTTGAAATCGAGCGTCAATTCGAACTCCGCGAGCCGACCATGTTTACGGACACTCGCCAAAAAGGCCTGTTGAAAAGCCAAAATCCGTTGACGCGAGGCGGGCACTTTATTCGCCTTTAACGCAAATTGACGCAACGCATCAATCATTCCAGCCGGATCGACTTCCTTCGGGCAACGCTCTGTACAAGTCTGACACGACAAGCACAACCAGATCGCGCCGTTCGAGATCGCCGCTTCCTCATCGTTCTGTTGGACCATTTGCACCAATCGATTCGGCATAACATCCATGCGCTCAGCCACTGGACAGCCCGCCGAGCATTTGCCACATTGATAACAATCCATTGACTTCGTGTGAGCAAGTGACTCTACACGATCGCGAAATGTTTTGGGTTTGGTGGAATGTTCTTCCGTACTATGCGACATCATAGAACCCCTTATGACACAGGTTTGAGTAATTTTAAATCTTTGGAATATTTGGAAGGATCGCGCTGGATGGGGCATTGGCACCGCAGCGTTATTGAGACAACCTTGACAAAAATTTGTTTTTTCTATTTCCCAAAAGTCTCAAAATTCAAAACGTTTTAGCCGGCGGTCGCACGATTTGCTCCTAGTTCGTTGAAATCCCCCGCTACGATCCATCTGTCCGTTGCGTCGCACGTACTACGCCTATACACGCTGTATATCGTGATCTGTCGGACATTTCGATCAAAGTTGTTCTGCGGAGTGTCTTTTTACCGACAAGCCCACCCAGTTTGCTCGATCACCCTCGTCCAAGCTGGACTTCTCGGCACGTCCCATCGAAATGGACGGACACATCCCCACATTCTACACAAATTTCGCATCCTACGCAAACAGAGATAGCGACTGTTACCTCGTCAGAATCGGCATACGACAAAACAGATTCCCGCAGCGGAGAAAAACCGCAGGGATATCCTAGTCAGGCCATCCTAATCCTGTCAGTATGGCGAATCTTGATGCCGACTGCAAGTCTTTTTCATAAAAAATATCGGGAAAGCAACCCTCAAGAGGGGATGTTTTAATTTTAGTAAAAATTTCCTGAATCACCCTTTTCAGAACATAAGATTTGAGTAGAATAGACGTCTTGCCCTAGACGTTTTGGGTGCGTATGCTTCTCTTAACACACGTCTTAGGAAATCGCAGTTTAATCAGTTAAATTTTATCGATATATTCCTCATTTGACAAGGGGGGTAAAATTGATTCTGCGAAATTTTTATCGTTTTTATTTGCAGGCATTTTGAACGTGGGGTAAAACACCGTTCGAGATGCGCTGCATCATTTTATCATTTCACCAATGAGGGGAGACTCACGGTGACAAGCCTGGACATCGGACCGATTCTGGAAAAATTTCCAGATGCAAAGCGCGATTCTCTGATTCCTATGCTACAGGAAGTACAAGAGAAATTTGGTTATCTTTCGCGTGAAGCCGTCATTCAGATTGGCGATTATCTGAAGTTACCGACTTCGAAGATTTATGGTGTAGCCACATTCTACAATCAGTTTCGTTTTCAGCCGCAGGGACATTTTCATATTCAGGTCTGTCGTGGTACAGCCTGTCACGTCAAGGGATCGGCAGCGGTTCTGGACGCGGTTCGTCGCGAGCTAAAGATCGAACCAGGTCAGACGACACGAGACGGTATGTTCAGTCTTGAGATCGTGGCGTGCATCGGTGCGTGCGGTCTTGCCCCAGTGATTTGTATTGATGGGAACTTCCATGCGAGCGTTACGACGCAGAAGATCAGTTCCATTCTGGACTCTTACCGAAAGGCGGCTCAAGAATGAACGATAACATGGGAAAGATTAGCGATATTCTGAGTAAAGTCGTCGTAGAAGGGTCGAATGTAGTGGGAGCGGCGGAGACACTTGCGACGCTGTGTCGAGACCAGGTGAGCAAACCGGTCATCTACATTGGAGCGGGCACATGTGGTTTGGGCGCGGGTGCTCAAGCGACGATTGACGCGACGAAGCAATATCTTGCGGCCAAAAATATTGATGCCGACGTGGTCAAGGTTGGTTGTATCGGTTACTGCTCGGTGGAACCGCTTCTGGATGTTCAGATGCCGGGGCGTACGCGAGTGAGTTTCCAACATGTGACGGGCGATGTGGTTGAGGATCTTCTCGACAAAGTTTTTGCAGGCGTGATGCCGGAGTCGCAGGCGGTCGGCCAGTTCCGTTGCGAGGCACAAAAGCCTTACGACGGAATAATTTATATTGACGAGCATCCGTTCTTTGCCCCGCAAACACGTTGGGTACTGGCGAACTGTGGTCGGATGGATCCGGATTCGCTTGAAGAGTATATTGCACGTGGTGGTTATCAGGGTTTAGCGAAGGCGTTGAAGCAGTTTGATCCGGACGCGTTGTGCGACGAGGTCGAAAAGAGCGGTCTTCGTGGTCGAGGCGGTGGTGGATTCCCGACGGGTAAGAAGTGGAAATTTGCGCGTGGTTCGAAAGAAGGTCAGAAGTATCTGATTTGCAACGCGGATGAGGGCGACCCAGGTGCGTTTATGGACCGTGCGGTGATCGAAGGCGATCCCCATCGATTGCTGGAAGGTATGGCCGTGGCGGCATATGCGATTGGCGCGTCGAAGGCGTACATCTACATTCGAGCGGAATATCCGTTGGCGATCAAACGACTCAAAAAAGCGATGGCTCAAGCGGAAGCGAACGGTTTTTTGGGCGATCACATCATGGGTACCGATTTTTCGCTCCACATTGTGATCAAGATGGGAGCGGGGGCGTTCGTCTGCGGTGAAGAGACGGCGTTAATCCACTCGGTCGAGGGTAAACGCGGTATGCCGCGTCCACGTCCGCCATTCCCTGCGGTTTCGGGCGCGTTTGGCAAACCGACAATTATCAACAATGTGGAAACGTTGGCGAATATACCGTACTTAATGCGAGTGGGTTCGGAAGCATTTGCGTCAGTAGGTACCGCGGGTTCGAAAGGCACGAAGGTGTTCGCACTTTCGGGTAAGGTGAGCCGCACGGGTTTGGTGGAAGTGAAAATGGGCACGACCGTTCGCCAGATTATTTTTGACGTTGGTGGTGGCATTGCGAATGGCCGTCAGTACAAAGCGGTGCAGATTGGTGGTCCATCCGGGGGTTGTATTCCGACGCAGCATTTGGACATTAACATTGACTACGAAGAGTTGAAGACGGTCGGAGCGATGATGGGTTCCGGTGGTCTGGTCGTGATGGACGAAGACAACTGTATGGTCGATGTGGCGAAGTTCTTTATGGACTTTATTCAGCGAGAGAGCTGCGGCAAATGTATTCCGTGTCGTGAGGGCACACGACGTATGCTGGAAATTTTGCGACGTATTACACGTGGTCGCAAAGGTGAGACGGGTACGCAGACGTTGGAGCGATTCCAAAGTGTGCTTCAGCTTCAGAAATTGGCGGAGATCATTCGTGACACGAGTTTGTGCGGTTTGGGTCAAACGGCGCCGAACCCGATTCTTTCGACGCTTCGCTGGTTCCGCAACGAATATGAGGAACATGTGTACGATCGCCACTGCAAGGCAGGAGCTTGTGCGGAGTTGGTGACTTATACGATTGATCCGGACAAGTGCAAAGGTTGTACGCTTTGCGCGAAGAAATGTCCGGCGGAGGCGATTCTCGGAGCACCGAAGTCACCGCATCATATCGTTGAGAGCAAATGTATCGGTTGTGGCAGTTGTATGGATAGCTGCCGATTCCATGCCATTGTGAAGAGTTGAAGCTGAAAGGGAGCCAAATGAAGGTTACGATCGAAGTGAACGGTCGTCCGATCGAAGCGGAATCGGGCGAGATGCTACTTTCAGCACTGCGACGAGCGGGCGTGAAAGTACCAACGTTGTGCAATATGGCAAATTTAACGCCAACCGGTTCATGCCGGATTTGTGTGGTAGAAGTGGAAGGTCAGCGAAGTTTGGTACCGAGCTGTGCGTTTCCGGTGTCTGCGGGAATGAAGGTCAGGACGCATTCTCCACGGGCGGTGGAAGCACGCAAGACGATCATCGAGTTGCTGCTTGCGGACCATCCAGATGACTGTTTGTACTGCGTCAAACATGATAGCTGCCAGCTTGCCGATTTGGCGAATGAGCTTGGCGTGCGTAGTCGTCGTTTTGCAGGAGCGAAGAGCGCGTATGCGTTGGATCAATCAAGTCCATCCATTGTTCGCGACCCGTCGAAATGTATCCTGTGTGGTAAATGTGTGCGAATGTGCGAAGAGGTGCAGGGAGTCGCGGCGATTGATTTTATCGGTCGTGGTTCGAAGACGAAGATTGGCACCTCGTTTGATGAAGGTTTGAACGTTTCGAGCTGTATTAATTGTGGTCAGTGCGTCAACGTCTGTCCGACGGGCGCGTTGACGGAACAGAACCAGATTAAGGAAGTGTTGGCGGCGTTGGCCGATCCGAATCGTTACGTGGTGGTGCAACACGCGCCGTCGGTTTCGGTTGCATTGGGCGAAGCGTTCGGTTTCCCGGCTGGTACGGATGTGGACGGCATGATGGTCGCAGCGTTGCGACGCTTAGGCTTCCAGAAGGTGTTCGATACGGGTTTCTCGGCGGACTTGACGATTATGGAAGAAGGTTCGGAGTTGGTCCGTCGTATCACGAGTGGTGGTACGCTTCCGATGATGACGAGTTGTTCGCCCGGTTGGATTAAGTTTGTCGAAACGTTCTATCCAGAATTCATTCCGAATCTTTCGACCTGCAAGAGTCCGCAGCAGATGATGGGAGCGATCATCAAGTCGTATTTTGCGGAGCGAGAAAAACTGGATCCGGCGAAGATTTTCAGTGTTTCGATCATGCCATGTACGGCGAAGAAATTTGAGGCCGGTCGTCCGGAGATGGGGCGTCATGGCGTGCCGGATATCGACGCGGTGTTGACGACGCGTGAATTGGCGCAGTTGATTCGGATGCGGGGAATTGATGCGGCGGAACTCAAGCCGGATACGCCGGACACGCCGTTTGGCGAACGTAGTTCAGCGGGTAAACTGTTTGGCGCGACGGGTGGTGTGATGGAAGCGGCGGTTCGTTCGGCATACTTCCTCCTGACCGGTGGTGAGCTTTCAGACTTGGTGGTCGAACCGGTGCGTGGTTTGGACGGCATGAAGAAAGCCGTGTTGGACATTGATGGTACTAAGGTTGGCGTGGCTGTGGTCAGCAGTCTGTCGAACGCGGCGAAGCTGTTGGATGCGATCAAGGCTGGCGAACACAAAGATGTCCAATTCATCGAAGTGATGACCTGTCCGGGTGGCTGCATCAATGGTGGTGGCCAGCCGTTCCAGCAGGATATTTCGACCGTCAAGGCTCGTATGCAGTGCTTGTACACGATCGATACCAACGACAAGTTGCGAGTTTCGCACAAGAACGCGGAGATCCAACGTTTGTACGAGGAATATCTTGGCAAGCCGCTTGGCGAACGTAGCCATCACCTGTTGCACACGCAATACACCGAGCGCAAGACGCTTCTGTAAATGAAAGGAACACGAAATGAGTGAAAAGAAGAATATTCTAGTCGTGGACGACGACGTGGACTTTCGTTTCCAGATGCAGACGGCGTTGGAAGCGGCGGGTTTTGCGGTGACGGCCGTGGCGGAACGTGATGAGGCGGAGAAGCTGCTTCTCGAACGGAACTTCGATGCGGCGGTGGTTGATTTGATGCTGAAGTGTGACGACGACGGTTTCGGTTTGTGTTACCATGTTCGTCAGAAGAAGCCGAATCTTCCGATCATCATTGTAACTTCCGCAAACAGCCAGCACGGTATTCATTTTGATCTGACGACGCCGGCGGAGCATTCGTGGATCTGTGCGAACACGATTCTCGAAAAACCGATTCGTGCGGAACAGATTATCGGTGAATTGAACGATCTGTTGGATGCGTAGTCCCGCCTGCCGTCAGGAATAGATCCCGTTCATTCCAAAATATTCCAAGCCTCCCTGGTATTCAGGGGGGTTTTTTTGTGGAACAATGTTCGAATTTGGCAAAATACCCTGGTTCGACGGAAAACGAATTGGAGTCAGCGGCGAATAAAAAATGGAATAAAGAGTCAAGATGGGGTTCTTTTTCCGAAGTGTATGGTATAATTCGAATGGGGATTTTTTGGAGGCAGATACAAACGTGGATTCGATTTCCGACATTTCAAAAACCACTACCGTACCAGAGGACGTGACCTTGTCTTGTGGAGCGGGGGGGGCTTGTGAACAGGGGAAGCATCTGTGTGAACCGTTGTCCAAGGCGATACATTCGGCAGAATCGCCATCTTCTACGCTTTCCATCCCTACCGTTCTCCCCACAACAGAATCACTGGTAACGTCCGAGGCGTTAGCCTCGCCTGTGTTGGGGAAAAAGGTGGAGGAACCAGTGTCCCCCATGGTGGAGTCAATTTCGGAAATCTCGAATGAAGTGGATGAGCGTCCCGCGTCGTCTCGACATCATCACATTCGTGCGGAGATGGTACCATCGAATCCCGTCCCTTTTTGGGAGAATATGCCAGACGAACCGACGCTCATCCAATCAATTTGTCGATCAGCGATTGCCCTCACGGCGAGGTTCATCAGTGGCGCAACGCCGCGTTGGCTCAATTCACAACCAGACACCTGTCAGCGGATCTACTTTGCGAATCATACGAGTAACATTGACGGGCCGATCATCTGGGCAACACTTCCACCTCAAATTCGCCGCATGACCCGACCGGTGGCAGCTGCCGATTATTGGCGTAAGAGTTTCGTGCGTCGTTTTGTGACGCAAAAGGTTTTCAATACGATTTTAATTGATCGCAAAGAGGTTTCCATTCGTCAAAATCCAATCTCCATCATTTTACGCGAGATGGGGACCCGATATTCGATTATTATCTTCCCCGAAGGTCGTCGCTCGACGATAGGCGATATGCTCGAATTTAAGAGCGGTTTGTACTATTTGGCAAAAAAACGACCCGACTTGGAACTGATTCCGGTATATCTGAATAATATGAATCGCGTACTGCCACGTGGTGAAATCCTGCCCGTTCCGCTGTTGAGTACGGTCAATTTTGGACCGCCCATCTGGCTCGAGGCGGGCGAAACGAAGCAGGATTTTTTACGACGCGCTCGTGGCGAAATCATCCGTATGCGTGAACGTATCGATCAATGATCTGTTTGCTCTGCGGGCGTTTGACCAACGGAGCGACGATAGGCTTGGAACCATTCGTTCCACTCTGCGGGCGCTTCGATCGTGCTTGCCTGTCGTAATTGTCGTGTTTTTTGACCGGGAACCGCTCGCCGTGTGGTGGCGTCACGTGCCGATAAACCAAGTGTTTTTAATGTATTTCTCGCGTTTTCTCCATCTTGCGTCAATTCACCCGCCGTCGCGGCAATTTGTTTCCATTGCCGCAAGAACGCTTCGGCCTCCGCACGGCTCCAACCGAGCTGATCGAGCAAAGTGGAATCTTGTTTTTTAAGCGATTCCTCCAGAGTTTGAAGTGCAAGTTGCGTATTTTGCCGAGTAAAATCGGTGTGGGCAAGATCCGCCTCCGTTTTTCGCGAACCATCCTTCGCTTGGACCATTCCCTCCGGATTTTGGTATCCCGATCCCGACTCCCGTGAATCACCGCGAGGCGAATCACCTGGCTCATCCGAACGCGGATTCGATTTACGGCTTGGTTCACTAGATTTGCTGCCTGCCGTTCCTCGCATATCCTCCGAATTCCCCATTTTTTCCGAAGGATTCGGCTCGTTCGGGTCATGTGGCGAAGGACTTGCCAAGGGCGACGAGGGAGTGTTTTGCCCACTCGCTTGCGAAGCCGATGCTTGGGGCCGTCCGTTGGGTGATTCGGAAGTGGTCGTCGAGGGTTGTCGCGCGGTCACCGATTGCGTTCCATTCTCATCCGCTTGCGTCCCGGCAAGCCCCGTACCATCGGGTATCGCGTTTTGGAAAGCGTTTCCTGCGGCATTGACCGGTTGCGGACGTTCCGTTGGCCGATTACCTCCAGATTCGCGGCCATCGCCGCTCATCGCGTCTGACGAATGCTGAATCGCCTGCTTGTTGGGTGTTTCCGGGTGCAAAGCCTGCTGAGCGAGCGGATCTCCAGGCCGAACCGGGGTATCGGAAGGCGTCGGATTGGTCTGATCGCCCCCATAAGGACGATTCGTCGAAAGCGTTTCATCACGCGGTTGCAAGGCCGGATCGGTCGAATGAAGCGTTTCCGCCCCCTGTTGTACAGCCTCCTGGGCTACTCGTTGCAACGACGGATCGTTGCTGCGACCCGCATTTCCCGGATCCATTCCCTTCGCCGCCGCTCTCGCGGTGCTGGGATCGCCAGGTTGTTCCGAATCGGAAAATGATTCGGAATCGGTGGGTTCCAAATTCGATGATTTTGACGATGACGAGCGGTTATCCCCCTCTGCGGAGTTATTCGACTTTTCCTCTTCCGCTTTGGAATCGAACGCATTCGACGAATTTTTTTCGCTCTTGGAGGGGGATTTCTTAGTGGGTGTATTCGATGCAGAAGCGTTCGAATTTGCGGCTGAATTGTCGCCCGATGGAGTTCCATCCTGCGATGTATCTCCTTGCGGCGAAGTGAGTTGCGACATTTCGCCATCCGTCGGTGTTTCAGACGACGCTCCGTCCGATGGTGTTTGATCTTGGGACGTCTTGCCTTGCGAATCAGACGAATCAGCCGACGAACGGCCCTGCGTACCACTCGCTCCCTCTGAGCGGTCCCCTATGGATGACTCATTTGGCGAAGTATCCGTCGTCGATGAACTATTTCCATTTTTGCTATTTTCACCATTCTCCTGCGAATTTTTGGGAGGTTGCGAATTCGGAGATTGAGCTGAAGCGGGATCACGTTGAGTTGCTCCCGATTTTCCGTTATCGTTCTTGCCATTTTCTTTGTTTTGATCGGTATTTTTGGGACCATCGGAATCGTTCGGTGACGTTTGTGGGGCAGAATTTTTGGGGTTATTCGTAAACTTCGGTGGTTCATCCTTTTTTTCCCCTTTGTTTGGTTCGTCCTGCGAGGATGAATTTTTCGACTGTGATGAATTATCCGAAGATTCAGTCTGCTGTTTTGCGTACTCCAGAATTCGTTCCATCGCGTCGCCAGGTGATGTCTCCGAATCAACCCGTTCTTGCGGTTTCTGTGAGTCGTCTGAATTCGACTGTTCGGAACGATCGGAGACGTTTTCTTCGCTATTTACCCCAGATTGACCGGACGAATCGGACGATGGACGAGAAGATGGGTCGGACGATTGATCGGACTTCGTTCGATTCTCCTTTTTCGAGGCATCGCTTTCAGATTCTCCGCTTTGTCCTGATTCTCCAGATTCAGATGGTTTCTCCGATGAATGGTTCGTCCGATCGGTAGAACCCAAATTTTCGGATGGATCCCCTTCTTTCGATCCCTGGGACGGACCCGATGCGGAATCCGATGTGGATTCCGATTTCGAACTGTCTTGCGAATTTTGGCCGGCGTCAGACGATTGACTATTTTTCAAATTTTTGGAATTTTTCGACGAATCACTTTGCGCCGATTTGGAAGCTGACGCATCTGGAGAATCATTTTCCGACGTGGAATTTCCTTCGTTGGTCGCGTTATTGGCCGATTCATTGGTTCCATCATCGGAGGTTTCCGATTGGGGAGACGGGGAAGATTCCGCCGCGTCTTTCGATGGGGAATTGGCCGTAGGAGACGTACTGTTTTGGGACGATTTTGTGGAAGCGTTCGTTTGAGAATCGGTATTTTCCGTTGACATATCCGCCGACATATCATCCCCGTTGATCTTGCTATTCTTGGGATTTTCCACCGTTTTTTCCGGCGTTTCCTTCGTCGGATTTTGCTCCGGCTTACCCAAAACAAACGAGCGTGTTTCCGTCTGCGTCGGCTGCGCAAGCGGTACCCCCCGCAAATCACGGCAAGTTGCCCGATATCCAATCCGATCGCCGGGTTGGAGCTTCCAGTCCGCACGATCACCGCGAAACGAAAAACTCGACGTGATCGTTTTCTCATGGACGGCGGATGGTTCGGTTTCGTCTTTCGTGTCTTTCCACAACGTCTCTTCCGCAAACGTTTTCCCGTCCTTTTCTAGCGTTATCGTGACTTCTTTGAGTCCGTAATCGGGATCGTTCGCCGCCAATGAAAGAGCTAAATCCTGATTCATGGCCACACTCACTCCCTCGGCAGGTGGGTCGATCCATTCGACTTTCGGCAGTCGATTCGGAATCATCGTGATCCGATAAGATGGCGGTGTCGCGTTGTGATTTCCAGACGTATCCTGCACTTGAAGCCGATACGCCGCATAACGTGAACGCTCTGGATGTTCGGAATCCGCCTCCAAAATCCACGCACCTTTCGCGTTTTGCGTATTCCCTTTCGAAACGGTGAGTGGAATCGGCGTTACCGACAGGCCTTCCGGCACGAGTGACACTTTGGCTAACGGACGATTCGCATGGACTTCGATTTCCAACCGCGTGGATTCCGGCGCATGGATATTCCCGGAACCGACCATTCGCTGCGTCGGTTGTCCCGTAAATGCGGGATAATCATAGGTAATCGCGGTTACTTCCGCAAGCATTGGAATCTGCATTTTTGCACTAAAGGGAGAACTTTGCGCATCTCCCGCGATAACCATATATATAAAATCTTGTTGCATACCATCGGAACCGGACGGCACGGTCGCGGCATAACCGAACGCCGTTTTTTCGTCGCGTTGCATCGTCACGAGTTGCCCTCGAATCCGACCGTCGATGGTATCCAACCGTACTTGCGGCTCTTCGCCCGCCCGCAAGCCCTGTATATTCGCCGAAATGATCATCGTTTCGCCCATTGTGCAAGCGGCGTCACCCGGTTGTACGCTGTCGATTTGGACACGGGTGGGCGCATCAATATCGGCCCACGGTACCAGAATTCTCGCAAACGTAAGCATCGTGTTCTTCGGCGACACAACGATATAAACGCACCACGCAGTTAGTAAGATCGCCAGCGCAATTCCGAGTTGGATCAGATGGTGACGATCGACAACGACGCTGTTTTCCGTTGTCGTCAGTGTTTCTGCGGTATGCGATTCGAGCGATTCGAAAACTCGCGAACTCACTGGATCCGTTCCGTGCCGACGGCGCAAGTAGACCCAGCTGATGAGCGAGTTTTTAAGGCCTGGTTCCGCGTCTTCGATGAGCGAGGCGGCGTAAACAGGGTTAATCCGATGGCGAATGACACGCAACACTTGGACCATGAGCAGTAAACCACCGACGCCATAAACGAGAATCGATACCAGCCATCGCACCACGGGGCCCAACCCATGTTGCGTCAGACATTGTTCCGCCAACACGGCGAGAAAAAGAATCGAAAGCACGCCCAAAAGCGTTCGAAGAATTCCGGAAACCAGATCGGACGCTCGCAATTCACGTCCCATCCGATCTATCTTCTCTTCTAAAATTTCAGCGGATGTTGAAGACATGGCAAAACCTCAGGGACGTGTACAATCGGTTCAAGTACGTCATCTCATACTATTCTATCCGTTTCCGGAAAGTATGGGCGTTTTATCCAAAGGCCGTCGGGCATTCGGCGCTTCTTGACCGCCACCAGACTCACTTGCCTGTATCGCGGTCGGGAGAGGCAACATCGCTTTCGGGATGAGCGGCATCGGCGGCGGGCGCTGGCTCATTTTCCGTGATAGTCGATGGGGACGGCTGCTCGGCCACAGGGAACATGGAAACACGAAGTTTTGCGCAACCGTAGGGGATGAGGGAAATGGTACGGGATGCACCAATCTCCATTTCATCGGCCTTCGGAAGGCGTGGAAACTCGGTATCGTGTGTCCATTGTGCCGAACACGCTTGAACTCTTAGCTGGATCGGAGCCTCCCGCGGCCAAGCCCACGGATGTGGTACGTCGCTGCGTTCCACCGTCACCGCGTCCAACGCATGATTCGGATCAAGTGCGTATTGCCACGCCGCGTCGTGAACGGGCTTGTTCTCATCACCATTTTCTTCCGGTATCGGTAATGCGAACAGCAATGGACCAAGCGAAATCGAAGCGCATGGCACTCCGGAAAGTTCCGTATTGGCAAACTGACCCAGCACGGAACCTTTGCCCCAAGCCCCTCCGGTCGGCATGGTGACCGATTTGGCATTGCGATCTATCCCCTGTTCCAGACGTGGCTCCATGGGAAAATTCAAGACGATCGTATCGCCGGTGTTCCACGTTCTCTCAATACGTAGAAATGGACGTTCCTCGGTCGTGAGATTTATTTTCTCATGGTTGAGCGTGACGGTCGGATTTTTACACCATTGGGGAATTCGTAGTAAAATTGGAAACGCGGTCGATTGATCCAGCGTGAGACTCATCGTTACCGTTTCTTGGAATGGATAATCCGTCGTGGAATCAATGGAAACCCGCGTTCCACGAACGGTGGTGTCCAATCGGTTCGGTGCATAGAGAATGGCGGCCAATCCCTGATCGGATGTCTTCATCCATTGGTACTGAATGTACGTCGGCAAAATTCGATTCACACCCGCGGTACAGCACAGCGGATAATGCTTACGCCGGAACGTACAGTTCGTTTTGTTGCCCCACGAATAAATGAACGAGTTCGGACTGATGCGATTTGGCTGCTGAAAATACACATGTTGCGTAAAATCGCGAGTGGTGGTTCCTGCGCCGGCGTTGAAAAAGAGACGTTCCACCCGATCGGCGTCTTCACCCACACCGGTCATCGTAAACATCTGAATCCGTCGCCAAAGTTCCGCCGCCAGCGTGCAAGTCTCTGTACAACGGTACGCTCCTGTCGGCCCGTAAAGTTCGTCCTCCACCAACGCGCCATACGGTTGGAGACATTTTTCATCCATCAGCTTTTGCCAAGCGACGGCGGTCTCCAAAAATTCAGGGCGTCCCGTCCACAGCGTTCCTGCGGCCCAGCCGGCAAGCGTTTCGTTCAAAAATACGCCATGAAATCGCATGACCCAATCTTCCGGATAATGCTTTTCACCACACCAAAGCGCATCGACCGGCGGCGTTCGATACGGCTCCCAGAGCGATTGCCATTCCACATCACGATGTTCAAAAAATCGCGTGAGTGTTTCGGCCACTCCTGTGTCACCACTTCGAGCGTAGTCTTCACAAGCGTTGATCGCATTATTCGGCGGAGAACCCAACCCCGCGATAGTGATACAACCGATATCGCTCGAATCGTCAGCACACTGCATGGCTCGCAAGGCTCGCTCATCGCCCGAAGCCCCGTAGTATGTGATCATAGCACGCCCATAAAGACCGCTCGCCCACAATCCCCAACCGTAGTCCGGACGCACGGAAGATAAATCCGATTCGTTCTTCCGATTGAGCCAATAAAAATGCCCGATTCCCTCTGGAGTGGCATGCTCCAACACCGGTGCCAAACGACGGCTCACCATTGCCAAAAGCTCTTTGTCTTCCAGCTGATACGCCAAACGGACCAAACCATCAAACCAGTAACCGCCACCCTCATACGACCAACTTCCATGTCCCCAGTCTCCTACTGGACAGGTGGGAGAAAAATCAGCCGTCCAAGCGCGTGTGAATTCAGGATCAACGTCATCCATCACGGCGGTGTAGCCATTTTTGGCCGCCAGCGCCCAATCTCGCAACCAACCAGACGGCTTGACCGCTCCCGCCGGAAGCGGCTCAAAAACACGGTGACCTCGTAAGGCATGAACCGGGTCCGAGTCCTGAGCGACTGCCGAGTCTTGGGCGATTGCAGCCGAGTTCTGGGCGACAATTGGCCGCGTAAGTCCGAAAATGAGAAATATCCCCCAAATAAAGATACCAAACGGGAGCATTTTGTTTTTTCCCATTACGCCACCCCTTTCCATTGGATATTGGATGCTGTGGAACGCTTACGACTCTTTTCTTATCGTAAGCATGTCGATAAGAATCGTCCGTGCCAAAGCACAAATCAGCCTATCTTTTATTGAAATCGGTCGAAAAAATAGTACCGCATGGTTGCGATCCTTGCGATCATCCATCATGGAGGGACCTATCGGCTGCGTCGTATTTCGACGCTCGCGCGGTGGGCCGTCAGTCCCTCTTTCGTCGCCATCTGATAAACATCGTCGGCCAGATGATCAAGTCCCGCTCGTTCAAAATGTTGGACGCTGTGTGGACGCAAAAAGTCGTTTGCGGAAAGCCCGGAGGCAAATCGTGCGGTGCCGCTGGTCGGCAATGTATGCGACGGCCCCGCAGCATAATCACCCAACGCGACCGGCGTATGGTTGCCGAGGAAAATCGCTCCCGCGTTCCGTATCTTCATGGCCAGCTCACGAGCGTTTTCCGTCGCAATGTGGAGATGTTCCGGTGCGATTTCATCCGTCAAACAACAAGCATCTTCCGCGTCTTTCGCTAGAATAATCGCTCCAAACTCCTCCATCGACTGGCGTGCCAACTGCCCTCGTTCCAATGGTCCGAAGCGTTTGGCGATTTCCGCTTCCGCACGTTCGAGTGCCGCCGCATCCCAACCGATTAAAATACTCGCCCCGGGAGAGTGTTCCGCTTGAGCCAGTAAATCGTAAGCCGTATAATCCGCACGGGTCGTCGAATCAACAATCACGACCACTTCACTCGGTCCCGCGATCGAATCAATCGCCACCTCGCCAAAAACGTGCCGCTTTGCCAAAGCCACAAAAAGATTGCCCGGTCCAACGATTTTATCGACCTTCGGAATCACCACCTCGCAATTCGCTGCCGTCACACCATACGCCAACGCCGCTACGCCCTGCGCCCCGCCCAGGCGGTAAACTTCTGTAATGCCAATCTCGTAACAAGTTGCCAACATATCGGGATTATACGAACCAGTGGCCGTCGGTGGCGCCATGACAGCGATTTCATCGACACAAGCGACCTGGGCCGGCACACAATTCATCAAGACACTCGACGGATAGGCCGCCGCACCACCCGGAACGCAACAGCCGACCCGATGCAGTGGACGATACCATTCTTCCAGATATCCATCTTCGACCTCAATGCGCACATTTTGATGGAGAATTGCCTTTTGGAAGCGTTCAATTCGCGAGCGAATCCGCCGGACCGCCGCTAAATATTCGGGATCCGCCGCCGCATGAGCCGCCTGTAATTCCGACAGCGGAACCCGCACGGTCCCCGCGGTCAGCTCCGCATGGTCGATCCGTTTCGAATAGTCCAGAACCGCTTCTAACCCCATTGTCTGGACGTCGTTACAAATTTTGTCCACCGTCTGCTGCGGCGTGAGCGGTTCGCCAAAAATTTCGATCGTCCGTTGACGACCCGCGGCGGAAACTATATTACCGCGGGGCGAAAGTTTTTGACGCAACGCCTTCATCATCGTGTGAATATTTTCGTTTCGGCTGTCAAAATGGGGTATTTTTAAGAAGGGTTCAGATGTCGTCATGGAATCATTCCTATTCGTTGAATTCTCTTTGGATATCGAATTCTCTGCGGTATCCTCATTCTTATATCGGTTTACATCAGTCCGAACAGCCTCGCGATATCCAGACCGATCGCCCAGAACATCAGCGTCATGAGAAGCGCAATGCCGATCATCGTCAACGCGACTTGTACCGATTCGTTCGGACGTTTTCCCGTCACGCCCTCCCACAAGAGGAATACGAGATGTCCACCGTCCAGTGCCGGAATCGGCAGAATATTCAGCACCGCAAGGTTCGCGCTGATCATGACCAAAAAGATCAGATAAGGCGAAAGTCCCGCCGCCGCCGTGTCATTTGCGCCCTTGAAAATCGCAATCGGACCGCCGATATCTTTCTTTAGTTTTCCTATATTACCAAGAACACGGAAGACCAATCCTGCTCCGGTCACCGTTTCATCCACACCGTATCGCATTGCTTCGCCGCACGATTTCGCTTGAACCAGCGTGATGGCGGGCATACAGGTCACACCGTGGTTCGGTTGGAAAAGGGTCGTCGAGGCGACCAGATCGGCCTCGATTCGTGTGGATGGCGGACGGTTCCCCTCCAATACGGCACGGGTTCCCATCGGGAAGTATTGTTGGCAAAGCTCGACAAAACATGGCCAACTCACACCATCCGCAAAGGAAATCACATTCAGTTGTTCGGTCAATTCGGCACGTTTCGTTTGCCATGTCGCGGCGTCCATACCCTCGACCGATTCCGGCAGCAGGAACTGTGCGTGGGTCAAACCCTCCGGGACGATTGATTCCAACGCCACGCCCAACTGCGGAATCGAAAGTGGATCGCCCATCACTACTGTGGGATCTGCGGCAATCGTTGGCGCATCAAACCGTTCGACCGGTTCAAGCGTCACACTCACCTCTTCCGTGTTCACCAAGGTGGTCGTCTCTGTTTGAGTCGCTTCTTTTGTGTCAGACGGTACTTCCGTGGGGTTCGCATCAGACGCGGAAGTCACCTCCGTGGCGGCCACTCCAACCGGAGTCGTTTCGCCGACGGAAGCCGATTCGGCTGTGGTCGATTTTTCTTCGTTCGATTCTGCGGCATCAGCGGTATTCGGGGTGGCCGCGCGTTCCACGGTTAATTTTACGGTTGGATTTTCCGAAAACGCTTTCTGACGCATCTTTTGCGCGAATAGGATCGCATCGCCAAGCGGTTCGCCATCCATGGCGATGATCCGATCGCCATTCTGCAATCCCGCTTGAAAGGCGGCCGAATTCTTACGCACTCGCACGATCGGACCGACCTGTGATACCATCGCGGCATCCGTATTTTTCTGGATTGGCAACATCATTGGCACTGGTGGCACGACGGTCATCGCCTCCGGTTGCTTTCCTTCTGCCGCAAAATGAAATCGCAACGCCCGCTCTGGATAACGCGCAAAAACTTTCGCCAAATCGGCATAAACATGGATCGAACGGGTTTCAAGCGTTTTCATTCCAGTCGTTTGGACCGTAGAATCGCTCACCGTACCACTGGCAGATTCCAGCACATCGACCGCCGTAATCGTTCGTCCGCCAAAATCACGATAAAAATCACGCTGCCACTGTGGCAAATATCCCGGAAGCACATCACCAAGCGGAGCTATGGTCGGCGTTTGCGACGAAGAGGTCCCGAAACGTGCACGTGATTCGCCGGGGAAAATCCGCGGCGTTACGTCAAGCACGACCGTACGAAACTGTCCATCCACCCCACGTCGAGAAACCGCCACCGGTACCGAAACCGCATGACCGTCACCGTCCGTACCACTCGGACCGAAGGTCACCGCAATGTTCATATCTTTATAATTGTTAATCTTTTCGTCGCCGATCTGTTCGATACGATCACCGACATCGAGGCCAGCTTCCCACGCACCGCCACCCGCTCGCAATGCTCCGATCTCCGGCGAAACTTCATTCACGCCATGGGCGTATGCCCATGCGCCGAGAAAAATCGCCGCCACAAAATTCATGAACACGCCCGCCGAAATGATAATCATCCGCTGCCACACCGGTTTTGCCAGATAACTTCGCGGATCGAATTCACCGCTCGCGTTACCACCTGCCACTGGACCGCTGGTCGCGGCATTCTCATCGACATCGTTAGCGTGATCGCCATCGTTGTTTTCGGGATTGGCCAGCATTGGAGCCGTTTTCTGTTTGGCTCGTTCGGTTTCTTCTTTTAATTTACGCGGATCGTCGTCCTGTCCGAGCATCATGACGTAACCACCGAGTGGAATCCAACCGATTCCATATTCCGTGCCGCCCCATTTCTTTTTGATGATCGCCTTGCCAAAACCGAGATAAAATCGGTCACATTGGACGCCGCACGCCTTGGCCGCGAGAAAATGGCCTAACTCGTGGATAAAAATCAAAAAGCCAAATCCTAAAATCGCCGCGAGTTTCGGGACCCAAAAATCAATCATGTCCGACCACATGCTCGTCGATTCCGCGAATGTCGAACCGCCGAATATGCCAAATACCCCACCAGTGAGTGTTGCGAAATTCAAAGCCAACGTAAAACCTCCTCCCGAACCGTGGCGTCCGTCTCCGCAAGTTGCGCAAGCGATTCCACTGGTCGGTTTGTGTATGTGGAGACCGCCTTCTCGACGATCGGTACAATGCGTTGAAATGATATCTTTTGATCTAAAAATGCGGCGACCGCCACCTCGTTGGCTGCGTTGAGTACCGCACCCAATACGCCCCCCTCCCGAATGACCTGTAATCCGAGCGAAATAGCCGGAAATTTTACCGCGTCCGGAGGATAAAATTCCAATCGTCGCATCTCACGCCAATCGAGCCGCCTTGCGACACTCTCCGGACGTTTTGCACGGTACAACGCGTGGTGAATTGGAAGACGCATATCCGGAATCCCCAGTTGTGCAATGACGCTTCCATCGCGATATTCGACCATCGAATGGACGATTGATTGTGGATGGATCACCACGCCCAACTCCGCCGCCGTTGCTCCGAATAACCAACGTGCCTCAATCAATTCCAACGCCTTATTCATGAGCGTCGCGGAATCAATCGTGACTTTTGGCCCCATACTCCATGTCGGATGGGCCAATGCCTGCCGTGGCGTAATCGCGGCAAGCTGTTCCAAGGGTGTCGCATAAAAAGGACCACCACTGGCGGTCAACCAGATTTTTGCCACTTCGGACCGTTTTCCGCAACGCAACGCTTGGAAAATCGCGCTATGTTCGCTATCGACCGGCAGAATTTGCGAACCACTCTGTGCCGCGCGACGGGTAATCAAGTCACCACCAACCACGAGGCTTTCTTTATTCGCCAAGGCCACTGTTTTTCCCGCGTCGACCGCCTCCCACGTGCCCGCTAACCCCGCAATGCCCACAATCGCCGAAAGCACGATGTCGGTCCGCGCGTCTCGTACCACCTGACGAATCCCCTCGTCACCATACAAAAGTTCCGTCGTCGATGTCCAGTCTGTTCCATTGATCCCATCCGACGACTCTTTTTTCACATTCGCCGACAAAACCGACATATGCTCCTTACGGAACTCGTGGTAGGCCAGTTCGGAGGTCAAAACCGCGTAACGTGGGCGAAAGCGAGCGATCTGTTCGGCAAATAACCGCACATTACGATGCGCCGAAAGTGCCCAAGGCCGTAATTGACCACCGGATGCCGCGATTACATCCAACGCACTTCGACCGATACTACCCGTGCTGCCCAATACGACCACCGACTCCGACACTTCGGACAAATCCGACACGTTTACCCCAGACGACGCTGAGTTTGACCGATGCGACGGCTTACCAGCTTCTGGAATGGGAGAGGACGGGGATGGCAAAAACTCTAAATCATCCATTTTTGGGGACACGCTCGACGAAATACGTTAAAACGGGTAATATAAAGGGGTGTGAGTAGGGACCGAAACCCATAGTGCCCAACACATTTGGCGACACAAACGTTTTCCAATCTCCATACTATCACAATTAACGGTTTCAGAAAAGGTTGTCATCCATGAATCCCGAAATGAATCGTGCGTCCGAAAATGATCCACCGAAAGAAGTGGAACCTGTACGGGGTGATATTGGAGAAGATACGCAAAATAAAAATGGATTGGTGCTGGATCACGTCGTTCGGACAGAACCCACGTCTCCTCCCCCCGAATCGGTGTCCGCACAGCCGGAATCTACGCTCTCACCATCGGAATTATTACCCCAACCCCCCGAATCGGTAACGACAGAAACAAAAAATGTTTCAAAAAAATCGGACCGAGACACTCCCACGGAGCGTTCGCGGGAAAAAGAGCGTTTCAAGGGTTCTAATTCGCCGAAAAAGCCTCGGTTAAGTGGAGTATCCGGCGTGATCATTTTCCTGTTGCTGGGTGTCGGATTGTGGTGGGGATGGAATACTTGGCAAAAGGCGGAACAAGTGACGTTATCCTATCCGCAATTTCGAACATTTCTTAAAAATGGAATGGTTTGCATACCGCCCCAAAATCAGGATGAAAAGACGAAAAAAACGAACGCCGCTCACGACGTTTGGCTCGCGATACCGAAAAATATTCGGGTAACGCCGGACGAAATCACTGGGCAAACGTTGCGAAGTGAACGACCGTTTGCGACTCAGGAGAAGGCTCCGTCGATGCTCGATCGTGAAAAAATTGACGAGACGACCGCGGAAAAAGTCGAATGTCGTGTCTCTCGATACGGTTTGACGGAAGATCCTTAGCTGCTTACGTTACTCGAACGCTATCCGGAGGCGACGGCGGACGATCCACCTGGCATCGGGTCGGAACTGATGAAGAGTTTCCTATTTGTTCTTCCGATCTCGCTACTTCTGTACTTGTTTTTCCGTAATTTTGCCTCGGGTGCGCTTGCGATGGGACAAAATACGAGCCGGATTTACGAACCGGAAGAACTCGAAACCTCGTTCGCGGATGTCGCCGGTGCCGATGAAGCGGTTGAGGAAGTGCGTGAAATTGTTGACTTTCTCAAAACCCCGGAGAAATTTCGTGCGTTGGGCGGACGTATTCCACGTGGTGTGTTGCTCGTAGGCCCTCCGGGAACGGGCAAAACGCTGCTCGCTAGAGCGATTGCGGGAGAGGCCGGCGTACCGTTTTTTAGCCTATCCGGTTCCGATTTCGTCGAAATGTTCGTCGGAGTTGGCGCGGCGCGTGTCCGTGACCTTTTCAATCAAGCGAAAGATCGTTCCCCATGCATTATTTTTATCGATGAATTGGACGCATTAGGTAAGACACGTGGAAATGGCGGACCGGGTGGACATGACGAACGTGAACAGACGCTCAACGCACTCCTCGTCGAGATGGATGGATTCAGCACCGATACCGACGTGATCGTCATTGCGGCGACGAATCGTCCAGAAACGTTGGATGCGGCACTGTTGCGTCCGGGTCGATTCGATCGGCACATTCTGGTCGATCGTCCGGACCTCGAGGGACGAAAAGCGATTTTGCGTGTCCACGCGACAAAGATTAAATTGGACGCCGCGGTCGATCTGGACCGGGTGGCGGCGATCACACCGGGGTTCGCGGGAGCCGATTTGGCAAATTTGATCAACGAGGCGACGCTACTCGCCGCGCGACGGGGATTGACCACAGTGACTATGACCGAATTGGACGCCGCGGTCGAACGGATTACTGCCGGACTCGAAAAACGCCACCGGGTCATGAGCGAGGAAGAAAAGCGGCGTGTCGCGTTCCACGAGGCGGGGCACGCACTGGTCGCGTGTTGTCTGCCAGGAGCCGATCCCGTACACAAAGTTTCCATTATTCCACGTGGTTTCGGTGCGCTCGGATGGACGATGCAACGTCCGGAACATGACCGATTTCTCATGACTCGAAGTGAAATCGAAGTCAATATCCAAACGCTGCTCGGTGGAACGATTGCCGAGGAACTCGTTTTTGGTGAACCGTCCACTGGTGCCCAAAACGATCTCGAACGCGCGACGGAACTTGTGCGTTCGATGGTTGTCGAGTACGGAATGAGCCGGTTGGGACGACTTGCGTTCCATGGGCGAACGGGTTCGGTGTTTCTCGGTGACGATTCGACTTCCGATCACGAATCTCGTATGAGTGAGGCGACGGCCGCGCGTATCGATGCTGAAATGGCTCGCATGATGGATGAAAATCTCGCCGCGACCACACACCTGCTCGAACAGAAACGGGAGGCCTTAGAACGTATTGCCGCCGTGCTGCTCGAACGAGAAACGCTGTTGCAGGACGAATTATTGCGTCTCATCTCCCCGGCTCGCGAGGAGCCAACCAGTACTAAAGTTTGCGAGTCTGACGCAATCGCTACGTCAAATGACATAAACACACCCTAGGGCGTTTTCATATATTATCACATGGTAAAAACCATGGCCAAGAATGAAATAATTGCAACCGAGGTGATTTATGTTGGTTAATATTGAAGTTTGTGCGTCTAGTAAAAAGTTTTGGAAGGGGAGTTTGAGGGGAAACTTTTTGCAAAAAGTTTCCTCTCATTGATTCTTCACCTCAAAAAAGTTCGACTAAAAAAGCATTTTCGCGGAAAATACGCAAACTTTTTACCTGACGTTGGTGCCGCCGCTTCACACGGCGCACCTGCGGACACGTCAATCCCTTTTACTTCTCTCCCGGCTTACCGCACAAGTGGTCGCGCCGCATGGTGCGCTCGCCGTTCTCATCCCGTCCCGCTCAGTTACATGGCCGGTTCGCGGATATATTTATGATCCGGTTTTTCGCCAACCGCGCCCGCTTTGATTGATTCGTTGAGCATGTGAAGCCGCTGCGAGCGGTCCCAAGGCGGCTGAAACGAATCACCACGCTGAAACACCGGTCCGGTCGATTCGCGTTTCCCAAACATGCCTCGTTGCGTCAAATCGGCGGGGAACCAAAAACCGTGCGACTCGCCATCTTCAAGATAAAACTCACAATGACAATTACTCGGAAGTGTCCAGACAATGCGAGCGGGAATGCCGAGTGAGCGACAGACCGCGACGAAAAGACCGTTCACCCCAAACGCATTGCCTCGCTTGCCTCGCAATACCTGATCCGTATCATAAATACCACAGGCCTTATCAAATGAATACGTCTTCAAAATATAGTCGTAAATTTTTCGCAACTCAGCCCACGTGGTGCCCGTTTTGCTGTAACCCGTTTCCTTTGGGATCGCGCGAGCTTTGGCCGGCATGGTGATTTTCGGCGTCGGACGAAGATATTGCTGCATGGCCTTATCCAGACGAGTGGGAATCCGATAGACCCCCGTATCTTCAGGAGCCAAAATCGGTTGAGTTTTGATCTCACAGGTCAAAATCGCTTTTGCCTCCTGTCCGGGACGCAGCGCCGCGAATTGAACCACCATTACCCGCACGCCTGAAAGTTCCTCAAATGTGACACGAATATCCGGCGAAAAATCTTCCTGCTCGTCGGAAATTACCTGTTCCGGCCATCCCTGCGGCACCGGAATATAACCGTACATCTCGGTCGTCGCGGTTGATTTTGCCTTCATGGAAATACCAAAACGCCATTTTTGCGTCTTAGCCTCACCATATCGCGGACCGGTCCCAAGCGTCGTCCGTTCTAACGGTTCCACATCACCTAACGAGGCGTCCACTGGGGGCTTTTTCGACGGTTTGTTTGAGTCATTCGCACCACTCTCCGGTTTTTGCGTTGTTTTGAATTGGCCAAACGACGGTTTCACCACGAAACCCGCCGCACCGATGACCAAACTCGCTTCCAACCAACCACGTCGTGACATCCGATTTTTCGAGGTTTCCATCCATCTATTCCTGTACCAAAACAAAGCCTAAACGGCGGTTCAATGCCCGATAAAGATTCATCGCAAGATACCTCGCAATTTTTCGCCGCGTGTTACTTCACCAGAGCCAGTTTCTCCCACAGAATCGCACTCGATAAAATTCCTTTCTGGAAGTCGTCCATTGAGAAACTTTCGTTAGGCGAATGGATTTGATCCATATCGAGTCCCAAGCCGACCAGTAACATGGCGGGGTTTACGACCTCCGCGAATTTGGCGATAATCGGAATCGAGCCGCCGTCACGCATATAAAGCGGAGCCACACCGAACGCTTCCTCGACCGCCGCCGCCGCCGCACGAACGAACGGATTGGCTGTGGAACTCAACACGCCACGTCCACCGTGCAAGTATGTAAACTTCATCGTAACGCCCGTCGGTAATCGCTTTTCAATCCACGCTTTGGTCGCGTTGGCTATCTGTTCCGGGTCCTGATTCGGCACGAGTCGAAAGCTAAACTTGGCCGACGCTTTTGCCGGTAGCACCGTTTTGGAACCTTCTCCCTGGAATCCGCCCCAGATACCATTGATGTCGAACGTCGGGCGTATCCAACGACGTTCGGTCGTTGTATATCCTTTTTCACCAATTGTGCCGGTTACTTCCAATTCTTCAAAAAAAGCCCTCTCATCGAACGGCATCCGCCGAATCTCCTCGCGTTCTTCCGCCGTCAATTCGACGACACCATCATAAAAACCTGGAATCTGAACTCGACCGTCCGCGTCAATCATATCGGCAAGTATCCGCGTTAAAGCGTTCACTGGATTGGTGACCGCCCCCCCAAATGTCCCGGAATGCAGATCGCGATTCGGCCCAGTCAATTCGATTTCACAATACGAAATTCCACGCAAACCACAAGTGATTGCGGGACGATTGGGACCGAATTGGCAAGTGTCGCTGACAACCATCGCATCGCAAGCAAAGCGTTGTGGTTCCCGTTGCAACAGATCTTCGAGACCACCGCTGGATGTTTCCTCTTCACCTTCGAAACAAAACCGGATATTCAATGGAGGACGTCCAGCTGTTTTCATCCACGCTTCAGTCGCAAAAACATGCGTAATCAATTGCCCCTTATCATCGGAGGTACCACGCCCATACATGCGGCGATTTTGAATAACTGGTTCAAACGGGGGTGTTTTCCATAGCTCAATCGGATCAACCGGTTGGACATCGTAATGACCGTAAACGAGGATCGTCGGAGCACCAGCGACATAAGGCGTTTCGGCATAGACAACCGGATTTCCCGCTTTCGCTTCGCCAGACGTTCGATCCACGGTGGGAAGCACTTCGACCATCGGCAGCCCCATTTTCGTTAGGTAGTCGGCCAACCATTCCGCGCCTCGCAACATATCCGGACGATGTTCGCTTTCCGCGCTAATCGTCGGTATTTTCAGCAGTTCCGTCAGCGTTGCCTCAAATAGAGTGGCGTTATCGCGGAGATATTTTTTTACTTCGTCCAAAGCCATCGTTCGTGTTCCTTATCCAAGTCCATTTTCTGATTCAAAATTGATTTCTCATTTAGGGCCTGTTCACATATAATTGCGTAAACCGATAGTCAAGAATGAAATGACCGCAATTGGAGTGGTTCATGTCGGTTGATATTGGAGTTCGTGCGTCTAGTAAAAAGTTTTGGAAATGGAATTTGAGGGGAAACTTTTTGCAAAAAGGTTCCTCTCATGGGTTCTTCGTCTCAAAAAAGTTTGGCGAAAAAGCATTTTCTACGAAAATGCGCAAACTTTTTACCTGACAATGGTAATGCCAACTCGGCGAAGTACTGCCGACGACGCGGTCACTCCGTTCCAGGCATTCGTCGGCTCACCCTTTTTACCTGACATTGGTGCTGCCGTCGCTCCGATGGGGGTGCCAACTTGCGTGAACACACCCTAAATCAACACCTGACAAAATTGATTCTACCGCACCTCACGACAACGGATCGAAAAGCCTCGCAAGCCGGCACCATCCGCGGGTGTCATTTTTGCCCAACCACGCAGCACAGAAAATATACCGCGTTCATTCTATCCTCTTTTGAATCTCATGACCATTCCCATCCCAAAACGTTTTGAAAAAATGTTGGGATAAAATAGGTAAGTATAGAAAATTTTTGCAATGAGTTTGATTTTTCCAGTTGTGTTTCGAGTATGTCTCCGATTAGAATGGAGAATCCGGCAGTTTTTTCGGCATACCCGCGGAGATACCACCCATATCGACGGAGGAAAATGGATGAAAAAGAGAAATAACTTAGGTCATGCGTGTTTTCAGAGCCATTCGTGTTTCCAGCGTCACACGTGTCTACAGTGGTTGACGATCGTTTCGCTCCTTTTGGTAACCTTTTTATCGAATGTGGGTTGCGGTGATTCCTCGAAACCGAAGAAACAAGCCGCGATGAGCCACTTCTTCAATACACCCACGAAATCGGAAAAAACTGCGACGCCCTCCGGTTCGGCTGAATCATCCGCAAGTTCGTCCGAACCGCTCGCAAGTTCGTCTGAACCACCCGCGGCCGTACCGCAACCGGAAGTACGACGGGCGACCGGCAATGTCACTGGTACAGGACAGGAACTTGGGAATAATCCAATCAGTCTGTCGATCAAAACCTATTTTACGGGGCGTGAAAAGATCACGTTTGATATCCAGATTCCGGATGCGATGCGACTATACAAAGCCGTGAATGAATATCCACCCCGCACGGCGCAAGAGTATTACAATCAGATTATCGTGGCGAATCAGATTCCGTTACCGGGGCTTCCGCCAAATGATCGATACCAATACGATCCGACGACGGGCGAGCTGAATGTGGTACGTTTTCCGCAAGGAATGATGCCTCCGAGCGATCCGTCATTGCCGCCTAATTTTGTGCCGTAAAACGGAGAATCCGCCATGTGGGTGCGGTCTGTTTCGTGAATACCGACGGGGCGTGTTTTCCAATGGACAGGATGGGGTTTACGCCGCGTCTGTTCACTGCGGTATCGTTCATCACTTTGGCTAAGTTTCTATGCGACCTGTTTCCGATCGGAAATGGATCGCAAGCCTCCTCCGTACCGTCGTTCGAAATGCGTTGTACGTAATAGTGAAAAAATAATAAGGAGATCAAACGATGTTTTTAGTCGAATCACCGGTCGTAGCGATACTGCTTTGTATCGTGACGATGTTATGTTGGGGATCGTGGGCGAATACCCAGAAGATGGTCAAATGGCGTTTTGAGTATTTTTATTGGGACTATGTGCTCGGTATTGTAAGCATGTCGCTGCTGATGGCCCTAACTTTTGGCAATACGGGTGATCCCGCTGGTTGGGGATTCTGGTCGAACATTGGTCAGGCGACCGTTCCGAATGTGTTGTCGGCGTTTGTGGGCGGTATCGTCTTCAACGCGGCGAATATTCTGCTTGTGGCAGCGATCGCAATCGCGGGCATCTCCGTGGCGTTTCCAGTGGGGATTGGTTTAGCTCTTGTGTTAGGTGTGCTGGTGAATTACATGGCAAACCAGCAGGGCGATCCGTGGCTGTTGTTTATCGGTGTCCTTTTCGTGACGGCGGCGATTGTACTCAATGCGTTGGCATACCGCGCGAGGGCGGCTCAGTCGAACACCGACGACGCGAACGCGACCAGCGCGATTAAAAAGGGACTACTGGTTTCGATCGCGGCGGGCGTTTTGATGGCGTTTTTCTATTACTTTGTCGCCGCCTCAATGCCCGGAAGTTTTGACGGTCTGCAGGATTTGGGTGGCAAACTATCTCCGTACACCGCGACTTTTATCTTCGCGTTGGGTGTTTTAGTGAGCAATTTCTGGTTTAATCCGTACATTATGAAACATCCGTTCCAAGGTGAAGCGGTCGCTCCGGAAGGTTACTGGAAGGGATCCGGCAACGACCACCTTTGGGGGTTGTTGGGTGGTGCGATTTGGTGCATTGGTACGAGTGTCAATGTGATTGCCTCGACGAAAGCCAGTCCCGCAATCGCGTATGGTCTCGGTCAGGGTGCGACTCTTGTCTCCGCGTTGTGGGGTGTGTTCATTTGGAAAGAATTCCAAGGTTGTGATAAGAAAACGGACAAAATGTTGACGGCGATGTTCGGTACGTTCGTGATCGGTTTGGCTCTGATCATGGCGGCGAAGAGCGGCGGTACTTCCGCTCCGGTGGCGAGCGAGGTTCCGGCAATGGAAGCTCCGGGAAATCCACAGGGAGGACCCGGTCCGATGGGGCAAGATGGCGGCCCGATGGGACAGCCGGGTATGCGTGGTGGGCCTGACGATCACGTCATGATGGGGGGGCCCGGTCCGATGGGACAAAATGGCGGCCCGACGGGACTGTCGGGGGGGGTGCCGCCAAGATGGCCTAATCAGCCGAATGGAACTCCAGAGGTCTTGCCTCCGTCAACTCCACCGACAGCGGTACCCGCACCGGCAGCAACCCCGACCCCGACTCCAGTGGATTCGGTACCGTTAACTCCGCCGACAGTGACGCTGACTCCGACAGCAACTCCGCCTACTCCGCCGACAGCGGCCCCAGCGCCGGTTGGTCCGGTTCCGGTGCCCACTGCCTCAGAAACACCCATCAATCCAGGGGTCTCACCCGTTCCGATGGCGGATCCCGTGTTGCCAGCGGAAGAACCCGCGGCGGAAATGCCGAAAGAGGACGCCGAACCAGCACCCAAACCGAATGAAACCAATGGTTTGGAATTGCCTCTGTGAGCAACCATTTTTCCACCTTGTGACAACGACTACCGTGTATCTGTTCAGCCGTGCCATTCCCCGTCGTTTTAGGGTACATATTGACACGGCTCATCTTTCTGAGTACAAGCGAATCGGCGGGAAAATTCTTACCGCGTTTGAATCTGAGGCGAATGTCCAAACTCCACAATTAAGGACGGAGGTTGTCATGGCTGTTGCTCGTTGTCTTGTGTTATGGTGTTTTGCTGTTATTTTGAGTTTTTGTACGTGGAATTTTTGCTCAAATTCGCTTTACGCGGAGGAAGATACGCCGCTCCGAACGGCGATTTTGGCCGATTTTCACGCATTGGAAAACCAACTTGAAAAAGGGGTGGTTTCACGCGAGTTTCTTGCTAAGGAAATGAAACCCGCCAGACGTTTATTGTGGAAAATAGGCGCAAAACGTGGAATCCCAGAGGCACAGTTTTTGTATGCCTATTGCTTTTACCACGGTGTAGTGGTTGCCAAAGACGATGCCGAAGCGGTAAAATGGTTTCGCAAGGCGGCGGAACAGGGGAACGCCCGGGCTCAATATAATCTTGGCGTCGGTTATTACAATGGGTTTGGGGTACCGAAAGATGAAGCCGAAGCGGTAAAATGGTTCCGCAAGGCGGCGGAACAGAGAGCCGCCAATGCTCAATATAATCTTGGCGTTTGCTACGCAAATGGGACTGGGGTACCGAAGGATGAAGCCGAAGCGGTAAAATGGTTTTGCAAGGCGGCGGAACAGGGGCATGCCGAGGCTCAATACTGTCTTAGTGTCTGCTATTACAATGGAAATGGGGTACCGAAAGATGGAGCCGAAGCGGTAAAATGGCTTCGTAAGGCGGCGGAACAGGGAGACGCCCAGGCTCAATATAGTCTTGGCGTGGGGTATTACAATGGGGTTGGGGTACCGGAAGATGGAGCCGAAGCGGTAAAATGGCTTCGCAAGGCGGCGGAACAGGGATACGCCAAGGCTCAAT